>DASSME010000227.1:0-21138 GCA_035689035.1 Longimicrobium sp. | reverse complement strand
ACGCCTCCGCCGCGGATGTCCCGATGGCCGCAGCGCGAAGGGTCTGTGACCGACGGTGCGCTACCGCTCGTTTTTTCGCGCCGACCGGCCACAGATCCTTCGGCTTGCGGCCGCTCGCTCATGCCGCGGCGACGGTGTGGTCAGCCTCAGGCTCAGGATGACGAGGCGGCGGGTCGGGTGCAGAATGCACGGTCATTTCCCACAAACGGTATGAGGTGGCCCGATCGCTGTCGCGTCCGCGCCCGCGCCGCCGTGGTTTCGGACCTGAAGCTGCTGGGATTCCTCCTGCAGCGGGTCATCCCCAGGGGATCATCGCCGAGTGCAGCGCCTGCACACTGCGCGAGGTGGCGTTCGCGCGGAGGCCGACAACGCGGAGAGGTTCGCGGCCAACTTCCGTGAAGTCCCCCCGGCATCGTCTTCCCGAAGGTCTACCACGAGCTGTCGAGCGACACGGCGGCCGCTCCCGGATCCCTACAGGGCAGGGGCGGTGGAAGAGCCGGCGGATGCGGACGGCTCCGGAGCGCTGGCGAGCGCGTCGCCGGCGCGGTCCTCGCCAGCGCGGTCCTCGCGGGGAGGAATGCCGGGCCGGGAGGCGAGAGGAAGGGAAAGCGTGAGGACCGCGCCGTGGCCCGGGTGGCTGGTCACCGCGAGCGATCCCCCGTGCGACTTCGCGATCCCTTGCGCGATCGAGAGTCCCAGCCCGGTTCCCGCGTGCGCGCCTCCGCGCCAGAACGGCTCGAACACGTGGGCCACGTCCTCGGAGCCGATCCCTGCCCCCTCGTCCGCGACCGAGAGCACGACCACGTCATCCCGCGATTTCGCGGACACGGTGACGGTCCCGTCCGCGGGGGAATGGCGGATCGCGTTCGAGAGGAGATTGCCGACCGCCTGGAGCATCCGGTCGGCATCGGCCAGCACGGTGAGGGGCTCCGCCGGCGCGTCGAGCCGCAGCCGCACACGCCGCGAGGCGGCGGACTGCGCGTACAGCCCGACGGCGCGTTCGAGGACCTGCCGCGCGTCGATCTTCTCGGGAAAGATGGTGAGCTGCCCGGCCTCGAGCGCGGCGCTGTCCACCAGGTCGCGCTGCAGCCGCGCCATGTGCTCGATCATGGACAGGATCACGTCGGCCCGGGCGCCCTCGTCGGGCATCGCGCGCGCCCGGAGCGAATCGGAGAGCTCGAAGGCGTGGAACCCGACAGCCGTGAGAGCATTTCCGAAATCGTGGGCGACTACGCCCAGCAGCTCGCTGCGCGCGCGCAGCGCCTGCTCGGCGCGCTCGCGCGCGACGTGCTCCGCCTGCAGGAGCCGCTCGATCTCCCGCTCGGCCGCCCGGCGTGCCGAGACGTCGCGCAAGACGGCCGTGAACACCCGCTGGCCGGCTTCGTCCCGCATCACGGAAATGCTGGCCTCGGCCGGGAACTCCTCGCCGCTCTTCCGCACCCCGCGCACCTCGGCCCGCGCCCCCATCGGCCTCGCCGTGGCGCCCGTCGCCGCAAAGGCCGCGACCTGCGCCGCGTGCGCCCCGCGCTGTGCCTCGGGAACCAGCCGCGCGAGCGGCTCGCCGGCGATCTCCGCCGCCCCGTAGCCGAAGATCCGTTCGGCGCCACGGTTGAAGAGGACGATCCGCTGGTCTTCATCCACGGAGACGATCGCTTCCGACGCCAGGTCCACGATCCCGTGAAATCGCTGCTCCGATCGCCTGAGCGCCTCCTCGTGCCGCAGCCGCTCGGTCACGTCGCGCGCGTGGCGTGCGTAGCCTTCGAGCCGCCCGTTGGTGTCACGGAGCGCGGTGGTGGTCACCTGCGCGTAGAAGCGCGTGCCGTCCGCGCGCGATTGCCAGCATTCACGCGTTACGCCGCCCCGCGCCTCGGCCTCGCGCAGCTCCCGGCCGTGCGCGCCCATCGCGGCATCTTCGGGGGCGTAGAGTTGCGAAAGGTCGACCCGCTCGCCCGGCGGATGGCCGTACAGCGCGCGGGCGCCCGTGTTCGAGCGTAGAACCGCGCCGCGGCCGTCGAGCATCAGCAGCGCTTCGTCCACCAGCGAATCCACGAGCTTGCGATCCAGCGCGTCGCCTGGGGGCACCTGGTCTGCCATGGCATGATCTCCCATGCGCATGCACACTGGAAGCGGAACCTGGTCGTTTCGCGGGGACACTCCATGAATGCTTCGCGCCGGACGGAGCGCAAGCAAACGTTTGGGGCCATCCCGGATCTGGTGCCGCGGCGGCGGCGCGCGACGAGGGGATGATGACGGCAGCGCCGCGCCAGGACGGGGGGCTCCCGGACCTCGGCCGCCTTTCCGCGAACAATCTCGCATTGCCCCACACGCGTACGCCGCATCCCCCGACGCGCGTCCCCGCCCGCGCCTGCACCTTGTCAGCAGGGTCGTAAAACCGCCGGACGGGCAGCCGTTCCGGAGGTCGCGCGGACACCGGGTACGGGTGGAGGCGCTCCATGACACGCAGACGGTTACGGGCCCTGCAAGGGGCTCTCTTCGGGGTGTTCGCCGCGCCGGGGTGGGCGGCGCTCCACTGCCTGCTGCACCCCGGGCATCCGCTGTGGGCCGAGATCGCGTCCAACCCCCTCCTGTACGAGTACCTGGTCGTGGGCGCCGCGGCGGGGTTCGCGGTGTTCGGCGCGGTGGTCGGCCACCACGAAGACGCGCTGGTCGACGCCAACCGCCGGCTGGACGACCTGGCCGTCTCGGACCCGCTCACGGGGCTCAAGAACGTGCGCTACTTCCGTCCGCGGCTCGAGGAGGCGCGGGCGGCGTCGCTGCGTTCCGGCGATCCCCTGTCGGTGCTGGTGCTGGACCTGGACGGCTTCAAGCAGGTGAACGACCGCCATGGGCATCCCACGGGCGACCGGCTGCTGCGCCGCGTGGCCGAAACGATCGCCACCTGCGTGCGCGAGGGCGACACCGCGGCGCGGCTGAGCGGGAACGTGGCGCGGCTGGGCGGGAGCGTGGCGCGGATGGGCGGCGAGGAGTTCGCCGTGCTCCTTCCGGGCGCCACCGCGCTGGAGGCGCTGCGCGTGGCCGAACGGCTGCTGCACGCGGTACGCGGCGCCGGCGTGCACGCAGGGGATGGAGAGGTATCCGTGACGGCCTCGCTCGGCGTGGCGGAGCTGCGGCCGGGGATCTCGGCCGACGCCCTGTACGCACGCGCCGACCAGGCGATGTACGCGTCGAAGGCGGCGGGGCGCGACCGGGTGTCGACCTGGGCCGCGCGGGACGCGTTCGAGGCCGCGATCGATGTCGACGCAATCCTCGCCGGGGCGGCGGCGGAGGCCGCGCCATGATCGCCGCGCCCCCCGCTGCGCCCGCGGCCGTGCAGCCGGTGATGACGGCGCGGCGCCTCACCAAGACCTACCACATGGGGTCCGTGGAGGTGCCCGCGCTCCGCTCCGTCGACCTCGACCTGTACCCGGGCGAGATGGTGATCATCCTGGGCGCGTCCGGGAGCGGGAAGTCCACGCTGCTCAACATCCTGGGCGGGCTCGACGTTCCCACCTCGGGCACCGTCCGCTTCCTCCACCACGACCTGACGGCCGCCGACGACCGGGCGCTCACGCGCTTCCGGCGCGAGCACGTGGGCTTCGTCTTCCAGTTCTACAACCTGATCCCCAGCCTGACGGCGGTGGAGAACGTGGCGCTGGTCACCGACATCGCCGAGGCGCCGATGGACCCTGCCGAGGCGCTGCGGCTGGTGGGGCTGGGCGACCGGCTGCACCACTTTCCCGCCCAGCTTTCCGGCGGCGAGCAGCAGCGGGTGGCGATCGCGCGGGCCATCGCCAAGCGGCCCGACGTGCTGCTCTGCGACGAGCCGACGGGCGCGCTCGACTTCCAGACCGGCCGGCTGGTGCTGGAGGTGATCGACCGCGTGAACCGCGAGCTGGGCACCACCACCGCCGTGATCACCCACAACGCCGTGATCGCCGCCATCGGCGACCGCGTGCTGCACATGTCCAGCGGGCGCATCGCCTCGGAGACGCGCAACCAGGCGCGCGTCTCTCCGTCGGTGCTGGAGTGGTGACGCCATGCGCCCGCTGGACCGCAAGCTGATGCGCGACCTGTGGCGGCTGCGCACGCAGGTGGTCTCCATCGCGCTGGTGGTGGCTTCGGCGATCGCGGCCACGGTCAGCTTCCGCAGCGGGCTGGATTCGCTCGACGAGTCGCGGCTGCGCTACTACCGCGAGGCGCGCTTCGCCGACGTGTTCGCGAGCCTGGAGCGCGCGCCCGAGTCGCTGGCCGGGCGGATCGCGCGGCTCCCCGGCGTGGCCGCGGTGCAGACCGGCGTGGCCGCCGCGGTGGTGCTCGACGTGCCGGGGCTGGACGAGCCCGCGGCCGGCAGCCTGGTGTCCATCCCCCCGCGGCCGGAAACCGCGCTCAACCGGCTGCACCTGGCGTCGGGCCGGATGCCGCTGGCCGGGAGCCGCGCCGAGGTGCTGGCGAACGCGCGCTTCGTGGAGTCGAACCGCCTCCACCTGGGCGACACGCTGGCCGCGGTGGTGAACGGGCGGTGGGAGCGGCTCCGGATCGTGGGGGTGGCGCTCTCGCCCGAATACGTCTACGCCGGGCAGCCGGGCGCCTTCATCACCGACGAGCGCCACTTCGGGATCCTGTGGATGGACCGCGAGGCGCTGGCCGCCGCGCGCGACCTGCGGGGGAGCTTCAACACGCTGTCGCTGACGCTGGCCCCCGGCGCGCGCGAGCGCGACGTGATCGCGCGGGCGGACCGGCTGCTGGAGCCGTACGGCGGGCTGGGCGCGTACGGCCGCGCCGACCAGCTCTCCAACCACGTGATCGGCGACGAGATCCGCCAGAACCGCGCGACCGGAACGGTGATCCCGGTGATGATCCTGGCGATCGCGGCGTTCCTGCTGAACGTGGTCCTTTCCCGCCTGGTCGGCACCGAGCGCGAGCAGATCGCCGTGCTGAAGGCGTTCGGCTACACCCCGCGCGAGGTGGGGCGGCACTACCTGGCGTTCGCGTTCGCCGCCGTCCTGCTGGGCGCGGCGATCGGGATCGGCGTGGGGATGTGGCTGGGGCGGGGGCTCGTGGGGCTGTACGCCGACGTCTTCCGCTTCCCCGACCTGCGCTACCGGGCCACCTGGCCGCTGGTGCTGGGCTCGCTGGCGGTGAGCGCCCTGGCCGCGGCGGCCGGCGCGCTGGGCGCCGTTCGCCGCGCGGTGACGCTGCCGCCGGCCGAGGCGATGCGCCCCGAGGAGCCCGCGCGCTTCGGCCGCGGCGCGCTGGAGCGGCTGCTGCCGCGCGGGAGCGTGTCGCCGATGGGGCGCATCATCCTGCGCAACCTGACGCGGCGGCCGTTGCGGACGGCGGCGGCGGTGATGGGCGTGGGGCTCTCGGTGGGGCTGGTGCACGTCACCCTCTCCTTCTTCGCCGCCTTCCGCTACTCGATGGACCTGCAGTTCCGCCAGGCGCAGCGGCAGGAGCTGACGGTGGCGTTCACCGCGCCGCGCGGCGCCGGCGCGCGGCACGACCTGGCGCACCTTCCCGGCGTGGAGCGGGTGGAGGGGTTCCGCGCCGTGCCGGTGAAGCTGCACGCCGGCCACCGCGTGCGGCAGGTGGCGCTGCTGGGGGTGGAGCCCGGCGCCCAGCTGAGCCGCGTGCTGGACCGCCGCGGCCGCGCCGCCCAGCTGCCGGCCGCGGGCGTGCTGCTGAGCGGGGCGCTGGCCGGCGCGCTCCAGGTGGCCCCCGGCGACACGGTGGACGCCGAGGTGCAGGAGGGGGAGCGGCGGACGCTGCGCCTCCCCGTGGGCGGCACGGTGGACGACCTGTTCGGGATCAACGCGTACCTCGGCGCGCGCGAGCTGTCGGAGCGGCTGGGCGAGGGCCCGTCCATCTCCGGCGCGCACCTGGCCGTGGACGCGGCGGCGCTCCCGGAGGCGCACCGGCGGCTGAAGCGCACGCCGCTGGTGGCGGGGGTCACCTCGCCCGCGGCCATGCTGCGCAACTTCGAGACGCAGATCGCCGAGAACCTGACCACCAACCTGCTGATCGTGTCGCTCTTCGCGGGGGTGATCGCGCTGGGCGTGGTCTACAACGGCGGGCGCATCGCCCTGGCCGAGCGCGGGCGCGAGCTGGCCAGCCTGCGCGTGCTGGGCTTCAGCGTGCACGAGATCGCGGTGATCCTGCTGGGCGAGCAGGCGGTGCTGATCGCGCTGGGGATCCCCGCCGGGTTCGCGCTGGGGCAGTTCTACGCGTGGGTGTGGATGGGGATGCTGAACGGCGAGGCGTACCGCATCCCGCTGGTGTGGTCCGGTTCGGCGCTGGTGGTGGCCGCGGCGGTGATCGTGGGGATGGGGACGATGGCGGGGCTGGCCGTGCGCCGCCGGCTGGGGAAGCTGGACCTGGTGGGCGTGCTGAAGAGCCGCGAATGAGGAGCAACCGATGACCACGACCGAACGCCGGATCCCGGCACCGCCCGCGCCGCTGGCGCCCCTGCCCGCCCCGTCGCCGGCGAACGGCGGACACCCCGCGCCCGCGCCCGGCGTGCGCAAGCGCCGCCTGCTGCGGCAGATGCGCTGGATCGGCGCGTTGCTCCTCGTGGCGGCGCTGGTGGCGTGGGCGCTGTGGCCGCACGCGCTCGCCGTGGAGACCGCGGCGGCTGCCCGCGGGCCGCTGCGCGAGACGGTGGACGAAGACGGGGTGACGCGCGTGCAGGAGCGCTACGTGGTCTCCGCGCCGGTGGCCGGGCGGCTGCTGCGCGTCGGGCTGGACGAGGGAGACGCGGTGGAGCCGGGCGCCGTGGTGGCCCGCATCGCCGCCGCGCCGCTGGACGCGCGCACCGCCGCGCAGGCCCGGGCGCGCGTGGACGCGGCGGCCGCCGCCGTGCGGCAGGCGGACGCGGCGGTCGCCCAGGCGCACGCCGAGCTGGCGCAGGCGCGCCGCGATGCCCGGCGCGCGCGGACGCTGGCCGACGCGGGCGCGCTGAGCGACCAGGCCCGCGAGGTCGCCGAGACCGCCGCCGAGCTCCGCGCGCGCGCCGTGGCCGCCGCCGAGGCGAACCGCCGCGCCGCCGCGGCGGAGCTGGCCTCCGCGCGCGCCGCCGTGGCCGGCGCAGACCCGCGGCGGGTCGCGGCGGGAACGGTGACGGAGGTGCGCTCGCCGGTGCGCGGCCGGGTGCTGCGCGTGGCCCAGCAGAGCGAGACGATGGTGCCCGCCGGCGCGCCGCTGGTGGAGCTCGCCGACGCGCACGCGCTGGAGATCGTCGTCGACATCCTCTCCGCCGACGCGGTGCGCGTCGAGCCCGGGATGCCCGTGCTGATCGAGGACTGGGGGGGCGCCGGCGTGCTGCGGGCGCGGGTGCGCACGGTGTCGCCCCACGCGTTCACGCACGTCTCCGCGCTGGGCGTGGAGGAGCAGCGCGTGAACGTGATCGCCGACCTGCTCACGCCCGGCGCGCGCCTGGGCGAGGGCTACCGCGTGGAGGCGCGCATCGTCACGTGGGAATCGCCCGCCGTGCTGAAGGTGCCCGCCGCCGCGCTCTTCCGCCGCGGCACGGGGTGGGGCGTGTTCGTGGCGCAGGCCGGCCGCGCCCGCCTCCGCGACGTCCGCATCGGCCACCGCGGCGAGAGCGACGCCGAGGTGCTGGGCGGGGTGAAGCCGGGCGAGCGGGTGATCCTGTACCCGTCGGACCGGGTGGCGGAAGGGGGGAGGGTGAAGAGTGAGTGAGCCCCGGGCCCGCACGCCCGGCCACGACTTCCTCGGCGGATCATGCCGGGACGGCCGAACGCGGCGAGATGCACGAACCCGGCGGGCCGCGTCCGACCCGCGCGCGGCAGGTCGTCGTTATCCCAGCGTAAGGTGCGATGTCGCAGGTTTGTAGATCGAAATCTCACAAGGCTGTAGCCAGCGGCGAAGCAGCCCGGGATCCGGAAGTCCCCGACCTGGCGCTCGCGCGGCACCGCGGGGTCTCCTCATGCGTGAGGGTGCCCCCGGGCCCGCCCGGATTTTCATGCGCTCGCGGACGTTTCTCGTGGTGACGTGGAACGGTTCGCGCATAAGGGGGCCGCATCGCATGAAGTCCGTTCAACCTTCTCGACCGAGAGCAAACCCTGGGGTCCGACACGGCAAAGGATTCGTCACGACGGTCGCCACGCACGGCGCTGGGTGCCCTGATGGCGGTCGCGGCCGGGGTCATGATGCTCCGCCTGGTACGAAACGACGCGCGGAGCATCCACGCCTTCGCCTGGACGGTGAGCCCCGCGCGCCTGCTGGCCAGCACGGCGATGGAGGTGGCGCTGCTGGTGTGGGGGGTGGTGCTCTGGTCGCGGCTGTTGGGGCTGTTCGACGGGCCCAGGCCGCGCTTCCGCGCCATGCTGCGCGTGTGGTTCGGCACCACCCTGGCCAAGTACGTTCCCGGCAGCGTGTGGCCGCTGGTGACGGCGGCGGGAATGGCGGCCCGCATCGGCGCCTCGCCGGTGGCGCTGCCGGCGTCGTTCGTCCTGCACGCGGCGTTCACCGTGCTGGGCGCCGCCGCGGTGGCCGCGGCGGCGCGGGCCTGGGGCATTCCGGCGGGCGGCGGGCCGCCGCCGGTGGCCGCGGCCGTGGCGCTGCCGCTGGCGGTGCTCCTGGTGCACCCGGCGGTGCTGAACCGGCTGGTGGGCCTCGCCGCCCGCCTGGCCCGGCGCGAGGCCCCGGCGTGGCGCGGCCGCTGGGTGCACGGCGTGGCGCTGCTGGCGCTGTACGCGACCACCTGGGCGGGCTACGGCGCGGCGTTTTCGCTCTTCGTCTCGTCCATCGCGCCGGTCTCGCGGGGCGCCTGGCCGCTGCTGGCGGGCGTCAACGCGCTGGCGTTCGTGGCCGGCTTCGTGGCCGTGTTCGCGCCGGGCGGCATCGGCGTGCGCGAGGCCGCCCTGGCCGGTCTCCTCCTCCCCGTCTTTCCCGGCGGCGTGCGCGTGCTGATCGCGGCCGCCTCGCGGCTGTGGCTGGTGGCGGCGGAGATGGTCGGCGGCGTCCTGGTGCTGGCCCTGTCGGGCGGCGGCGCGGCGGTGGCGGCCGTGCACGGGGGCCCGGCCGTTCGCACCCGTCGCCGGCCGCTCGCGCCGCCCGTCCCCGCGGCGCCCGCCCCCGCGCCGCCGCCGGGCGTCACGCGGGGCAACCAGGTGGAGGTGCTCACCGACACCGCCGCCGCGCTGGGCCGGATCGCCGCCGCCTGCCGCGGGGCGAAGGACTCGGTGTGGATCGCGCAGCTCGCCTTCGATGCCGACTGCCTGAGCGCGGCGCGCCCCGACGGGCGCGGCGAGCGGCTGGTGGACGCGCTCCTGGAGGCCGCGAAGGGGCGTGACGGCGCGCCGGGGGCCCAGGTGCGCATCCTGCTGAACGGCAGCATCCTGATGAACACCGCCCCGGCGCTGCGGCGCCACCTGGCCGAGGCGGGTGCCGACCCCGCGCGCGTGGAGGTGCGCGGTCTGGACGCCTTTCCCCAGATCATGCACGCCAAGCTGGTGGTGGTGGACGGCAGGGAGGCGTTCCTGGTGGGCTCGCCCTTCGTGAACGGCTACTGGGACGACGCCGCCCACCGCGCCTCCACCCCGGGCCGCACCAGGGAGGACCTCGCCGGCCGCCCGATCCACGACGTGTCGGCGCGCGTGGCCGGCCCGGCGGTGGCCGACCTGGCCGCGTGGTTCGCCGAGGTGTGGAACGGCGCGCCGGCCGGCTCGACACCGCCGCTCGCCCCACCGGCGGTGGACGCGTCTGCCCCCGTGGCCGGCGGCGGGTGTTCGGCGCGGGTGGCGCGGAGCATCCCGGCGGGCGTCCTCCCGTCGCGCGGCGGGGGCGAGCGGGAGATCCTGGACGCCTACCTGGAGGCGATCGCCGGGGCGCGCGAGCTGATCTACCTCGAGAACCAGTATTTCAGCGCCCGGCCGATCCGCCAGGCGCTCTCGGCCGCGCTCGATGCGAGGCCGGAGCTGGAGGTGGTGCTGGTGGTGAACCAGAACCCCGACATCACCGCGTACCGCGGGTGGCAGGACCGGAGGATGGCCGAGGGCGGGCTGCTGGAGCACCCGCGGGTGGGAGTGTTCTCGCTCTGGGCCGCGGCGACCTCGCCCGGGCCGGGGACGGTGGAGCTGACCCAGCTCTTCATCCACAGCAAGACGGCCGTGATCGACGATGCCTGGGCCACGCTGGGCACCGCCAACCTCGACGGCGTGTCGCTGCACTCCTACGGCGACGACTTTTCGGCCTGGCCGGGGCGGCGCCTCTTCCGCGGCGTCCGCAACTTCGACCTCAACCTGGTGCTGCTGGACGGCACGGCGGGCGAGCCCGGCTGCGGCGCGGCCGGCGCGCTGCGCCGCCGCCTGTGGTCGCGGCACCTGGGCGTCGCGGCCGGCGAGCTGACCAGCCGGCCCGACGGGGGATGGCTCCCGGTGTGGCGCGCCGCCGCCGCGGCCAACGCGGCCCGGCTGGCCGACGGACAGGTGCCCGCGGGGCACGCGCTGCCCTACACGCCCGCGCCACGCCCCCGCGCGCAACTGCGTGCGCTGGGGATCGACGTGGCGGCGGCGGGGATCGACCTGCGCTTCGACCCCGGGTGGGTGGAGGTGCTGTGGAGCCCCGGCTGGCTGGCCAAGGTCATCCCCGAACCGGTGCGGAAGCGGCTCGCGCGGAGGCGCGCGTGACCGCGCCGGCACCGTTCTCGAACGCGACTTCGGGGGTGATGGGGCCGGCCGGGCTGCGGGCGGTGGCGGCGCGGGTGCGGGAGCGGTTCGAGGCGTTCGTGCACGACCCCGCCTTCTCGTGCCTGGGCGCGCGCGCGGCGCTCCGTCACGACGCCTACCGCTTCGGTGCCTACGGGCGGATGGGGAGCGACAAGGCGACGGCGGCGCTGGCGCACGACCTGGCGGCGTTCGCGCGCGAAGACGGCGCGAGCGAGTTCGCCACCTTCGTCGCGGCCTTCGTGGAGGTGGCGCCCGAGACCGAGGGCGACTTCGAGGCGCGGCTCTGGGCGCAGCTCCAGGCGCTGCACGCCGCCGACCCCGAGCCGGGGTGGGACGCGGCGGTGAGCGACGA
Source organism: Longimicrobium sp. (assembly GCA_035689035.1). Classification (GTDB taxonomy): domain Bacteria; phylum Gemmatimonadota; class Gemmatimonadetes; order Longimicrobiales; family Longimicrobiaceae; genus Longimicrobium. The sequence goes on along the minus strand of DASSME010000227.1, from coordinate 10,101 downwards.
CCCGGCCGACCCGAGCTTCTCCTTCAGCTTCGCGGGGCGCGCGTTCTTCATCGTGGGGCTGCACCCCGAAAGCTCGCGGCTGGCGCGGTGCTTCGGCTGGCCGGTGCTGGTGTTCAACCCGCACGCGCAGTTCCAGCGGCTGCGCGCCGACGGCCGCTACGGCCGGCTGCGCGAGCGGATCCGCGCCCGCGAGATGGCGCTGCAGGGAAGCCTGAACCCCAACCTCGCCGAGTTCGGCCAGGAGTCGGAGGCGCGCCAGTATTCGGGGCGGGCCACGGGGGCCGAGTGGGCCTGCCCCTTCCACCGACGGTCCGGCGGCGCGGCGCAGGCCGGGCGTGCGCCGGCGGAGGATGCCTCCGCCCGCCCTCCATCCCCCTTCACCCCGTTCGACCGATGACGCGACGCATCCACCTGGCCCCGCAGACCGGAACCGCCTTCGAGGTGCGCGCCGGCCAGCGCGTGCGCGTGACCGACCCCCGGGGCGAGCAGGTGTCGGACCTGGTCAGCTTCGCGCGCGGCGACCTGCGCGAATGGCTGTCGTCGGGGCGCACCATCGACTACGCCAACACCATCTACCTGACCACCGGGCACGTGCTGTACTCCAACCGCAGCCGGCCGATGTGGACCTTCGAGGAGGACACGGTGGGGCGGCACGACTTCCTGCTCACCCCCTGCTCGCCCGACACCTTCCGCATCATCTACGGCAACACGGCGCCGCACCCGAGCTGCTTCGGCAACCTGGCCACGCACCTGGCGCCCTTCGGGGTGGAGCCCGACATGATCCCCACCACGCTCAACCTGTTCATGAACGTGGAGGTGGCGGCCAGCGGCGAGCTGACCATCGGCCCGCCGCGCTCGAAGGCGGGCGACCACGTGGTGCTGCGCGCGGAGATGGACATGGTGGTGGGCGTCACGGCGTGCTCGGCCGAGCTCTCCAACAACGGCTCGTTCAAGCCGATCGACGTGGAGGTGCTGGACGGCGCCGGGGCGTGACCCCGCGCGCCGGGGCGCCTGGATCAGCCGTCTTCCTCTCGACCCTCGACGTCCACCGTCCACGCCACCCGCCATCGGCCGACCGGCATCCGCCGCCCGCCATGGGAAAAACCGCGGCTGGGATCCGCCCGGCGAGCGGCCGGACGCTTGCGGTGTCGTCTGGGCGTGTGGCGCGGGCCACCCTGTTCCGCACCCGTCCTACAGGCTGGGGATCACCATGAGCTCACCGAAACCACCCGCCACGCTGCTGCTCGTGGAGGACAACCGCGACAACCGCACGATCTACCGCACGATCCTGGAATTCTTCGGTTTTCGCGTGCTGGAAGCGACGGATGGAGAGCAGGCGGTCCGGCTCACCCGCGACCTCCACCCGGACCTCGTGGTGATGGACATTTCGATCCCGCTGATCGACGGCTACGAGGCGACCCGCATCCTGAAGGCCGACCCCGCCACGGCATCGATCCCGATCATCGCGTTGACCGCGCACGCCGGCGAGGAAGACCGGGCACTCGCCGCGGCGGCGGGGTGCGACGCCTACATCGCCAAGCCGGGCGATCCGAACCACGTGGTAGCGGAGGTGACGCGGCTCCTGGAGGCGTGATACCGGATCCGGAAATTCAGTGACTTCACCGGCTCTGCTGGTGGGGTCGCTTTTCAGCGATGGCGGTCCAAGGATCGTAAATGCGGGTCTGGTATGACGAGGCCGCGCGCACGCCGCGGCGCCGGCGCGACGACGGTGATCCCACCTTCCGGCAACGAACGACGCGGCGGCCGCGCTGGAACCGCGGCCGCCGCGCGTGCGCCCGATCGGCCCGGCGCTTCGGGCGCTCGCGTCTACTCGGGTCCGCCGGTGAGGAACGGCGCGCCGCTGACGCTCCCGCGATACCCGTCGAGCACTCCGCCGACCTCGAAGCCCCGGCCGGTGATCTCGTACCCGCGGAACTCCTTGCCGTGCTGGCTCCCGCGCATCTTCGCCACCGACATCACCTTCTGCATCTTCCCGTCGACCTCGCAGTAGCGGAGCAGGACCAGGTCGTCCGCCAGGAACGAGATCACGTTCGGCGTGAAGCGCATCTCCGTCTGGTCCTGCACGATCTCCATGGTCGTGAGCACCGTGATCCCCACCCCGGTCAGCGCGCCGACCAGGCGGTACAGCGACTCGCGGAAGTCGGTGCGGAAGGTGGGTGCAAGCGCCATCTCGAACCCCGACATCGAATCGATCACCACCCGCCGGGCCTGCACCCGCTCCGCCGCCTCCCGGATCTCGAAGAGCGTCTCGTCGGGCGACAGGTCGAGAGGGCGGAGATAGATGACCTCCAGGATCCCCTCTTTCATCATCTTCCGCAGCGGGAACCCGAGGCCCTCGGCGCGGTGGACGTATTCCCTGGGGTGCTCCTCGAACACGACGAGCACGCCCGGCTCGCGGTGCCTGGCCCCCTCGGCGATGAAGTGCGTGGCGAGCACCGACTTGCCCGACCCGGAAGGCCCGGTGACCAGCACCGAGTCGCCCCGGGGGATCCCCCCGCCCATCATCTCGTCGACCCCCGCGACGCCCGTGGAGACGCGCCCTCGCGGGATGACCCGGTCCTCTTCCCGTACCGGGAGGGAGATCCGGGGAAACACACGCAGGCCCTCGTTGGTGATCTTGAAGGTGTGCAGCCCGGGCATGTGCCCCTGCCCGCGGATCTTGACCACCTGGAGCTTGCGCACCACCGAGTTGCGGTCGGCCGCCTGCGACATCCACAGGATGCCGTCGGCGATGGTGAACACCGGGTCGGACTCGCGCTCCGACTGCATGTACTCGCCCACCAGGAACGACGTCACCTGCCAGGTGGTGAGGTGAAGCGCGAGCTGCTGCACGAACGCGCGCAGGTCGCGCTCGCCGACGGGCCCGTCGACGTTGGCCCGCAGCGCCGTGCGGAACGAATCGACCACCACCAGCCCGGGGCTGCTTTCCTCGACTTCCCTGACGATCCGCTCCAGCACCCCGCCCAGGCCGTGCGCGATCACCTCGTCGCTCAGGTTCACGAAGCGGATGGCCTCGCCGATCCGGTCCGGGTCGAAGAAGGAATTCTGCTGCTGGTAGCGCAGCATCTTGACCGCCGGCTCGCCCAGCACGGTGAAATACAGCGCCGGGCGCTCGGGCGTGGCGTTGGCGAACATGACCTGGTGGGCCAGCGTCGTCTTCCCGCCCCCCGGCTCGCCGGCGATCAGGTTGAACGAATACTCCGGTATCCCGCCGCCCAGCACCGCGTCGAGGCCGGGCACGCCGGTGGGGAGCTGCTTGATCTCCACACGCTTCTTCGTCATTCTCCGGTCTCCCTCGACGTGGGCGGCGCTGCGCTCGGCCAGGCGCTCCATACCGGGCGCAGGCCCAGGTCCTCACCCAGCAGGTTCACGAGCACCGCCAGAAGGTTCGCCAGCAGGGCCACGCTCGCGGCCTCTGCTTCCGCGGGGTCACGCCCCTGCAGCGATTCACGCAGTCCCGCCAGCGTCACGGGCCCGTCCAGCTCCAGCCGGACGACCCCCAGGAAGGGGAACTCCCGCTTGGCCAGGTTCACGGACCGCCCGATCAGCGCGGCCACGCCGCCGCGGCCGACCAGCGCTTCCAGCTCTCCGGACAGCTTCCGGCACGCCGCCTCCACGGCGGCGGCCAGCGACTCCGCGTCGGCGGAGCCGCCGGATTCCTCCCGAACGAGGCGTTGCACGAGCTCGTCGAGCGCCGGCGAGCGTTGAATCAATGCGCCTCTCCTGAAGGCGTAGGAGCGTGGACCGCGTTGGGGACACCTCGGAGCAAGAGCGCGGCCAGCGACTTTCCGCGGGTTCCCGCCCATGGCCTTGATGTTGCTCCCTGTGCGGCGGGGAATGCGCGCACCTTTACGCGTGGAACCCGCCCGCGCGGAGTTTGATCTCCGGCCACAGGAAGTGGGTCAGAATGCAATCGCAGCCGGTCGAAAGCCATACGACGCGCCCGGCGGGCGGCGCGGCCGGCACCGATTCGGCGTTCGCCCGGCCGGTGACGCCCGCGGGGGCGGGAAGTGAAGACGCCACCGGGGGATGGAACGGAGCAAGCTGGCGTTCCTCGCGCGGAGCAGCCGGTGCCTGGCCGAGTCGCTCGACTATGAGAGCACGCTGGCCACGGTGGCGGGGATGGCGCTCCCGTTCCTGGGCTCGTGGTGCATCGTGGACGTGGTGGAGCCCGACCTGTCGATGCGGCGCATCGCGATCGTCCACCCGGACCCGGAAAAACGGGAGATGGTGGCCGGCCTGCGCAACAGCTGGCCGCCGGACCGCGACGACCCGCTGGGCGCCCCCCGGGCGATCAGCTCGCGGAAGATCGAGGTGATCCCGCACGTCGACGACGAGATGCTCGTGGCCGTCGCGCGCGACGACGAGAACCTGCGCATCCTGCGCGCCCTCGGCATCGGCTCGGTGATCGTGGTTCCGCTCATCGCGCGCGACAGCGTGGTGGGCGCGCTCTCGCTGGTGAGCTCCGACACCGGGCACCCGTACGCGCCGGCCGACCTGGACCTTGCCGAGGACCTGGGCGTGCGGTGCGCCATGGCGGTCGACCACGCCAGGCTGTACCGCGACGCGCGGAGCGCCGGCGCGCTCGCGGCGCAGATGAACCAGCGCCTGGTGATCGCGAGCGTCAGCGACCAGGAGCTGGCCGACGCGGCCCGCGAGGCGAACGCGGCGAAGTCGCAGTTCCTTTCGGCCATGAGCCACGAGATCCGCACCCCGATCAACGCCATCATCGGGTATACGGCCCTGCTGGACCTGGAGATCGCCGGTCCGCTCACGGCCGGGCAGAGCCAGTACCTCGCGCGGATCCGCGCCTCCAGCTCGCACCTGCTCAAGCTGGTCGACGACGTCCTGGACCTGGCGAAGGTGGAGGCGGGCCGCATGGAGGTGCGGCGCGAGGCCGCGTGGGTCGAGGCCGCGATCACCGTCGCGGTGGGCCTGGTCGATCCGCAGGCCAGCGCCGGTGGCGTCACCCTCGATTACCAGGAGGGATGCGCCGACACCTACCTGGGCGACGACCACCGGGTCCGCCAGATCCTGGTCAACCTGCTGGCCAACGCGGTGAAGTTCACCGATCGCGGCGGCCGCGTGACGGTGACGTGCGGCACCACCGGTGACCCCGACCCCGACGCGCAGCTCGTGGGGGAAGGTCCGTGGGTGTTCATCCGCGTCGCCGACACGGGGATCGGGATCGCGCCGGAGATGCGCGAAGCGGTGTTCGAGCCGTTCCTGCAGGCCGACCAGAGCCACACGCGCAAACAGGGCGGAACCGGGCTGGGGCTCACCATCAGCCGCGAGCTGGCGCGGCGCATGGAGGGCGACCTGACGCTGCGCAGCGTGCTGGGCGAGGGATCGTGCTTCACCCTCTGGCTTCACGCCGCGTAGGACGCGCTGTCTCCCCCCCCCTCGAAAGATCCGCGTCCCCCTTCGCCACGATCGCCCGCGCAGTCTGGGGTATACCGTTCGCGGGAAATGACTCTGCACCCTGCACCCAACCCGCCGCCTCGTCATCCTGGGGCTGACCCCGCACTCGCCGCGGCATGAGCGGGCGGGCGATGACGAGCCATGGGGGACCGGCTCGAATGCGCAGTCGATCCTGCAGGCCGGTGTAATACCGAATCCGGGAATTCAGTGACTTTACCGGCTCTGCTGGTGGGGTGACGCGTTTCGGCGATGGCGGTTCGAGGATTGTAATGCGGATTCGGTACAGGCTTCCCCAGGCGGGGAGGCAGGGACCGATGATGAGGCGGCGGTGGTGGCGAGCGGCCGATGATGCGGCGGCGCCGTCGGCGCCAGCCGGTCCAGCGCCCCGGCGTGACGCCGGCGCAGCTCGGCCATGGGTGTCGCGGCGCGGGCAAGGACGTTGCCGCGGTAGCCCACGCCGCCCTTCAGCAGCCGGCTGCCCACCGCGACCCAGCTGCACACGCCCCGCTCCAGCAGCCAGCAGGGCGCCAGCAGCGTCGCGCTCGGGGGAAAGACGCGGTGCGCCCCGTGCTTGCGGCGCCCCGCCTCGGCCAGCGCGGCCACCCCCGCCGCGGCCGCCGCGAGCGCTCCCCAGCGCCGCCCCGCCACGAGCGCCGCGACGGCCGGAACCACGGCGAGCTGCGCCGCCAGGCGGCCGGGGCGCGCCAGCTCGTCGTAGGCCTGTCGCACGCGCTGCCCCAGGAAGTGGCGCGTGCTCGACGGACGCCGGACGACGAAGACGTCGTCGCGCAGCGCCTCGCGCCCGCCGGCGGCCACCACCGTCCGCACCAGCTCCAGGTTCTCGAAGAGGACCGACCCGTCGTATCCGCCCGTCGCCAGCAGCGCCGAGCGCCGCACCGCCAGCGTCCCCGGCCAGTCGCCGCCGAGCACGCGGTTGAGCAGGATGCGGCCGGTGTCCCAGCGCGCGTGCCAGGGGAGCGGAGCGAAGACGTTCTGCGGCCGGACCACGTGCGCCGTGTCCAGCGCGGCGGCCACGGCGCGCAGCGCGGCCTGGCCGTAGCGCACGTCGTCGTCGGCCACCACCACGCGCTCGTGCCGCGCGTGGCGGATGCCGGTGAGCACCCCGCCCACCTTGCCGTTGGGGGTGGCCGCGCCCTGGTCCACCGGAAGGTGCCGGGCGAAGGTGCCCCAGGCGGCGGCGTGCGCGGCGAAGACCGCCGGGGCCGACCCGTCCACCACCAGCACCTCGGCCCATCCGGCGACGCGGCGCAGGTACGCGGTCAGCTCGCCGTCCAGCAGCGGCCGCTCCGAGCGCACGGGGAGGACGTAGCTGATCTCCATCCCCGTCACTTCCCGGCCTTCGACCGCTGCTCGCTGTTGGTCTCGTGGAGGGCGGCCGCCACGCCGCGGGCCAGGGCGGCGCCGTTGCCGGTGGCGTACCAGTGGACGAAGTACATGCGCGGCGACTCGTCGAGCATGTGGTTGTGCAGCGCGGTCAGGTGCAGCCCGTTGGCGTCCAGCGCGCGCAGCACGCCCGCCACCTCGGCCGGGGTGACGTACATCTCGCCGGTGCTGGCCACGCGGCCGCCGCCCAGCTCCTGGAACGCCGCCTCCGTGGCCGTTTCCATCACCCCGGCCGACCGTACCGACATCCCGTGCACCGCGTGCTCTTCCTTCCGCGGAAAGACGTACTCGGCCACCTTCCCCTCCGCCGCCTCGTGCGCGCCCAGCACCGCGTCGACCGCGGCCCAGTCGGCGGCGGGCGGCTCGGGGGTCTCGTCGGGGCGCGCGGGCGCGCCGGTGCGCCCCAGGATGGCGCGGAAGCGGGCGGCCACCGAGTCGGCCCGGCCTTCCGCCGTCATGTGCATGAAGACGATGCGGGGCTCCTCGCCCAGCAGGTGGTTGTGCACCGCCGCCACCTCCACCCCCTGGCGCCGCGCCTCGGCCAGCACCGCGGCGGCCTCGTCCTGCCGCATCACCACCTCGCCCATCCCCATCACCCCGCCGCCGGGAGCGGGCGCGAAGCTGAAGTGGCTCACGAAGCCGAACTCGGGGTCCAGCGCGTCCGCGCCGATGCGCACCGCCAGGTCGGCGCGGGGGAACTCCACGCGGAAGTATCCGTCCTCGTACGTGCCCCGCAGCGAGAACACGCGGCGCACGGCGTCCCAGCGCACGTCGGCCGAGTCGGCGTGGGGGGCCTCGGCCACCACGCGCTCCCCGGCCGGGGCCGCCTCGTCACCGCGCCGGCCACAGCCAAGCGCCAGCGCGGACAGGGATGCGGCCGCGAGGAGGGGGGCGTGACGGGAGCGGAACGCGTTGGTCATGGTCCATGCGGGAGAAGGGCAGCGGATGCGGTGGCGGGCGGAACGGCGTGGGGGGACGCGGTGCCGGCACCGTGCGCGCCTGGTGGACGCGCCCACGCCCGGCGGGGCAAGGCATGTGCCCAGCCCCGCCGGCCGCGCGCCGGGCGTCAGACCGCGACGAACGCCGCCTCCCACGCCGCGTGGTCGTCGGTCTGCTTGTGCATCTGCCCGGTGTCCACCACCACGTTCGCGCCCGCGCGGCGGATGGTGTACCGGTCCATCGACCGGGTGGCCCGGCCGGAGACGTAGGTGCCGTCGGGCGTGTAGCGGGAGTGGTGCTTGGGGCACTGGAACCGCTGCTCGCGGGGCTGCCACCGCAGCACCGCGCGCTTGTGGGGGCACGCGAGCGAGAAGGCGTACACGCGGCCGTGGTAGCGGGCCAGGATCACCTCGCGGTCGGCGTCGATGGTGGCGCCGTCCGTCGTGGGGATCGGGTACGTGGCCTGGTCTCCGTGCGTGGAAAGCGCGCGCACGGCCCGCAGCGTCATCCCCTGCGCGGCGGCGCTCCCCGCCCCCAGGCTCACGCAGAACGCCGCGGCGATCCCCGCGGCGTCGCGCAGGAAGTCGCGCCGCCCGGTGCACCCGGCACACCCGTCGGGCACGTCCCGCCGGACCTGTTCGTCGAAGTCGGTCATCGTTCCACTTCCTTCCTTTTCGTAGTCGGGCTCGCCGCTCACGACGAGGCGAGCAGCGCTCCCAGGAACAGGACCGCGAACCAGAGCACCGCGCTGCGCAGCGCGGCCCGGTGAAGCGATCGCCACGCCTGCCGCCCCGGATCGCCGCCCCGCAGCCGGCGCTCGGCGCGCTGCAGGGTCAGCCCGTTCAGCAGGAGGAGCGCGAAGCCACCCATCTTGGCCCAGAACACCACGCTGGGCAGCAGCGTCTCCAGGTCGGCGGCGAGCATCGCGACGCCCGAGACGATCACGACGGCCAGACCGGCCAGCACCGGGCGGTGCGTCTCGCCCAGCTCGTGGACCACCTCCAGGCGCTGCTCCGGCCCCAGCCGCCCCAGCCCCAGGGTGGCGCGATCGGCCGCGAGCGCGAAGCCGCCCGCCACCAGCAGCCCGCCCAGGTGGAGGAAGACGACGGACGCCTTCACCAGCGAGCTGTCTCCGTACAGGTCGGCCCAGGGCTGGAACGCGTCGGCCGCCGCCTTCACCAGCGAGCTCATCGTCCCCCGCCGAACCAGGGGAGCATGATGGCGTAGCTCACCAGCGCCACGCCCATCGACGAGAGCGCCACCGCGCGATGGGCCTCACGCCGCGAGCCCGACTCCTCCGCCTCGCCCGCCAGCAGGCCCGTCGCCGCGAAGCCGCCGTCGGCGGCGAGCATCAGCAGGCCATGGATGGTGCGGCGGGTGCGGCCGTCGGGGTCCTTGCGGGCCTCCCACAGGTTGAGGCCGCCGGTGACGGTGTTCACCGCAAAGAGCGTGGCCACGCCCCCCGCGGCGGGGCCGTGGATCGCGCGGGCCCACCCCGGCGCGTCCTCCTTGCCGTCGAAGAGCTGCGACCCGCTCGCGAACGAGGCGACGAACAGCGGCAGCGTGGCGTAGCTGGCGTACCGGTGGATCGTGAGCCGGGTGAAGTAGGCATCGGAATATTCGAACGCCTTCCGCCGCTCGGGCGTGGTGTCGCCCGCGAAGGCGATGGCGGGCCCCGGATTCGCCGACGGGGCGCCGGCTGCCACACGCGCGGCGAGCAGCGGCGACGCGTGCGCGAGCGGCCCCGCCTGCTGCACCGAGGCCGGAACCGATGGAGCGGACGCCGGCACCTGTCCGGTGTCGGCGGGCACGAGCGCGAACGCGGTGCAGATCACGGAGATGCAGAACATGGGATCCTCGCCTGTGATACGGTTGCGGACTCAGCTACGACCGGCCCCCCCCAACACCGTCCGCACGGCACCCGTGGAATCGTTCAAACCTGCCGTGGTGCTTCGTCTTTCGCCGCGTACAGGACGGTTCGGTGGTCGTCTGGCGAGTCACCGATCCCCTGGTCCGCCGGCGTGGCTGGCGAAACGCTACCTTCGCAGCGACGACCACGTGAGCGCCATCCCGCCGTTCTCCGCCGGCGCCACGCGCGTGCCCAGCAAGAGGCGGTCGAGCGGGTTGCCGGGGTGCGCGTGCGTGTAGCCCACCACTTTCCAGCCGCTGAAGGTTCCGACCGCGGCGCCGACCACCACGTCGCTGGCCCAGTGCTGGTTGTTGTACATCCGCGAGAGCCCCACCAGCCCCGCGGCCGTGTACAGCGTGATGCCGGCCACGGTCTTGTGCCGCGGCCAGTGCGCTCCGACCTCGGCG
>DASSME010000226.1:0-23909 GCA_035689035.1 Longimicrobium sp. | reverse complement strand
AACGCCTGCTGCGTCTGACCGGTCGCCGCGCGTTCCGCCCCACACCGGCCGCGTGACCGGAAACAGGGCGGCCCCCGCATCCATCTCCGGATGCGGGGGCCGTTCGCGTCGGAGCGGCCGGACTTCTCGTGCGGCACGTCCGCATTCTCACGGCGGGAGATCCGATCGGGCGCGGGCGGCGTAGGTGTGCGTCGCGTCGGACGGCCATGCGCTGCCACCGGCGAACGTGGCAGTTGCGTGGAGATGGATGGAGGCCCATCATCCATACGGACGGTCCCACCCCCTGCCCGGCCTCCGAACCCCAGCGGAGCACCCCCTGATGTCCTCGCGTCTGGCGGATCGCCTCACCGCCCTCAGGCGGGAGCGGTTCGTGGGGCGGAACGACGAGCGGACGCTCTTCCGCTCGGCCCTCGCCTCGGATACTCCATCCTTCAACGTGCTGCACGTGGTGGGCCCCGGCGGCGTGGGGAAGACCACGCTGCTGCGCGAGTTCGCCCGCGAGGCCGAGAACGCCGGCGCCGCGGCCTGGCAGCTCGACGCCCGCAACGTGGAGCCCAGCCCCGACGCCTTCCTGGCCGCGCTGGCGCAGACCATGGGCCTGCCTCCGGGCACCTCTCCCGCCCAGGCGATGGAGGCGGGGCCGCGCAGCGTGATCCTGGTGGACACCTGCGAGCTGCTGCGGCCGCTGGACGCGTGGCTGCGCCAGGAGTTCCTCCCCCAGCTTCCCGAGAGCACCGTCACCGTGCTGGCCGGGCGCGAGACGCCGTCGCCCGAGTGGCGGGTGGAGTGGCAGTCGCTGGTGCGCACCATCAACCTCCCCAACCTGGGCGCCGACGACGTGCGCAGCTACCTGGAGCGGCGCGGCGTTCCGGCCGAGCGCTTCGAGGCGGTGATCGGCGCCACGCGCGGGCACCCGCTGGCGCTCACGCTGGTGGCCGACGTGCTGGATCAGCGCCCCGGGCAGCCGTTCCACCTTTCCGGCGCGCCCGACGTGATCCGGGCGCTGCTGGAGCGCTTCGTCCAGAAGGTGCCCAGCCCGCGCCACCGCATGGCGCTGGAGGCGTGCGCCCTGCTGCGGCTGACCACCGAGAGCCTGCTGGCCGAGGTGGTGGGCGGCGACGACGCGCACGAGCTGTTCGGCTGGCTGCGCGAGCTCTCGTTCGTGGACAGCGGGCCGCTGGGCCTGTTCCCGCACGACCTGGCGCGCGAGGCACTGGCCGCCGACCTGCGCTGGCGCAACCCCGAGCGCTTCGCCGAGCTGCACAACCGTGCCCGCGCCCACTACGCCCGCCGCCTGCAGCAGACGCACGGCGCCGAGCAGCAGCGCGTGCTGAGCGACTACATCTTCCTGCACCGCGACAACCCGGTCGTCAAGCCGTTCATCGACTGGGCCGAGCAGGGCACCGCCGTCCCCACCGCGCTGGCCGACGCCGACCGCCCCGCGCTGCTGGAGATGGTGCGCCGCCACGAGGGCGACGAGGCGGCGCGGGCCGCGGCGCACTGGTTCCGTCGCCAGCCGCACGGGGTGATGGTGATCCGCGGCACGCACCAGGAGCCCGCCGGGTTCCTGGCGCTGGTGCGGCTGGAGGAGGCGACCCCGGAAGACCGCGCGGCCGACCCCGCGGTGGACGCGGCGCTGGCGTACCTCGAACACGACGCGCCGCTGCGGCGGGGCGAGCGGGCCACGCACTTCCGCTTCTGGATGGACGGCGAGGCGTACCAGAGCGTCTCGGCCACGCAGAGCCTGGCGTTCCTGAAGATGGCGCAGTACTACCTGACCACGCCGGCGCTCGCCTTCACCTTCTGCCCCGTGGCCCAGCCCGAGTTCTGGGCGCCGTTCTTCCACTACATCGACCTCTTCCCGGTCCCCGCGGCGGGGTACCCGGCGGGCGGGCGGCGGATGGAGGTGTACGGGCACGACTGGCGCGCGGTGCCGCCCATGCTCTGGCTCGACATCCTGGCCGAGCGCGAGCTGGACCTGTCGCCGCCCGACGCCCAGCCCGCCGCGGCCGGGCAGCCCGCGCCGCCCGCGCCCGTGGCGGTGCTGAGCGAACACGCCTTCACGGCCGCCGTGCACGAGGCGCTGAAGGACTACGCCCGGCCGCGCGAGCTGCGGAAGAGCCCGCTGCTGCGCTCGCGCGTGGTGACCGAGCGCGCGGGCGCAGCCGCCGGTGACGCGGAGCGTGCCGCCGCGCTGCAGGCGCTGCTGCGCGAGGCCGCCGAGCCGCTGAAGGATGCGCCCAGGCTGCGCAAACACTGGGACGCGCTCCACCTGGGCTACTTCGAGCCCGCGGCCAGCCAGGAGAAGGCGGCGCAGCGCCTCTACGTCTCCTTCAGCACCTTCCGCCGCCACCTGAAGGCGGCCGAGGAGCACGTGGCCGAAACCCTGTGGCGCGCCGAGACCGGCGTGCGGCCGGACGGCGGCGGGTGAGCTTTCACCTGCGGTCAAACTCACCATGCGAACAACGATTTCGCGGCGCTGGCAAGCATCTTCCAGCGCCGCGATCCGTTTCCTCGGGAGATGGGATCCGCAGACGAGCGTTGGAGATGCCGAAGCACCTGCCGAAAGCCGTGATCTGGGACCTGGACGGCACCCTGAGCGACGACCGGGCGCGCGCCCATTTCGTGGAGGTGGAGCAGGGGAAGAAGCGCGACTGGAAGAGCTACTTCGACGCGATCGGCGAAGACCCGCCGATCGCCGCGAGCATGGAGGTGCTGCGCGCGATGCACGCCGCCGGCAACCGCATCGTCTTTCTCACCGGCCGGCCGGATCACACCCGCCGCACCACCGAGCGCTGGCTGAAGGCGAACGGCCTGACCGAGTACGACCGGCTGGTGATGCGCCCGCCGCGCGACTTCCGCCCCTCGGGCGCCTTCAAGGTGGACGAGGTCGCCCGGCTGCGGCGCGAGTACGAGCTGGTGTGCGCCTTCGAGGACCGCATCGACGTGGCCGACGCGCTACGCGGAGCCGGCGTCCCCGTCTTCCTCTACGGCGCCGGAGCCCTGGCCGCCGCCGAGGCGCTGGAGGTGCTCGACGCCGACCAGGGCGAGCTGGTGGACCGCAAGCACGACCGCGAGACGCAGCGCCCCGCCGCCCCGCGAAAGCCGACCCCCAAGGCCGCCGCCCAGAGCCACGCCCGCGTCACCGCCGCCAAGCGCACGGCACCCAAGATCGGGTCGAAACCATCCAAGCCGGCCAAGCCCAAACGGCGGGTGCAGCGATAGCGCGCCGGGCCTTTCGCTCGTACGAAGGGCAGAGCATCGTCCCGAAACACGAAAAGCCTCGCGCGAGGCGAGGCTTTCAGGTCAGACGTGGACAACGGCATGGCGGAAGCATTCCCGCTTCCGGCCACCTGTGCTCTACCTCGTAAGGGAATCAACTCCAGTCGTCCATCGTACCCTCCATTCTGTTCACCAGGAGAGTTTATAGTAGCGCCCCGGAATCGGCGTGTCAATGGCCTTTGTGAACGAAGCGGTCACCACGTCGCACTCCAGCAGTTCCCATTCCACTTCCTCGCCGGTCGGCGAAATGACGGAGTAGCGCACCGTTCGAGGCGGGTTCGACGCGAATGCGACCTGCACTGTAGCCTGGTCGCACCGCGTCACCGGGGACCAGCGGAGCATGTGCTGCAACGGCTTTCCCGTGACGATGCTCCGTTCGGGGTGGATGAACCGTAGCGTGGCGTTGTGGTCCAGCGGCTTGCTGAGCTGGATGTAGCGCCGATTCCACCCGTCCAGCCGTTCCACGTGCGGATCCGCCTCGACCAGCGAGAGCCCGATCGCCGGGTTGTCGGACACGAGATCTTCTTCGACGTTCTGGATGTCTCCCAGCGGGCGAGAGCCCCACGGCAGCCGGGTCAGCCCGTCCTGCCTGGAAACGATCACGGCTTCACGCCGGTGGATGTATTCCCGGTCGGCGTCCACGATCCGCAGGCCCACGCAGATGGAGCGGTAGAACAGCTCCTGCGGCGTGTCGTGCGTCTGGCGGCGGCGCGAGCGTTCCCGCCGGATTCTGCGCGCTGCCTGTACCGCGGGATTCACCGCGCCGCCCGCGCCGAGCGCCGACAGCGCGATGCCAAGGAGAGTGAGCGGGTCCGCCACCTGGCTGCTCCATTCGTCGAGTCCCACCCGCGTTTCCAACGTTTACTTGCGCGGGGGACGAATGGCTACAACCGTCCGTTGCGGCCGTCAAGTGTCTTGATTCAGCCAGCGACGGGTAGACTCAGGCCATCCCGGTGTTCACCGGCAGGCGCAGGACGAAGACGGAGCCGCCTTCGCCGGTCTCGTCGAGGGTGAGGGTGCCGCCCAGGCGCTGGGCCAGGCGGCGGGCGATGGTGAGGCCCAGGCCGGTGCCGCGGTTGATGGAATCGGTGCGGCTCTCGTCGCCCACCTGCTCGAACGCCTCGAACACGCGGCCGCGGTCGGCCGGGGGGATGCCGGGGCCGGTGTCTTCCACGCGCACGGCCAGCTCCCCGCCAGCCGCGCGGGCACGGACGCGCACGTCGCCGCGCGCGGTGAACTTGATGGCGTTGGTGACCAGCGCGTACAGGATCTGGCGGAAGCGCTCGGGGTCCACCGCGATCACGGGGAGGTCGGCGGGCGTGTCGACGGTGAACGACAGGCACTTGGCCTCGGCCTGGCGGCGCAGCGGCTCCAGGATCTCGTCCAGGTACTCGGGCACCTTCACCGGCGCGGGGTAGATGGCCAGACGGTCCACGTCGCTGGTGGTGAGCAGGAGCACGTCGTCGATCAGCCGCGCCAGGTGCTCGGCGCACACGCCGGCGCGCTCGGCGGCGCGGCTGGCGGCCTGCGGCATCTCGCCGTAGCTGTCGGTGCTCAGCAGGTGCGTGTAGCCCACGATGGCGTGCAGCGGCGTGCGCAACTCGTGGCTCACCGCCGCGAAGAAGCGGCCCTTGGCGCGCGCGGCCTCCTGCGCCTCGGCGGCCAGGCGCTCCAGCTCGGCCTGGCGCTCCTCGCGCTCGGTCACGTCCTGGAAGAGGAGCGAGATCCCCCCGCCCGAGAGCGGGTCCACCGACAGGTCGAAGCGCCGCCCGCGCAGCCACTCCACGCCGGGGCGCACCGCGTCCAGCTGGCGCGGGCGCCCGTCGGCCATGGTGGCGCGCAGTGTTTCGGCCAGTTCCGGCGGGTCGGTGGGGAGGTAGTGCAGCAGGCTGGCGCCCACGGCGCGGTGGAGGCGGACACGCAGCAGCGTTTCGGCCGCGGGGTTCACGTACACCACGCGCCACTGCTCGTCCACGGCCAGGAACCCGTCGCGGATGCTTTCCAGCAGGCGCGAAAAGCGCTCCGCGACCTGCACGTGGTCGCGCCCGTCGCGCAGCTGCAGCGCGATGCCGCCGTCTTCCAGCGGCCCGGCGTGCAGCGTGAACGCGGCGCCGCCCGGGGCGATGAACGGCACGCGCAGCGCCGAGCCCGTGGCCACCACGGCGGCCAGGCGCGCGCGCAGCGACGGCTCGGCGGCGCCGGGGAACGCGTCCCACAGCGCGTGGCCGAGCGCCTGCTCGCGCGGCACGCCCAGGGCGCGCTCGGCGGCGCCGTTCCAGTACGTCACGCGCCAGTCCTCGCCCACCGTGCAGAACGGGTCGGCAAGGGCCTCGAGCGCGGAGTTGCGGTTGGTAGCCACGGTAGCTGCCGACACTGCTGGGTCCCGCATCTAATGCTTCAGCGCGCAACGGTTTACGCGCCCCGCCACCCATCCTGACACCCCCGCGGGAGCGGAAGTTCCGCTCGGCCCGCATCCTCCCTTTGCGACGACCCTCGCCGCCCTCGGGTCACACCCGCTCCATCCGGTTCAGACGACCGCGTGAAGACGGTTTCCGCGCGCCATCGACGAGATCCCCATGACACCGGGCGGATGAATCCGCGGCAACAACGGCCCGAAGTCCGCCTTCGCGGACTCGCACACGGGCATCGGGGCGACGAGCCAGGCTCCCTCGTCCACGGTACGGCGAGGAGGGATGGGCCCGTCCCCTCGAAACACCCATCTGCCCCGACTACCCCCGGCGGAACTCGCTGCCGGGCGCCCACTGCGGAAGCTCGCCGACCGAGGCGGCGGCCCAGGCGGTGCGCACGATCACGCGGCCCTGCTGCACGGCGCCGCCGTAGTCGAAGTCCGGGCGGTAGGCGTCGCTGGGCTGGTGGTAGTGCTGGGTGTTGAACTCTTGGTAGCGCTCCTGCCCCCACCCTTCCGGGCGCCCCACGTAGCGCAGCCCGTGGTCCATCGCCAGCGCGGGGACGCCCGCCCGCGCGAAGGGGAAGTGGTCCTGCCGGAAGAACATCCCCTGCTCGGGGTGCTGCTCTTCGGCCACCACCATCCCTTCCGCCGCGGCGGCGGCGCGGACCAGCGCGCCCAGGTCGCTGCGGTTCACCCCCAGCGGCGCGATGTCTTCCGTCGGCCCCCACAGGTTGGCGCCGTCCACGTTGATCACCGCGGCGGTGGCGCCCAGCGGGAAGAGCGGGTGGCGCGCGTACCACTCGGCGCCCAGCAGGCCCGATTCCTCGGCCGTGGTGCTCACGAACAGGAAGGGCCGCGGCGGGCGCGAGGGCGCCCCGGCCAGCGCCTCGGCCACCTCCAGCAGCAGCGCCACGCCGCTGGCGTTGTCGTACGCGCCGGGGTGCACGTGCCGGGTGCCGTCGTCCGCGGTGCGCACCCCCAGGTGGTCGTAGTGCGCGCTGACAATCACCACCTCGTTCAGCTTCTCGGCCACCGCGCCGGGGAGGTAGCCGACCACGTTCGCCGTCTCCACCTGCCGCAACTCGCTCCGCACGCGCGCCTGGACGCGGATGCCGGTCTCGATCGGGGCGAACTCGCGGAACTCGGACGCGGCCAGCAGCCCGCCCAGGTCCAGCCCCGCCGCCTCGATCGCGCGGCGCGCCGCAGGCTCGCTGATCCACCCGCGCACCTGCAGCGGGAACTCGGGGTCGCCAGCCAGGTCGAACTGCTCGCCCGTGTTGCTGGTGCGCACCACGTTCCAGCCGTACCCCGCGCCGGCGTCGGTGTGGACCAGCAGCGCTCCCGCCGCGCCGCGGCGCGACGCCTCTTCGAATTTGTACGTCCAACGTCCATAGTAGGTCAGCGCATGGCCGCCGAAGAAGTCGGGGGTTTCCTTACGGCCGGGGTCGTTGACGCGCATCAGCAGCACCTTTCCGCGCACGTCCATCCCCTTGTAGTCGTCCCAGTCGTACTCGGGAGCGGTGATCCCGTAGCCGACGTAAACCAGCTCCGCGTCGACGGAAACCTCCGGCTGCGGGACGCCCGCCTCCAGCACGTAGTCGTCCTTGTAGGCGGGGACGGAGGGGCCGGCGGGGGTGTGCAGGGTGAGCTCCGGGTGCGGGTCCATCCCCAGCATCGGCACCGCCTGGAACCACGAGTGGCCCACCGGCTGCAGCCCGATCCGCTCGAACTGCGCGGCGATGTACGCGGCCGCCAGCATCCCGCCGCGGGTGCCGGGGGCGCGCCCCTCGAGCAGCGGGTGCGACAGGTAGCGCAGGTGCGCGTCCACGGCCCGCTCGCGGACCCGCTCCAGCGCGGCCCGCAGCGCGGCGTCTTCCGTCTCCGTCATCCGTCCGTCCCGCTCAGCGTGTAGCGCCCGTCCGGCAGCGGGCGCGCCCGGCCGGTGGACGTCAGGTAGCCCACGATCGCCTCCAGCGAGCCCTGCGCTGCGCCGCGGAGCGCGGGGTGCAGCTCGCTTCCGTACACGGCGTCCACCAGCCCCGCCGGGTGCGACGGCCCGGCCCGCCGCAATGCGTGGACCACCTGCGCGATGCGCTCGTGCCGGTGCCGCCGGTAGCGCTCGATGGCGGCCATGGCGTCGGTGATCGGCGGTCCGTGGGCAGGGTAGAGGACCGACGGATGGAGCCCGGCAACCCGTTCCAGCGTATCGAGATATGCTGCCAGGTCGCCCTCCGGTGGCGACACCAGGGTGGTGTCCCCCTGCCCCATGAAGGTGTCGCCGACGAAGAGCGCCCCCGCCTCGGGCCACTGGAAGGCGACGTGCTCCGGCGCGTGCCCGGGCGTTGGGACCACGTGCAGAACGCCCGCATCCGTTCCGAACGCGTCACCCGGGGCGAGCCAGCGGTCGACCAGGTCCTGATAGGCGCCCTCGTTCACCGCGCCGCGGGCCAGCAGCAGCGGTGCACCGGTGGCGCGGGCCAGCTCCGGGGCGAGCCGCGCGTGGTCCGCGTGGCCGTGGGTGAGGAGGATGGCCAGGGGGCGCGCGCCGCCCAGCGCGGCGAGGATCGCGTCGCGGTGCGCGGAGATTGGCGGCCCGGGGTCGATCACCACCGGGCGCTCGCGGCCCACGATGAAGGTCCAGGTGCCGTCCAGCGTCATCGGGCTGGGGTTGGGGGCCAGCAGCGGCGTCAGCCCGGCCGTCATCGCTCCACCAGCACCGCGCGGACGGGAGACGAGTCGGCCTCGGCCAGCCGCAGCGGGAGGGCGACCAACTCGTACGGTGCGGGCTCGATCCCATCCAGCATCAGGTTTTCCACGATGGCGACGCCGGCGCCGAGGAGCACCCGGTGCACCGGCAGGTCGCGCGAGTCCAGCGGGTCGGGGGAGGGCGCGTCCACCCCCACCAGCCGCACGCCGCGCCGCACCAGGAGGCGCGCCGCGTCCACGGTCAGCGCCGGCCAGGCGGCGGGGAAGACAGCCGGATCGGCCCAGGCGCCGGTGCGCAGCAGCAGCCGCTGGCAGCCGCCGGGGAGGTGCGCCTCCAGCCACGCCGCGCCGATCTCGCTCTCCCCGGCGGCATCGACCACGTGCGCCGGCCCGAAGAACGCTTCCAGCGGCACGTCACCGATGCGCGCGCCGTCGTCCAGCACGTGGTAGGGCCCGTCCGCGTGGGTGCCGGTGTGCACGCTGTAGCTGAGCGCCGCCGCGTTCGCCCCGCCGCGGGCGATGTGGTCGGTCCACGCCAGGCTGCACGGCGCGTCCCCCGGCCACACGGGCATCCCGGCGTACACCGGACGGGTGATGTCGTGGACGCGTGGGGGCATGGGGGAGTGGGTGATCGGGAACCGGGTGAACAGGACGCCGAATGGTCTGGTGCGCGAAAATGCAAGTGAACCCGCGGCCCCCGCGGCCTCGTGGCGCCTTCGCTGACTCCAGATCCACGCGGACGCAATCGTCTCTGGCGGCGGATCTTCGTACCGGAGTCCGCGAAGGCGGCGCGAAGGCGGACTTGATTCATCAGCGGCGGGTTTCAACCCGCCGTCCGGGCAACCGTCCGTGGCCCGGCTATGGGCGACGCGATCACCACACCAGCCCGGCCAGGAACCCCGGCGTGAACAGCGTGCCCACCGGGGCGATGTCGCCCGTCACGCCGATCACCGAGTCGGCCAGGCGGGGGCGGGCGGTGAAGCGGCGGGCCACGGCGCCCAGCAGCGCGGGGCGCGAGACGAAGGTCTCCACCACGTGCTGCATCCGCTCGCCGGGGCCGAAGGCGCGGCGGCGGGCGCGCTCGTACGGCGCCAGCGCACGCGCGCTCGCGTCTCCCGCGCGCAGGGCCGCGTGCGCCGCCTCGGCGGCCAGCTCGGCGCCGCGGAGGGCGCGGTAGATGCCCTGGCCGGTGAACGGATCATAGTAGCCGGCCGCATCGCCCACCAGCAGCGCCCCGTCCACGACCGCGGCGCGCACGGGGCAGTCGAAAGGGCCGGTGGCCAGCACGTCGTCCATCCGCCGCAGCGCGCCGAATCCGTGCGCCGCCAGCGCCGCGTCGAAGAAGCCCGCGGGGTCGCCCGCGACCTCCTTCGACCGCTCCCCGGGCACCACCACCGTCACGTTGGCCAGTCCATTCCCCACCGGCGCGATGCCGATGCAGGCGCGGTGGCCGGTGACGTGCACCTCGCCGCGGCCCGGTGCGCCCCGGAACCCCGTCACGTGCGCGGTGAGCGCCAGCTTGCGCAGCTTCGGGCGGCGGCGGAGCAGGTCCAGGCGGCGCAGCACCACGGACCGTAGCCCGTCCGCGCCGATCACCAGGCGCGCGCCGATCTCGCGCTCGCCACCGTCCCCCTGCACCCGCACCCCGGCCACGCCGCCGCGCGCGTCGCGCAGCACGTCCGTCACGCGCACCCCGGTCAGCGCCCGCGCCCCGCGCGAGAGGGCGTGCCGGAAGAGGATGTCGTCCAGCGTCTCGCGCGGGATGCCGATGCCGTGCACGCCGTGGGGGAACGAGCCGTCGAACGTCGCCCCCCCGTGCGGGCCGATGCGCCAGCCGTCGAGACGCGCCGGGTTCGCCGCGGCGACCTCGTCCCACACGCCCAGGCGGCGCAGCGCCTCTACGCCGGCGGGGTTCACGCACTCCGCGCACGGCTTGCGGCGGGGGAAGTGGGCGCGGTCGATCAGAAGGACGTCGTGGCCGGCGTCTGCCAGGCGCGCGGCGGTGGCGGCTCCGGCGGGGCCGGCGCCGACGACCACCACTTCGCGAGTCTCGCGCGCCGTCGGCATCGGCTACTCCTTCTCCGCGACCAGCGCCACGCGGAAGGGGAAGTGCGCGTGCACCGCCGCCCGGGTGAGCCCCGCGCGCGCGGCGAGCGAGCGCAACTCGGCCGGGGTGAACGAGCGGCGGACGGAGAGCGGCCCGTCGTGCCGGGTGACGGGGTGCCGGCGCCAGACGGTGGCCGCCAGCAGCCGCGCGCCCGCCAGCGCCGTGCGCGAGCGCGCCAGGTCGTTGACGATGATGCCGAGGCGCGACACGCGGTGCAGCTCGCGGAGCACGCGGATGCAGTCGCGCTCGTCGTTGAAGTGATGCAGCGCGGTGGAGAGCAGCCCGATGTCGAACTCGTCGTCGTGGAAGGGGAGGCGCAGCGCGTCGGCGAACCCCGCGTGCACGGACGGGTCGGGCCCGACGTGCTTGCGCGCCAGCTCCAGCGTGGTGGGGTGGTTGTCGGTCGCCAGGATCTCCACGTCCAGGTTCTCCTCGCGCGCCCACCGGGCGACGTGCAGGGGGATGTCGCCCGAGCCGGTGGCCACGTCCACGATGCGGTAGCGGTCCCGCGGGTGCCGCCGGACCAGCTCGGACAGGTGGCGCAGGACCACGCGGGTGCCGCCCAGCCAGCGGTTCACGGCGCGGAGGTCCGCCAGGCTCACGGCCAGCTCCCCGTGGTCCTGGCCGGGCTGGTCCATCAGCTCGTCGCCGGCGGCGCGGGGGAGCGGGCTCACGCCAGCGCCTCGCGCACGCGGGCGGCGGGGTCCTGCACCGCTTCGGCGAGCGCCGCCTCGTCCAGCGTCCGCACCACGCCGCCGGCGAAGAGGACGCGGCCGCGGACGGCGGTGAGGATCACGTCCGTACCCCGCGCGGCGTGGAAAAGGGCCGCGGCGGGGTCGTGGACGGGTCGCACGTGCGGTGCGTCGAGGCGGACGGCGCAGAGGTCGGCGTCCTTCCCCGGCTCCAGCGTGCCGACACGGTCCGCCAGCCCCAGCGCCTGCGCGCCGTCGATGGTCACCAGGCGCAGGAGATCCGTGGGCGTCAGCACGTCGTAGGCGGCGACGCGGCCGCGGTGGAGGAGACTGGCGATGCGGGCCTCCTCGAGCAGGTCCTGCCGGTTGTTGCTCCCCACCGAGTCCGTCCCCAGGCCGACGCGCACGCCCGCGTCGCGCAGGTCGGCGTAGGGGGCGATGCCGTGGCCCAGCCTGGCGTTGGCGACGGGGCAGTGGGCGACGGCGCAGCCGTGGTCGGCCATGCGTACCATGTCGTCGTACTCCGCCAGCACGCAGTGGATCAGCAGCGGCCGCGCGTTCAGCACCCCCAGCCGGTCCAGCATCTCCACGGTGGACGAGCCGCGGGAGGGCGTCTCGATCCCCCGGGCGCGCAGCCCGGGCGCGAAGTCGCCCTCGCCGCGCGTGACCAGCTGGTGCTCGGAGATGCTCTCGCCCGCGTGGATCGCCATCGGCAGCCCCTCGGCGCACGCGTATTCGGCGGACGCGGTGAAGAGCCGGTCCGAGACGGTGTACGGCGCGTGCGGCGAGATGCCGACGCGCACGAGATCGGTCTCGTCGCGGCGCAGACGGTCCACGCAGGCGCGAAGGTCCGCCATGGACTCGTCCGCCACCGCCGGGTCGGGCCCGAACACCTCGCGGTAGACGACGCCGCGCATCCCCGCCTCGCGCAGCGCCCCGAAGCTCGCGGCGGACTTTTCGGTGGCGGCCACCGTGGTCATCCCCGCGCGCAGGCACTCGACCAGGCTCCAGCGCGCGGCGACGTCGTAATCCTCGTCGCGCAGCGCGGTGCGCCTGGTCCCCACCAGCCGCAGGATCCAGTTGGGGAAGCTCAGGTCCTCGAGCGCGCCGCGGAAGAGGGAGAGCTCGGGGTGCGCGTGGACGTTCACCAGCCCGGGAAGGAGCGCTGCCTCGCCCAGCTCCACGATCTCGGCCCCGGCCGGCGCCTCCAGCGCCGTCGCGGGACCCACGGCGGCGATACGGCCGTCCGTGTCCACCATCACCGCCCCGTTGCGCAGGGGGTCGCTCGCGACGGGCAGCACCCACGCCGCCCGGTAGATCGTCACGCGCTCCGGCATTCTCCCGTCCGTCTTCGGCTCTGTCTGGCTGTACGAGCTGGGTGATCCGCTGCTCGCAGGATTGCAATTCTAGGGCGCGGCGAAGCGTATGGCACGGGGCGGGGGGTGGTCCGGGCGGATGAATCCGCGGCAACAACGGCACGAAGTCCGCCCGCGCGCCGCCTGCGCGGACTGCACACGCGCACCCCGCGGTTGGGGAGAGTGGTGCGCGGGTACGATCGCACGAACGGCGAATCTTCAGGGTCCGCGGAGTTCCGTTCCCCGCAAAAGCGAACGGCGAGCACCGTGATGGGTGCTCGCCGCTCTTTCGATCAGGGCTGATGACGATCAGGAGCGCGCCGCGCCGGTGGTGCGTCGCCTGGACGGCGCCTTCTTCGCGGCGGACTCGCCCGCGGAAGCCTTCTTTGTGGCGGCCTTCGCCGCGGGGCCCTTCTTCGTGGCGGGCTTCTCGGCGGCCGTCTTCTCCACGCGGGGCTTCCGCGACGTGCTCTCCGCCTTCGCGGCCGACTTCGTGGCGGATTTCTTCGCGGCGGTCTTCGACCTGGCGGCCGCGCCGGCGGCGGGCTCCTTCGCGCGCGCAGCCCTGGGCTTCGGCGCGCTGCCGGCAGCCTTGCGCGCCTTCGCCGTGGACGCGCGCTTCGGCTTCTCCTCGTCCGCGGGCTCGGTGCGGACGGTCTCCATCGCGTACCGGGCCAGCAGCTCGCGGATCTCCTCGAGCGTGGCGCCGGGGTGGCGCTCCAGCAGCAGGCAGACGATGCCGGTGATGTTGGGCGCCGCGAAGCTGGTGCCGTGCTTCACCTGCTCCTCGCCGCGCAGCCAGACCACCGGCTGCTCCACGCCCCACGCCTGGCACTCGTGCGCCTCGTCGGGGAGGTAGCGGTACTGGTACGGGCTCTGGAACTTCGCGGCGCTGACGCCGATCACGTTCTCGAAGATCGCCGGGTAGCTCCAGTCGCGCGAGTTGTGGCCCGCGGCGACCACGATGATCCCCTGCCGCCGTGCCTTCTCGCACGCGGCGTACAGCGGGTGCAGCGTCCCCTCCAGGGTGGTGCCCAGCGACAGGTTCACCACGTTCACGCCGCGCTCGATGGCGTACAGGAGCCCCGCCTGCAGCGTGCCCGGGCTGGTTTCGAGCTGGTTGCCGAACACCCGCACCGGGATCACCCGCGCGTCGGGGGCGATGCGCAGGATCTGGTGGATGCAGGCGGTGCCGTGGCCCACGCGGTCGTGGTCGTCGCCGGTGCGCAGCATGGCCAGGTCGTCCTCGGGGTCCACCAGGCCCACGCCGGGAAGCACGCGCGGGTCGTCGCACCCGCGGTCCCACCCGCTGTCGATCACCGCCACCACCAGCTCCTTGCCGGTGGGCCGCGCCAGCCCGTCGGCCACCCACGCGGGCGGGTCGAACGGCGGGGGCGGCCCGAACGGGGCGTCGGTCAGTAACTCCGTCATAGCTTCAGCTTCTCGGCCAGGTAGTTCCACAGCAGCGTGATGATGCGCCCCGAGCGGGTGATCACGTGCCCCTGCACCGTGTACCCGCGCCGGAACTTCTGGATGCCCATCTTCTCCAGCTGCGAGCGCTCCAGGGTGGCGATCACCCGGTAGCTTCCGGTGGGGAGCGCGGTGGCCGCCCCGCCGGCTCCCCCCGACGGCGCCTGCACCGTCAGCGGCTCGGGCGAGACGTAGACCACGCGCCCGCCCAGCTGCTCGCGCTCGCTCTGGTCGAAGGCCGGGAGGTCGACCTTCACGCTGTCGCCCACCGAGACCTTGTGCACGTCGCGCTCGCTCACGGTGAGCTGCACGCGCCAGTCGTGCAGGTCGGCCAGCTCGATGACCTGGTCGCCCGCGCGCACGAACTGCCCCGGCAGCCGCTCGAGCTCGTCGGTCAGCACCACGCCGGCGGTGGGGGCCACCAGCGACAGCCGCTCCTTGCGCGCCTGCAGCGTGGTGATCTGCGCGCTCAGCTGGTCCATCTGGCTCCCCAGCTTCTCGCGGTCGAAGCGCGACAGCGCCTGCAGGCTCCCCTCGCCGGCGGTGAGGCGGATGTCGGCCTGGGCGCTGCGCACCTCGCCCACCGCCTGGTCCAGCGCCACGTGGTGGCCGGGAACGTAGTGCGCCAGCAGCGAATCGGCGTTGGTGCCCAGGTCGTACTCCACCATCCGCTGGCGCAGCACGGCGAGCGAGGTGGAGAGGCGGGCGCGCGCCTGGTCGGCGTGCTCGGCGCTCTGGCGCTGCTGCAGCGGGTCGGCCGAGGCGCTGCGCAGGCGGTCGACCTCGGTGGCGCGCCGCTGCGCCTGCAGCTGCGCGATCTGCCCCGAGATGTCGAGGGTGTCGAGCCGCGCCAGCACCTGCCCCTGCCTGACCGTGTCGCCGGTCTGCACGTACACGTCGCGCACCGGGCCGGGCTCCATGGCGCGGATCGGGTAGAGGCGGACGGGCTCCAGCACGCCGCCGGCCTTCACCGTCACGTCCATCTTCACGAACACCGCCACCAGCAGCGAGGCGGCCAGGAGCACGCCCAGCGTGGTCATGGTGAGCCCCACCGCGCGCATCACGAAGCGCGACCCCGGCTGCCCCTCGTGGGGCAGGTTGGGGAGGCGCAGGGGGATGACGGAGGGGTCCTTCGGCGCGGGAAGGCTCATGGCGCCACCTCGGCCGGTGCGGGAGACTGCATGGTCATGTGCGTCAGGCGTTCTGCGTGGCCACGGCGCGCAGGCGGCGCACCTCGTCGAGGTTGCCGCCGCCGTGCAGGGCGCGGTAGGTCTCGCTGTCCTTCATCAGCTCGGCGTGCGTGCCGCTCCCCACGATGCGGCCGGCCTGCACCACCACGATCTGGTCGGCCAGCGCGGCGGTCTGCACGCGGTGCGTCACGAAGATCACCGTCTTCCCCTGCAGGCGGCTGAACAGGTCGCGCAGGATCTCGGTCTCGGTCTGCATGTCGATGTTGCTGGTGGCCTCGTCCAGCAGCAGCACCGGCGTGTCGCGGATCAGCGCGCGGGCCAGCGCCATCCGCTGCCGCTGCCCGCCGCTGAGCGTGGCGCCCCACTCGGCCACGCTGGTCTCGTAGCCGTTGGGCAGCTCGGCCACCAGCGTGTCGAGCCGGCACAGGCGCACGGCGTCGTCCACCTGGGCGCGCGAGGGGCCGTCGCTGCCCAGGGTCAGGTTTTCCCAGATGGTGCCCTGCATCAGCGAGAACTCCTGCCACACCACGCTCACCTGGCGGCGCAGGTCGACCAGGGGGATGGTGGTGGCCGGGCTCCCGTCGACGAACACCTGCCCCGCGTCGGGCTCTTCCATGCGCAGGATCATCCGCAGCAGCGAGCTCTTCCCCGCGCCGCTGGGGCCCACCACGGCGGTGGTCTGCCCGCGCGGGAAGTGGACGGTCACGTCGTGCAGCACGCGCTTCTCGGCGTTGTAGCCGAAGCACAGGTCGCGCATGCGCACGTCGCCCTCGATCACGTGCGCGATCGGGCCGGGGGGCTCGAAGGCGCCTGCGGGGTCCTGCTCCACCGGCATGTCCAGGTATTCGAACATGCGCCCCAGGTTCACCGCCGTCTGCTGGAAGTCGCTGAAGAGCCCGGTGATCTGCTGCAGCGGGTTGTACAGGTACCCCATGTAGGCGGTGAAGGCGATGTAGTCGCCCAGGCTCATCTCGCTGCGCACGATCAGCGTCCACCCGTACCAGGTGAACACCGCGGTGCCCAGCGCGCGGACCACGGTGGTCAGGGTGTTGAAGATCTGGCTCCACACGCCGGCCTTGAGCTGCACCTGCAGCGCGGTCTGGATCTGCTTGTTGGCGCGCTCGTACACCGAGTGCTCGAGCGCCATCGCCTTGAGGGTGCGGATGTGGCTGAGCACCTCGACCTGGAAGGCGCCCAGGTCGGCGTACGCCTCGGCGCTCTTCTTCCAGAAGCGGCGCAGCAGCCGGGCGCTGAGCGTGGTGATGATCACCGTGAGCGGGATGGTGATCAGCGAGACCACCGCCAGCTTCCACTGCAGCAGGAAGAGGAAGGGCGGCACCAGGATCAGGTAGACGCCGTTCACGAACAGCGTCTCGAAGACGCGCGACACGCTGTTGAGCGAGTTGCGCACGTCGCTGAAGCGCGAGATGATCTCGCCCACGCGGTGCTCGTCGAAGAACCGCGTGCGCAGGTGCTGCAGGTGGTTGAAGAAGAGGAGGCTGGTGGCGTTGGAGAGGTGCGAAGTGGTGTACTGCGTGAAGTAGGCGCGGATGGCGCCCATGATGGCGCTGGCCACCGACACGGCCAGGATCCCCAGCACCAGCACCTCCATCAGGGTGATGTTGCGGGTGGGGTACACCTCGTCGATCAGCAGCTTGGACAGGTAGGGCGTGACCATCCCGAACAGCCCCAGCACCAGCCCCAGCACCATCCCCTTGGTGAGGGCCCCCCAGTACGTGCGGATCAGCCGCAGCAGCCGCAGGAACTGCTGGAACGCCTCGCGCAGCGGCGGGATCTCTGCCGGTTTGGTGGAGGGGGGCATGCCCTGGGACGTTGGGGGTGCGGGCGCGGCGGGGCCGCGCCGGAGCGTGGGTGGCTCAAGACGATGAAAATAACAGCGTTTCGCCGGTCACGCGACGGGCTGGCGACCACACGCGTGTCAGGATTTCCCGGCGGCTTCCATCCGCTCGGCCGTCTCGTGCCAAGGCGTGCGGCACGAGCGGACAAGGCGCTGCCGTGAAACGCTCTCCGCCGTGCGCGAACGGCCCGGGCTACTCCTGATCCCGCCCCCCGAACCCCGGCCGGCAACGTCCCCTTCGGTGCGGCGGCGCGGAAACCGATTCGTACCCCGCCGCCGCGCCGGGTGGAGCGGTCAGGCGGCGCCGGCCGGGACGCCGTGGGTGACGGTGATGAAGCCGGCGCGGTAGGCCTGGCGCAGCTGCTCGGTCACCCGGTCTTCGAGCCACTCGCGGCTGGGGCCGCCGCCGTCGGTGGACACGGCTTCCTGCACGCGGTCCACCACGTCGTCCACGCCGGCGGGGTTTTCCACCGCCTGCAGCACCAGCGCGGCGAAGGGGCTCAGCCGGCGCACGGCCACGCGGCGGCCGGTGGCCTGCAGCAGGTGGAAGGTGTCGGCCGGCTCGGGGGTGGCGCCGCGGTCCTCGTCGGCCACCCACTCGTCCCAGTCGTAGGCGCCGTGCACCACGCGGGCGCGCGGGCTGAGGCCGATGCGCGCCTCGGGCCAGCGCACCTCGTCGTCGGGCATGCGCAGGAGGCTGGAAAGGAAGTCCTGCGTGAAGTCGTCCACCGACCGGGAGAGCTCGTAGCGCTCGCGGTCGAGCCGGACGGCGTCTTCCAGTACCTCGCGGCGGGCGGGGTCGGCCTCGGCGGCCACCGAGGCGGCGAGTGCCTCTTCGGCCGCCGTCACGTCCGAGCGGGTGGGGACGCCGGGGGCCCGCACGGGGATCCGCGCCGGGGCGCCCAGCGCCCGCAGCAGCTCCAGCGAGCGGCCGAAGTACTCTTCCACCGTCTGCCGCTGCAGCGCCGCGTGCCCCGCGCCGCCGTCGTCGGGGGCGCGCGCGCCGTCGCCGGGCGTCACCACCAGCACCGAGGGGACGCCGGGCCGGGCCAGCCGCAGCAGGAAGTAGGCGATCCCCGACTCGCCCAGCAGCAGGCCGGGGTCGGGCGCGCCCTGCATGGTGCCGCACGCCCAGCGCTGCCCCTTGGCCTCGTACGTCTCCCACCCCTCCACGGCCACCTGCCGCGGCCGCTCCAGCAGCTCGCGCTCGCCCAGCACCTCCGCCGCCACCATCAGCGTTTCGGCGTTGCCGCCGCGGCCGTGGCAGAGCGAGTAGTTCATCCGCGGGTCTTCGAGCGAGGCCAGGGTGGCGCGGAGGGCGGCGCGCGCGTCGTCCAGGTACGCCGCCTCGCCCAGCGTCTGCCAGGCGCGCAGCCGGCTGAGCCCGATGCCGGGGGCGCCGTGGCACCACGCGCTCATGTAGCGGGCGGGCTGCGGCGGCAGGTCGTCGCCGGCCAGCAGGCGCTGCTTGAGCTCCTCGGTGCGGCCGGCGTACAGGTACTCGCCCAGCTCGCCGTGGCGCAGGTCGGGCCAGTTGGAGCTCTCGGGGTCGAAGAAGCAGGACTCGTACAGGAACGCCTGCTCCATGGCGTAGCGGTAGCGCGAGTCGCCCGTGGCCAGGTACAGCTCCAGCAGCGCGTGCCCCACCCCCGCCGAGCCGTGCGCGTAGCCGCACAGGTGGCGCACGGCCGAGCCGCGCATCGTTCCCCAGCACCACCCCTCGGGCTCGTGGTCGGCCGCGCCGATCAGGTGGTCGCCCAGCCGGCGCGCCATCCCCAGCGCCACTTGCGGGTCGTCGAGCCAGGGCGCCATCGCCACCAGCGCCTGGATGGCGCCGCCCCCGCCGCCGATCACGTCCAGCCCGCGGTCTTCCTCCTCGTGCCCGGCGGCGCCCTCGAGCACGGTCTGCGCGGCCCGCACCAGCTCGGGGCGGCCGGCCAGGCGGCCGATCACCGCGGCGGCGTAGGCGATCCCCACCCGGCCGCCGTGGAAGCCGAAGGACGCCGCGGGGAGCTCCCCCGTCTCGTCCAGCGCGTACTGGATCCCGCCGAGCGCGGCCTTCAGCAGCGCGTCGTCGCTCCGGCCGGTGACGTCCCAGAGGTGGGCCAGGAAGAGCGCGATCCCGCTGGTCCCCTCGTAGAAGGTGCCCGAGGCGGTGGCGGGCTTGGCCACGCGCAGCGCGGGGTTGTCGCGGTCGGGCGACATCACCGTCCAGGTGGCGGCGGTGTCGCTGGTCCACTCGGCCGCGGCGGCCACCCGCTCGCCGATGCGCCGCGCCGCCTCGAGGAAGAACGCGTCGGTTCCCGGCTGCGCCTGCGGAACGTGCGGGGGGATCTGGTTCTGGTCGGTGCTCATCTTCGGGGCTCGGTAGCGTGGCTCGGTCGTGCGCGGGTCAGCCCTCGGCCTCGGCCGTCTCGGGCACGGGCGCGGGGGACTCCAGGGTCCGCGTGATCAGGTACGCCAGGTAGCTTTCTTCCTGGATGGTGATCCCCAGGCGGTTGTTCATCATGTGGATGTAGCTGCTGCACACGGCCATCACCGCGGTGTTCCAGTCGGTGTAGGGCTGCTCGGCGCGCCCCAGCCGCCCGGCGTCGAAGACGTCGCGCAGGTGGCCGCGCACCTCGAGCAGGCCGGTGCTGTACAGGTCGAGCGCGTCGGAGAGCGGTTCGCCCTCGCCCATGCGGCTCCACACCTCTTCCACGTAGGCGCCCAGCGTCTCGCTCTGGCTGCTGTAGCCGCTGTCGAAGGCGCCCAGCCAGGCGTCGCGCTGCTCTTCCTCGCGCGCCACGCCGCGCAGGTAGCCCAGGTTGTACTGCTGCATCCAGCGCACGCCCGCCTCGCGGTCGCCGCCGGTGAAGACGTGGACGAGCTGCACCATGGTGAGCAGCCCCTTGCCCAGCCGCGACGAGCGCTCGGTGCGGCTGGTGCGCAGCAGCAGCGCGT
The DNA here is from genome assembly GCA_035689035.1 of Longimicrobium sp. Taxonomy (GTDB): domain Bacteria; phylum Gemmatimonadota; class Gemmatimonadetes; order Longimicrobiales; family Longimicrobiaceae; genus Longimicrobium. The sequence goes on along the minus strand of DASSME010000226.1, from coordinate 3,896 downwards.
ACGCCGCCTCGCTGCTCACCTCGAAGAAGCGCTCGGCCACCCGGATCGCCAGCTCGCCGCCGTAGCGCTCGGTCTCGGGCTCGTACTCGATGCGCGCGGCGTGCGTCACCACCAGCGGCGTCCCCTCGGGGACCTCGTCGGGCGGGCCGTACTGCGGCCGGTCGGGCTTTTCGAACGACACGTCGGGATAGCGGGCGCGCACGTCCTCCCGCAGCGCGGGCCAGACGGTGTCTTCCAGCACCTCGGCCGGCCCGTGCAGGCGCAGGCGCACGTGCGGGCCGTGCTCGCTGTAGCGGATGAAGAAGTGCCCGTCGGTCCATCCCTCCTGCTGGCAGCGGCGCACGAAGGGGAGCGCCAGCTCCATCACCACCTCGTCACACTCGCCCGAGTAGATCCCCGGGTGGTTGAAGAAGAGGTGGACGGCCAGCCACGAGCTCCCCTCAGGCCACGGCTGCAGCATGCTCTCCTCCCGCGGTCAGCGCGTGGGCGGCGGCGCCGGAGGTGCCGGCGGGGAAGTACAGCTGCACCACGATCTCGCTGGCGTACGCATCGCCGCCGTGCCGCGGGAGCGCGGCGCGGTCCGGGAGGCGCTCCTCGAAGGTGGCGTGATAGCTCTTCAGGTTCGCTCCCATCTTCCCCAGCAGCCCCACCAGCAGCGGGTTGCCGAAGTCGATGAACTGCGGCTTGTGCAGGTCGCGCGAGCCGGCGGTGCGCGGCTTGGCGGCCTCCTTCTTCGCATCCTCGCCGCCCTCGCCGCCCTCGGCCGGCGCCTCGCCCGCGGCGGCCTCGGCCTCGCCCTCGTCGTGCTCGTCCGCGTGCTCGCCGGCGGGGGCGTCGTAGCCGGGGACCTCGGCGGCGGCCACGGCCTGCTGCTGCGCCTCGGCGTCGGCCTGGGCCTGCTCGTCGGCGGGCTGCTGCCCGGGCTTGGGCTGCGGCGGGTCGGGGAGCGGGTTGATGCGCACGTACACCGTTTCGGGGATCCCCGCCTCGGCGCGCCAGCGGTTGGCGCGCACGAAGAAGTCGGCCGCGCTCTCGTGCGGCTCGCGCTGCGGGAAGAGCGCCGACGGCACCATCCAGCGCTTGCGCGCCAGCACCAGCGACCCCTCGTACGTCACCCGCGGCCGCAGCTGGATCTTCGGCGCGGGGCGCTCGGCGGCCGGCGCGGCCTGCGGATCGGGCTGCGGGTCGTCGCCCTTCGCCTCGGCCGGCTTCTCCCCGGCCACCTGCGGGTCGGGCTGCGGATCATCCCCCTTCGCCTCGGCGGCCTTCTCCGCGACGACCTGCGGGTCCGGCTGCGGATCATCCCCCTCGGCTTTGGCGGACTTCTCGGCGACGACCTGCGGGTCCGGCTGCGGATCGTCCCCCTTCGCCTCGGCGGACTTCTCGGCGGCGGCCTGCGGGTCGGGCTGCGGATCATCCCCCTCGGCCTTGGCGGACTGCTCCGCGGCGGGCTGCGGTCGGGGGCGGCGGTCGGGGCTCTCGGGGATCGGCGGGCCGAACATGGCCGGCGGCGTGAAGCGGCTGACCAGCTGGTACAGCGGCGGCCGCATCCGCGGGTTCAGGAAGCCCAGGTCCACCGGGATCACGCGGTGCCCCGTGGGCCCGTGCACCAGGCGCAGCAGGCCGGGGTCGGCCGCGTCGGGCTCCACGAAGATGTCGCTGCTCCGGAGCTGCTCGTCGGCGTTGCCGCTCTCGCCGGTGGGGTAGCTGATCTCCCAGCGCAGCAGCGGCGGGTGCAGGTTGGCGTTGAACTGCGCGTCGCCGCAGATCTCCGCCAGCAGCTCGCCGGTCACCGACGCGTTCTCGCGCCGCACCTGCTCCTGCACCTCGTCGGGGAGCATGTACAGGAAGCGCGAGAAGTACTTGCCGAAGCCGGTGGTGTAGCTGCCGCCGCCCAGCACCAGCAGCGGGTCGCCCCCCGGCTGCTCGGCGGGCGCCAGGCAGGCGAACGAGCCCATGCTGCGGCAGACGTCGGAGGTGTTCTCCACCCCCTGCAGCGCCTCGGCCACGTCGCCGGCGGCGAGCGAGATCTCGTCGGCGCCGGGTTCGGCCTGCCAGCGGGTGCGCACCAGCTCGCCCAGCGCGTCGCGCGCCTCGGAGAGCCGCTTCACGAACTCCAGGCCGAAGGGGTTGCCCACGTCGTACCCCTTCAGGTCGTCGTCCTGCACGCCCGCGCGGACCTTCCCCTCCTTCTCCACGTGCGCCTTGAAGTGCTCGCGGTAGAAGTCTTCGTAGAACACCAGCAGGGGCACGCGGCGGGGCCCGTCGGACGCCGGGTAGAAGGTGTCGAAGAAGTGCCGCATGGTGGCCTGCTCGCCGCGCGGCCACGCCACGCGCGAGGTCAGGCGCACCCACTCGGCCCAGGTCTCGAAGGTCCGCCGCACCGCCGGCGTGAGCGCCACCTCGGCGCGCGCGGGGCTGGTGGCGTCTTCGAAGAAGGGCATGTCGCGGCGCAGGCGCTGCTGCACGTCCATCGATTCGATGGCGTCCTTCAGCAGCGTGTGCATCTCCTCGATCATCCGCGCCCGCTCGCCGATGCCGGCGTCGGTGTAGGCCTCCACCACCTCGCGCAGGCGCGCGAGGAGCTGCGAGCTCTGCCGCGCGTGGTCGTCGTCGATCGCGTCGAGCAGGGCGCGGAAGGGAAGGTCCCAGTCGCTGTCCTGCTCGCGGATCCCGGTGTGGAAGCGCAGGAAGCCGATCTCGATCAGCTTGTCGAGGTAGGCCTCGGCCTCTTCGGGGGTGGCCTCGATCTGCGGGTCCTGGCAGAGCGCGCCGATCAGGTCGCCCAGGGTGGGCTTTCCCATCCCCTGGAAGCGGCTGGTGATCAGCTCCAGCACCTCGTTGTTGGCCAGCCGCTGGAACACCTCGCGCGCCTCGATGGCGGTGAGGTAGACCAGGCGGCCGTTCTCCTCGCGCAGCGTGGGGTTCAGCTCCACCTGCAGCGCCCGGCGGACGGGCTTGCGGGTGCGCAGGTGGTCGTACAGCAGGCCGTAGATGAACTTGTTGATGCGGACGTAGCTGCGCTTCTGGCGCGGGTCGCCGTGGAACCGGATCAGCTCGCCGTCCGCGGCGTCGCCGTTCTCCACGAACTCGCCGGGGATGATGGCGCAGAAGGTGGAGAAGGGGGTGGCCTTCATGGCCATGCGCGTGTAGTAGCGCAGCAGCCCCCGCTCGGTCTTCTCTTCCTTGCCGCCCAGCTCGGCCTTCCCCTCGGCGGCCGCCTGCCCCCAGCGGTCCACGGCGCCGTACAGCGCGCGGCTGCTGATCATCAGCCCCTTGCGGAAGTCGGCGTCGTCCAGCAGCCGCCGGAAGCGCGCGCGCAGCTCGGGGGTCTCCTCCCCGTACGCCTGGCGCACGGCGGCCTCCAGCGTCACCCGCTCGTCCAGCAGCCCCGCGAACGCGCGCACCTGCTCCGCGTCATCGGCCGGGAGCGAGGCCAGGACCTCGTCCGTCACCTTGGCCGACGCGCCGGGGCGCAGGTTGTAGAGCTCGCGCTTGAGGGTGATCAGCCGGTTGCGCAGCGGCTTGTCGCCGCCGGCGGCGCCGATGGCGTGGAAAAGGAGCTGCGACAGCGGCTCGCGGCGCTCGGCCAGCTCGGCATCCACCTGGTGCAGGCGCGCCAGGCGGTCGAGGGTGGCCTGGGCGCGCAGCTCGTCCACGGTGTCGGCCGGCGCGCCGGATACGCGGCAAACGAAGCGGGTGCCCAGCCACTCGCCGGGCTCGGGCCGGCCTTCCTGCCAGGGTTCCATCATGGGTGCGGCGGATCCGTGGAGCGGTGGTCGATGGAGCGGGAAGCGGCGGAAAGGGACAGCGGAAACACGCAGGCCCCGTCCGCCCGGTTCCTTCGCCGCGGCGGCGCGCGCACCGGCCCGAGGGCACGGCGCCCGGGGTGGGGA
>DASSME010000225.1:0-16593 GCA_035689035.1 Longimicrobium sp. | reverse complement strand
GGAAACCATGAGCGGGTTCGCGGCCGTGGTGCCGCCGGCCGGCGCCCCCGCCGACCGCGCGCTGGTGGAACGGACCGCCGGCTTCCTCTCCTTCCGCGGCCCGGACGGCACGTGCGCGCGGACGCTGGACGGCTGCGGCCTCGCCTGCTCCCTCCTCCGCACGGGCGACCGGCCCGAGCCTGCGGCCGGCCCCTTCTCGCTCGACCCAACGCTTCACGTGGTGTGCGACGCGCGCCTGGACGCGCGCCCCGACCTGCTGCGCGACCTGCGCGGCGCGGGCGTGGCGGCGGACGCCGGCGCGTCCGCGGCGGAGCTGATCGCACGCGCATATCGCGCCTGGGGCCGCGATTGTGTCCACCACCTGGTGGGCGATTTCGCCTTCGCCGTGTGGGACGCGCCGGCCCGGCGGCTGTTCTGCGCGCGCGATCCGCTGGGCGTGAAGCTCCTCTACCGCGCGTCGCCGCCCGGCGGCGGCTTCATCTGCTCCAACACGCTGGAATGCGTCCGCCTGCACCCCGGCGTCCGTGACGAGCTGGACGAGGTCGCGGTCGCCGACTTCCTGGTCCGCTCGGTCCAGCTCGACCGCGACCGCACCATCCGCCGCGATGTCCGCATCCTTCCGCCGGGGCACACGCTGACGGTGGAGGACGGGCGCGTGCGCGTCGAGCCGTACTGGCGCTGGCCGGCCGATCCCCCGCTCCGCTTGCGCCGCGTGGGCGAGTACGTGGAGCAGTTCATCGACCTCTTCGCCACCGCCGTGCGCGAGCGGACGCCGCCGGGCGGGGTGGGGGTGATGATGAGCGGCGGCCTCGACTCCACCTCCGTCGCCGCGATGGCGGTGGATGCGGTGGCGGCGGACGGAGCCGGGGTGCGGGCCTTCACGGCGCGCTCGTCCGGGCTCCTGCGCGAGGAGGAGGGGCGCTACGCGTCGGTCACGGCCGAGACGCTCGGGATCCCCGTCACCTGGCTGGACGTGGACGGCTACCGCGCCTTCGAGCGCTGCGGCGGCGACCCGCTTCTGGACCGGCCGGAGCCGGTGGACGGACCGTTCCTGGCCGGGCAGGTGGACCAGTGGCTGCAGGCGGCGGAACACGCCCGCGTGCTGCTCACCGGCTTCGGGGGCGACGCGGTGCTGCGCGAAACGCCGTCGCGGCTCATCCGGCTGGCCGCCGGCGGGCACCTGCTGCGCGCGGCGGCCGAGGCCGTGCAGTACGCCCGCCTGCACCGCCGCATCCCCCGCCCCGGCGTGCGCACCTGGCTGCGCCGCAACGATCCGCCGCCCGCAACGGTCATCCCCGACTGGATCGACCCCGCGTTCGCGCGCCGCGTGGGGCTGCGCGAGCGGATGGAGGCGCACCGCACCCCGGCCGCGCCGGCCCATCCCCGTCATCCCGAAGCGCTGGAGATGCTGGCCGAGCCGCTGTGGCCCAACCTGTTCGCGAGCCTGGACCCCGGCGCCACGCGGATCCCGCTGGAGATCCGCCACCCCCTGTTCGACGTGCGGCTGATCCGCTTCCTCCTTTCCATCCCCCCGGCACAGTGGTACAACGACAAGGGTCTGCCGCGGCTGGCGATGAAGGGCCGCCTCCCCGGCGCCGTCCTCCGCCGCCCCAAGAGCCCGCTCCCCGACGATCCGCTCGAGGTGCGCCGCCGCGCGCACGGCGACGGGTGGTTGGGCGGCCGGACGCTGGGCCCCGAGGTGGCGCCGTGGGTGGACGTGTCGCGCGTCCCGGCCATCGCCGGGGGGCGCGCGCAGGGCCCGGGCGAGCCGCTGTGGCGCAACCTGCGCCCGCTCTCGCTCTCGGTCTGGCTGCGCGGGGCGGGCGGAGGCGCCCCGTGAGCCGCGGCGACATCCACCCCGCGCGGCACCGGCTGTTCGGGCTGCGGGTGGCGTGCAGCCAGCCGATCCCCGCGCTCCCGCTCGCGGACGACGCGGGCGAGCCGGACGTGCGCGTCACCTTCGGCGCGCACCCGGTGGCGGACGCCGGAGGGTGGCAGCGGGTGGAGGTGAGCGGGCGCGTGAAGGCGGACGGCGAGCCGACGGTGACGGTGGATGCGTCCGCGGACGGCGCCTGGCTGCGGCTGCGCTACGCCGACGGCACGGTGTTCACGGCCGATTCGGCCGGCACGCGCGTGGGGTGCACCTGGCGCGAGCCGATGACGCTGGAAGACGCGGCGACGTACCTGCTGGGCCCCGTCTTCGGCATCGTCCTGCGCGCGCGGGGGCTCACCTGCCTGCACGCCAGCGCGGTGGCGGTGGGCGGGAGGGCGCTGCTGCTGTGCGGGCCGTCGGGGTCGGGAAAGTCCACCACCGCGGCCGCCTTCGCCGCGCGCGGGCGCCGGGTGCTGGCCGACGACGTGGCGGCGCTGGAATGGGCGGACGGGCCGCGGGTGCGCGGCGCGTACCCGCACCTGCGCCTGTGGCCCCGCGCCGTGCGCTCGCTGTACGGGAGCGAAGACCGGCTCCCGCCGCTGACCTCCAACTGGGAGAAGCGCTACCTGGACCTGGCCGGCGGCGATCCGGTGTTCCACCCGGGGCCGCTTCCCGTGGCGGCCGTGTACCTGCTGGCCCCGTACCAGGCGGGGGCCGCGCCGCGGCTGGTGCCGGTGCCGCACGTGCAGGGCGTGCTGGCGCTGGTGGCCAACACCTACTCCGCCTGGCTCCCCGACCGGGTGGCCGAGGCGCGCGACCTGGCGTTCATGGGCCGGCTGGCGCGCCGGGCCCCGGTGGCGATCGCCGAGCACGACGACCCCGCCCGGCTGGACGACCTGTGCGACGCGATCGAGCGGCACTTCACCGCGATGGAGGGCGGTTGATGGCACGGATGTACAGCGTGAGCGGCTACGGCCGCATGGTGGCCGACCAGGCGCGCGCCGACGCGTACTGCCGCGCGCTGGAGGCGGCCGTGCGCCCCGGGAGCGTGGTGCTGGACCTGGGCACCGGCACCGGCTTCTTCGCCGTGTACGCGGCGCGGCTGGGCGCGCGCCGGGTGATCGGGATCGACCCGTCGGACGCGATCCAGGTGGCCCGGCAGGTGGTGCGCGACAACGGGGTGGAAGACCGGGTGGAGCTGATCCAGACGCTCTCCACCCGCCTGGCGCTCACCGAGCGGGCCGACGTGATCGTCTTCGACCTGCGCGGGGTGCTCCCGCCGCTGGAGCACGGCGTGGCCGCCATCGCCGACGCGCGCGAGCGGCTGCTGGCCCCCGGCGGCGTGCTGATCCCGTACACCGACGTGATCTCCGCCGCCCCGATCGAGGCGCCCGAGGCGTGGGCGCCCGCCGCCGGGCCGGCCGAGTCGCACGGCGTGTGGCTGCAGGCGGCGCAGCGCGCGGCGGTGAACCAGTGGTCGCGCGGCCTGTTCGGGCGCGAGCAGCTGCTGGCGCCGCCGGCGGAGTGGAGCCGGATGGACTACCGCACCATCACGCACCCCGACGTGGCCGGCACCCCGGAGTGGACGGTGGAGCGCGAGGGGACGGCGCACGGCCTGGCGGTCTGGTTCCGCGCCGAGCTGGGCGGCGGCGCCGGGTTCGACACCGGGCCGGGGTACGAGAGCCTCTACCAGACCGCGTTCTGGCCCTGGCCCCAGACGGTACGGCTGGCGCCGGGCGACCGGGTGCGCGCCGAGCTGTCGGCACGGCTGGTGGGCGACGACTACATCTGGTCGTGGAACACCGAGATCGTGCGCGGCGATCAGCCGCCGCTCTCGTTTCGGCAGTCCACCTTCCAGGCCATCGTCCCCTCGCCGTCGCGGCTGCGCAGGCGGGCCGACGGATTCGCGCCGGCGCTGGACGAGAACGGGCGCATCGACGCCTACGTGCTGGGGCGGATGGACGGCAGCGCCACGCTCGGCGAGATTGCCCGCGAGCTGCGGGAGCGCTTCCCCGCCCGCTTCGCCACCTGGGAGGCCGCGCTGGCCCACGCCGGGCGCCTCTCCGAGAGCTACGCCGAGTGACCGCCGCGCCTTCGTCCTTTTTGTCCATCAACGATGCTCAGCCTGGATCGAGTATTCCCCGGTTGAGTGTTCCGAGCATGAGCATCCTACCCGACCCCGCCCTCTCGCCCGAAGCGCGGCTCCTGCTGCGAGCCGCGTCGGGCGGCGACGTGGATGAGGCGCTCGTCTCGGACGTCGACGGGACGCGGCTGCTGGCGCTGGCGGAGCGGCACCGGATGATCCCGCTCCTCCATCGTCATCTGCGGGGAGCCGCACTCCCGCCGTCCGCTGCCGCCGAGCTGCGGGCGCGCAACGCGGCCGAGGCGCACCGCGCGCTCCGCCTGGCCGGCGAGGCGCGGCGGCTGCTGGACGCGCTCTCGGGCGACGGGATCGAGGCGCTGGTCTACAAGGGGCCGGCGCTGGCGGTGCAGGCGTACGGCGACCTCGCGCTGCGCTCCTTCATCGACCTGGACCTGCTCGTCCGCCCGGCCGACGTGCCGCGCGCGATCGGGGTCCTGGCGGGCGCGGGGTACGCAGCCGCGCTGGAGATGTCGCCCGCGCAGGAGCGCTGCTTCCGCCGGATCGATGGGGATTACCCGCTGGTCCATCGCGAGACGGGGACGCTGGTGGAGCTGCACGCCCGCGTCTCGTCGCTCCGCTTCGCCATGCCGATCGACACCGGCGCACTGATGCGGCGTTCTCGGCTCGTCGCCGTCGGCGGCGGAGCGGTGCGGACGCTGGGAGACGACGACCTCCTCCTCGTCCTTCTTGTCCATGGAGCCAAGCACCGCTGGAAGCGGCTGGAGTGGCTCGCCGCCGTCGCCGCGCTCCTCCGCGCCGGCCGGGGCGACGTCGCCACCGTCCTGGCTCGCGCGACGGAGCTGCACGCGCGGCGGACGGTGCTGCTGGGGCTCCATCTCACCCAGACGCTGCTCGGCGCACCGCTATCCGCGGCGGTGGAGCGCGAGATCGCGGCGGACGGCGGGGTCGCGGCGCTGGCGGGCGGGGCGGCGGCGCGGCTGTTCGGGCCCGAGCCGGCGGACGGCGCCGGCGAGACGCGCGCCAACCTGCGCTTCAACCTGCGGCTGCGCGACGGCGCCGCCGACCGGGCCCGCTCCGTGGCGCGCTGGCTCTTCGGCCCCGGCCCCGAGGACTGGAAGTGGAGGCCGCTCCCCGACGCGCTCTTCCCGCTTTACCGGGTGCTGCGGCCGCTGCGGCTGCTGGCGCGGCACGGCCGCGCGGGGGCCCGGTGAGCGGCGAAGCGCGGCGCGCCGGCCTGCGCGCGTTCACCGCCGACCTGTGGGCGATCGACCGGCGCCGGATGGCCGGGTCGCTGGCGCTGGCCGTGCTGGCGCCGGTGATGGAGGCGCTCGGCGTGGTGGCGATGGTGCCGCTGCTGAGCGCCGTGGGGCTTCCCTCGGCGCGGGGCGGCGCGGCGCGGCTGGGCGGGGCCGTGGCGCGGGTGCTGGCGGCGGTGGGGCTGCGGCCCACCCTGGCGGCCGTGCTGGGCGTGTTCGTGGTGGTCACCGCGCTGCAGGCGGTGGTGCTGCGCGCGCAGGTGATGGCCGGCTACCACATGGACCTGGGGGTGGCGCTGCACTACCGGCGGCGGCTGTACGCGGCCATCGCCGGCGCGCGCTGGCTGCACTTCACCCGCATCCGCGGCAGCGACCTGCTGCAGGCGCTCACGCACGAGTGCGACCGCGTGGGCCACGCCGCCAGCTACCTGGTGAGCGTGCTGACCTTGGCGCTGGTCGCCGCCGCCTACTTCGTGCTGGCGCTGCACGTCTCCACCACCGCGTCGCTGGTGGCGGCCGCGTGCGGCGCGCTGCTGATGGTGGCGCTGCGCAGCTACGGCCGCGCCGTGCGCCGCCACGGCGAGGGGCTGTCGCAGGCGCACAAGGAGATGACCGCCGCCGCGGGCGAGCACCTGCAGAGCATGAAGGTGGTGAAGAGCTACGGCGCCGAGGAGCGCAACGCCGCCCTCTTCCAGGCCGCGGCCGACCACGCGGCGGCCGTGCACCTGGGCGCCGCGCGGGTCTACAGCGACTCGCGCGCGCTGTTCACCCTGGGCTCGGTGGTGCTGCTGGCGCTGGTGACCTGGGTGGCGGTGGCGCTGCTGGGGCTCCCCGGCACCTCGGCGCTGCTGCTCGCCTTCATCTTCTTCCGCCTGGTGCCGCGCCTGCAGAACCTGATGCAGATGCACCAGACGCTGATGCACGACCTCCCCGCGTGGGTGAGCGTCACCGACCGGATCGCGCGGCTGGAGGCCGACCGCGAGCGGCTTTCCCCCGCCGGCGCCCCGCACGCGCTGGCGCGGGGGATCCGCTTCGAGGGCGTGCGCTTCGGCTACCCCGAGGCGGGGCGGGAGGCCGTGGCCGGGGTGGACCTGTGCGTCCCCGCCTGCCGCACCACCGCCATCGTGGGCCCCTCGGGCTCGGGGAAGACCACCGTGGCCGACCTGGTGATGGGGCTGGTGCGGCCCGACGTCGGGCGCGTGGTGGTGGACGGGCGCGAGCTGGACGAGGGGTGGATGCGCGGGTGGCGGCAGGGGATCGGCTACGTGGCGCAGGACACGGTGCTCTTCCACGACAGCGTGCGCGAGAACCTGCGCTGGGCGCGCCCCGAGGCGACCGACGAGGAGCTGTGGGAGGCGCTGCGCGCGGCCGCCGCGGACGGGTTCGTGGCCGCGCTGCCGCAGGGGCTCGAGACGGTGGTGGGCGACCGCGGCGTGCGGATGTCGGGCGGCGAGCGGCAGCGGCTGGCGCTGGCCCGCGCGCTGCTGCGCCGCCCCGCGCTGCTGATCCTGGACGAGGCCACCAGCGCGCTCGACACCGAGAACGAGCGCCGCATCCGCGACGCCATCGGCGCGCTGCACGGCCGCGTCACCATCCTGCTGATCACCCACCGCCTCTCCAGCGTCCGCGACGCCGACACCATCCACGTGATGGAAGCCGGCCAGCTGGTGGAAAGCGGCGACTGGGCCACCTTGATGGATCGCGCCGGGGGCCGGTTCCGCGCGCTGTGGGCGAGCCAGGAGGCGGGGGAATAGTGCTGAGTGCTGGGTGCTGAGTGCTGGGTGCTGAGTGCTGGGTGCTGAGTGCTGAGTGCTGAGTGCTGAGTGCTGAGTGCTGAGTGCCAGCCGCAACGCACCAACCTCGTCCCGCAGTCCGCGAAGGCGGATTTTCCGAAGTTCCAGCGGCGGGTTTCAACCCGCCGTGTTTGGGTGCCGTGTCTGGGTGCTGTGTTTGGGGGCCGTATCTGGGTGCTGTGTCTGGGCGCCGTATCTGGGCGCCGTATCTGGGCGCCGTATCTGGGTGCCGTGTCTGGGTGCCGTGTCTGGGTGTCGTGTCTGGGTGTCGTGTCTGGGTGCCGTGTCTGGGTGCCGTGTCTGGGTGCCGTGTCTGGGCGCCGTATCTGGGTGCTGTGTCTGGGTGTCGTGCTTGGGTGCCGTGGACCGCGTGGCGCACGGGCCGGCAACCGTGCAAACACCCACCGGGCGCGGCTTATGCAAGTGCGGCGGGCGATCGAGGCAACCAAGCCCTGGAGGAGCGATGCACAAGGTGCGCGTGGTGCGCTCGTACTATGACCAGTCCGAGCCGTACGTGGGGAGGATCGGCGAGGTGATCGGGCACTGGGGGCCGGACAACAACGAGGACGGCCGCGACGGCTTCATGGTACAGTTCCCCGACGGCTCCATCGTCGGCTTCACCGAGAACGAGGTGGAGCCCGTCGCGGACGACGCGACGGAAGCCGCTTCCGCGCCATCCGCCGGGGAGTCCGGCTCGTAGGGCCGTGTGCGGAGTGGCGTGACGGACCGAAGCCCCGGCTGAAAAGCCGGGGCTTCCCCGTTTCCCCCCGCCGCCACACACCGCATCCTACCCTCCGCGGCACCGGCGATCGCAGACCCGGTGCATTCTGCACCCAACCCGCCGCCTCGTCATCCTGAGGCTGACCAGGCAGCCGCCGCGGCATGAGCGAGCGGTCGCAAGCCGAAGGATCTGTGGCCGGTCGGCGCGAAAAGACGAGCGGTAGCGCACCGTCGGTCACAGATCCTTCGCGCTGCGGCCATCGCGACATCCGCGGCGGAGGCGTGGTCGCGCTCAGGATGACGAGCCACGGGGGACCGGCTCGAATGCGCAGTCGATCCTACAAGCCAGTTTGAGGGCTGATTCTGATCCGTCGACCAAACCCGGTCCTCACAGACCCATCACAGCCCGCATCACGGCTCGGCCCTGTGCTTCACCAGCGCCGGGTTCGTCTGGATGAGCGCGTCCACGGCCGCATGGATCGCAGCGGCGGTGGATGCGGCGCACGGCTTCGTGGCGAGCTTGGCGTAGGCTTCGAGGAAAGCTTTTTCCTGTGCGTACGCGGGCTTCTCGAAGCGATTTCCGGGGCCGCCGCCCTGCGTGATGGATGCGATCAGGTACTGCACCACGAACGGGCGCAGCGGGCCCAGGCCGATCCCCTTCAGCCGCTGCTGATACTGCAGCACGTGATAGCTCTCGTGCACCAGGATGCCCAGCAGCTCGGGATCGGTGACACCCGCGCTCCACTTCTTCGCTTCGACGAAGATGCGGAGGTGCGACAGGCTGAGCGGGTCGGGAAGGGTGACGGCGTCGCGAGTGAACTTCAGCAGGAACGCGGGGACGACGGGGTGAAACGTCACCTTCTCCCAGCGGATGGTGGGATAGATTGCTTCCAGCAGCGCACGCGCGCACTCCGGCGGTTCGGCTCCCTTCGGAAAGGCGGCGTCGAGGATCGGCATCGTAGGGGGATGATGATGGATGACGCACGATGAACCGCCGCCCGCACCCGCAATTTCTCGACCCTCCCACAACCGTCAGCCCAAGGGGGCCGCTCGGCTGAACCCCGTCACCGCGACATCGATCCTGTGACGTACCAACGACACCGGGGCGAGCCGCGGATCTGGCGGCTCGCCCCGATGCCGTTTGCCCGGCGCGCGTCAGCGGTCGTCGCTGGAGCGGGCGGGGGCGGGACGCGGGATGCGCAGCGTCTGGCCAGGCTGCAGCACCGAGTCGGCGCGCATGTCGTTGGCGTCGCGGATGGCGGCCACGGTGGTGTCGTACGACCGCGCGATGCTCCACAGCGTCTCGCCCGTCTTCACCACGTGCTGGCGGGCGCGGCTGCTCGACGCCGTGCGCGTCTCCAAACGCTCGGGCCGCGTTTCGTCGCCCGAACGGCGGCGTTCGGACGAAGCCGTGCGCGTTTCGCCGCTGGACCGGCGCTCGGACGAGGCGGCGCGCGACTCCCCGCGCTCGCTGCCGGACGAGCGCTGCGACGCCCGCGGGATGCGCAGCTTCTGGCCGGGCTGCAGCACGGCGTTCGCGCCCAGGTCGTTCGCCTCCAGCAGCTGCGCCAGCGTCACCTCGTACTTCCGCCCGATCGCCAGCAGCGTCTCGCCCGCCTCCACCGTGTGGCGCAGGATCGGCGAGCGCGACGAGGTGCTCTCCTCCTGCCGCCGGCCGCGGCTGGGCGCATCGTCGTCGTCCGACGACGAGTTGCGCGAGCGGCGCGGCGATTCGCCCTCCGACGAAGCCGTCCGCGAGCGTCGCGGCGAATCCTCGTCCGACGAAGAGCGGCGGCGCGTGGAGGCGTTCTCGTCATCCGAAGATGCCGTCCGCGAACGGGGGGCCGAATCATCATCCGAAGACGAAGCTCGCGAGCGCCGGGGCGAATCATCGTCCGAGGACGAAACGCGCGAGCGGCGGGGCGAATCATCCCCCGAAGACGAAACCCGCGAGCGGCGGGGCGAATCATCCCCCGGCGACGAGCGGCGGCGGGTGGAAGGCGCATCGTCGTCCGACGCGGAAGCGCGCGAGCGGCGGGCGCTGGATTCGTCCGCGTCGTCGTCGTCGCTCTCCGACGAGCGGCGGGCGCGGCGGGGCGACGCGTCGTCCCCGTCGTCGTCGCCGCGGGCCAGGCGCTCCACGGGGCGCGTGTCCAGCGCGCGGACCGCGTCGGCGTACAGGCGAATGCGGTCGCCGCGGCCCAGCTGGTCCAGGCTGGTGGACAGGTTCAGCTCGCGCAGCTGGTCGAGCGTCAGGTTGCTGGCCAGCGCGACGTTCCGCGCGTCTTCGCCCCGCCGCAGCGTGTACCACTGGAAGCCGCCGCGGCGCCGGTATTCGCTGGTGGCGTACGCCTGCTGCAGGCCGCTTCCCTGCCCCCTGGGCACCCACAGCCAGTAGAAGCCGGGCACCATGCCGCGGTACAGGTGCGGGTTCAGCTCGGCCAGCTCGCCCAGCTGCACCCCGCCGATGCGCGCCAGCACCGGCAGCGGCGTGGGCAGGTCGACCTGGATGCTGTCGAACTCGAAGCGCCGTACCACCCCGCCGGGCCGCGCGTAGCCGAAGCGCGCCGGGTCCTTGGCGATGATGGTGACCGCGTACAGCCGCGGCACGTAGCGGCGCGTCTCCTGCGCCAGGTTCCCGCGCTGCGCCAGGTCCCAGAAGTCGGTGGCGCCGTAGCTGGCCAGCCCGCGGCTGATGCGCCCGCCGCCCGCGTTGTACGCCGCGGCCGCCAGCGCCCAGTTCCCCCCGAAGTCGCCGTACAGCTGCTTCAGGTGCCGCGCCGCCGCCCGCGTGCTGCGGACGGGGTCCATCCGCTCGTCCACCTGGTCGTCGATGCGCAGCCCCATCCCGCGGCCCGTGGCGCTCATGAACTGCCACATCCCCACGGCGCCGGCGTGGCTGCGGGCGGTGGGCTGGTAGCCGCTCTCCACCATGGCCAGGTGGTGCAGGTCGCGCGGGATGCCGGCGGCGGCGAAGGTCTCCTGCACGAACTGCGCGTAGCGCTCGCTCCGCTCCAGCCACCGTGCCACCACGTCGTGCCGCTGGTTCACCAGGAAGCTGAGCTCCATGCTCACCCACTGGTTGGGCTCCACCGGCAGGTCGTAGCTGGCGGTGCCCAGCAGCTCGCGGCCCACGGTGGCGTTCCGCACGCGCTCCAGGTCCAGCCCCTCGTCCACCTTCTCGGGCTCCACCGCCACCGGCGCGGGGGTGGAATCGGGGAGCGGCGCCACGGGCTCGGGCGTGGGCGAGGTGCCCACGTACGGCGGCGGCGCCCCTACGGCGCACGCGGTGGTGCCCAGGAGACAGAAAAGGGCGAGCGCGGACGCGTGGAAATGCGTTCGTGGCATGGGCCTGCGTGATGCGACGAGTGTGCGGAGGCGGCCCGCGCGGGAATGCAGCGGTTTGCGCGGATACCGTGGTGTGGGGGGTACGGCGAAGATAAGGCGCCGGGCGGCCGATGCCAAGGGTGCGGCATCGTCCAAGATGTTTCGGGCGCTGGGGATGGCGCTGGATGAAGATCGGCCGGGGTGGGCGCGGAGCATTGATCAGGAGCCCATGCTCACACTTTCCACGGCCAGTTCGTCCGGACCACTCGGGAGCGGCCGGCCGGAATTGCCGCCGCCGAGGCCGAGCAGGCACGGCAAGCTCTGCGCCCCATCCCCAGTCACCAAGCACCTGCCCTCGCTGATCGCGTTAGAGACGGTTGCGTGCTGGCCGGAATTCGATCTAGTTGAACGATCGTCGGTCGCTTCACCGACACCTACAGGGAGCTAACCATGCGAACCTTCGCGCAAAGGCAGAATCAGCCACAGGAGCGAGCATCCTCCACCCCGGCCCGGTCGGGCGCGGCAACTTACCGGTCAAATCACCCCACACCTGCGATGGTGCGCCTGCAGCGCACCATCGGGTATCAGGCGGAACAGCGGTTGCGGCGAGCGAATTCAGAGGGTGGCGACGGGTATCTGGCCGCGGCCCCAGGTGGCCCGGCAGGTCTCCCATCTAATGCAAAGGAGCGGGCATTCGAGCCTCTCGGCAAGAATCCTGGAGAAGTGGAGGGAGATCGTGACGCGCAGCGAGGCGCGCAACGCCCGCCACCACGCCCCGCGACGCCCGCCTGTCACTTCACCTTTCCGAGAGTCGTCCCCAACACGCCCAACACTGCTCTGACGCCGGTGGCGGGAGGAGGATATACCAGGATGCTGCAGGGACATTTCAGGATGCGGGCCACCTTCCCCTCGAATTGCGGCTGCGGTCAATTTCAATACCGCCAGGGCATCAAAGGCTACTTCTACCTGGTCCGCGGTGGCAGGGCCATCGACGTGTCACCGCAGATGGGCCTTCCCCATGGCAGATTGGATCCGAACACGTTCTTTGAAGATGGAAACACCAGCGACGTCGCCGTGAACTATGGACACCGCGAACAGCCAGCCGAACCCACGAACCATTACCTCGATGCCAGTCGCGGGGAAGATCAGCACAACGGATGCACCTACGAGGGAGAGGACCACCCTGGCTTGCAGGATCCTGCGCCGACCAGATCTGGCGACGTCTGGGTGGTGAACTTGATGTTCCAGGGGCAGGTGATCAGGAACGGAGGCCCCGTCCAGACGCGCGAGTGGACCGCCATCAGTGGAACGTTCCCCACGCCGTGAACGCCGTGGCAAGGAGGGGGCGTGCACCTCCGCCCCTCTCCGGGCCGGTGGGGATCGCGGGCGACCGCCGCGCGGCGGGGCCTTTCGCGCTGGAGGGTCAGCGGAGAACAACTGCTTTTTCTGCTGACTCTGCTGACTCTGCGTGAGGCCAGTCGTTCACCGGGTTCGGTATCATCCTGCCGCACGCCGCGGGGTGTGAAGGGGCAGATCAGGCGAGCCGTTGCTGCCGCCGCGACGGCGCCTTATGGTTGACGGGTCCATCCATCTCCAGCTCCCATCCCGCAGGAAACCCCAACGATGACGCGCAACTCGCGAATGGCGGGGGCGGCGTTCGCCGCGCTCGCCGCGCTCGCCGCGCTGCTCCCCCCCGCCGCGCACGGCCAGCGCCCGGCCGCCGACACCCTGTTCACGGTGGAGAAGTACCTCGACTACGAGCAGGCGGCCGACCCGCAGGTCTCGCCGGATGGCACGCGCATCGTCTACACGCGGCGATGGGTGAACCGGCAGGACGACCGCTGGGACGCGGCGCTGTGGATCATGAACGCCGACGGGTCGCGCAACCGCTTCCTCACCCGCGGCTCCGGCGCCGTCTGGTCGCCGGACGGGACGCGCGTCGCCTACCTGGCCGAGGGCGAGCCCCGCGGCACGCAGGTGTGGGTGCGCTACGTGGACGCCGAGGGCGCGGGGACGCAGGTGACGCGCGTCGAGCGGGCGCCCGCGAACGTGCAGTGGTCGCCCGACGGGAAGACGCTGGGCTTCACCGCGGTGGTGGGGAGCGCCCCCACCTGGCCGATCCAGATGCCCGCGGCGCCCGAGGGCGCGCGCTGGACACCCGCGCCGCGCCTGGTGGAGCAGTTGCATTACCGGCAGGACCGCACCGGCTTCAACGAGCCCGGGTTCACGCACCTCTTCGTGATTCCCGCCGACGGCGGCACGCCCCGGCAGCTGACCTCGGGCGACTGGAACGTGGGCTCGCGCTTCGACCACCTGGCCGACGCGGTGGGGTGGAGCTGGAGCCCGGACGGGCGCACGATCGTGGTGGAGGGCCTGAACGCCCCCGACGCCGACCTGCGCTACCGCGACTCGGACCTGTTCGCCGTGGACGTGGCGAGCGGCGCACTCCGCAAGCTCACCCCCGGGCGCGGCTCGTGGAGCAAGCCCCGGATCTCGCCCGACGGGCGGTGGGTCGCCTTCACAGGCTTCGCGGCGACCCCGCACACCTACCAGGCCGAGGACCTGTGGGTGATCCCCGTGTCCGGCGGCGCGCCGCGGAAGATCTCGGGCACCCTGGACCGTGACCCGCAGGCGCTGCGCTGGGCGCCCGACAACTCCGGCGTATACTTCACCGCCGACGACCAGGGGAGCCGCAACCTGCTCTTCGCGCCGGCGGGCGGCGGCGCCGTGCGGCGGGTGACCAGCGGCGCGCACTTCGTCACCTTCGCGTCGCTCTCGGGGAACGGGCGGGTGGCGGCGGGCCTCCGCTCCGACCCGGGGCACCCGGCCGACGTGGTGCGCATCGACCCGCGCACCGGCGCGCTCACCCAGCTCACCCACCTGAACGACGACCTGCTGGGCCGCGTGCGCCTGGGCGCGGTGGAGGAGATGTGGTACACCTCGCCCGACGGCGCGCGGGTGCAGGGATGGATCGTGAAGCCGCCCTCGTTCGACGCGCGGCGCAGGTACCCGCTGATCCTGGAGATCCACGGCGGGCCGCACGGGATGTACAACGTGGCCTTCAACCCGATGTTCCAGAACTTCGCGGCGAACGGGTACGTGGTGCTGTACACCAACCCCCGCGGCAGCACGGGCTACGGCAGCGCCTTCGGCAACGCCATCGACCGCGCCTACCCCGGTGTGGACTACAACGACCTGATGGCCGGCGTGGACGCGGTGCTGCAGCGCGGCTACGTCGACGCGCGGCGGATGTACGTGGGCGGGTGCAGCGGCGGGGGCGTGCTGACCAGCTGGGTGATCGGCCACACCGACCGCTTCGCCGCGGCCGCGGTGCGCTGCCCGGTGATCAACTGGATGAGCTTCCACGGCGAGACCGACATTCCCCTGTTCGCGGCCAACTTCTTCGAAAAGCCGTTCTGGGAAGATCCCGCGCCGTGGCTGCGCCAGTCGCCGATCATGTACGTGGGAAACGTGAAGACGCCCACGCTGCTGATGACCGGGGAGCTGGACCTGCGCACCCCGATCCCGCAGAGCGAGGAGTACTTCGCCGCGCTCAAGGCCCGCGGCGTTCCCACGGCGCTGCTGCGCTTCGCGGGCGAATACCACGGCACCAGCTCCCGGCCGTCCAACTGGATGCGCACCCAGCTGTACATGATGAGCTGGTACGAGCGCTACGGGGCCCGGCGCGACACGGCGGCGACCCGCGGCGCCGGCCCCGGGTGACCCGGATCCGGAAATCCAGAAACGGGATCACACGGCTCAAGGCGTCACCCGGAGCAGCGGAGAAGAACGGAGCAGCGGAGACCTGCTGAATCTGATGCAGTTCTCCGCTGCTCCGTTGCACTCCGCTCCTCCGTGTGACCCCATCCGCTGAGCCGGCATGACGGCGGAGTTCCGGATCCGGTATCAGCCGCCGGTGGGAGCTCGCGGCCCGTCGGGGCCCGGATCGAGACCGATGGACGAAGACTGATCGCCCGTCCCGGTGTTCCCCGCCGCTCGCGCCTGGCAGAGCGCTTCCAGGCGGCGGAGGTACTCGGCATCGCGCTCGGCGTCGTGTTCCCCACCCTTGCCCAGGCCGCGGGCCACGCGCCAGCGGTGGAACGCCAGCTCGCTGGCGATGCGGTGCAGCTCGCGGCGCTCGCGCCAGCTGGGGATGCCGCCCGCGCGCCACGCCCGCCAGGTGGCCCGCAGCCGGTGGCGCACCACGCACAGCCGGTCCAGCTCGTCGTGGTCGATGACCCCCCGCTCCACCAGCGCGGCCAGGTGCTCGCGGATCACCGCGCCCTCGCGCTTGAGCGAGTGGTAGATGATCACCAGCACGCCCAGGAAGGCGGGCACCATCACCAGCGCGTACAGCGTCATGAACAGCACGTCGTCACGCCCGGCGGCGTAGTTCCACACCGCGTGCAGGGTGACCGCGGCGGCGAAGCCCAGCGGCGGCGCCCAGCGGTAGGTGCGCGGATCGTGGCGCTCGCGGGCGTAGCCCAGCCCCATCCCCAGCATGCTGCTGAACAGCGGGTGCGCGAACGGCCCCACCACGCCGCGGATGGCGAAGGTGATCATCGAGCTGTGGTGCCCTTCGCGGATCGCCTCGCCGTAGTACTGCACGTTCTCGAGCATGGCGAAGCCCAGCCCCACCATGCTGGCGTAGACCACGCCGTCCACCACGCCGTCGAACTCGTCGCGCAGCTCGTGGAAGAGCCAGAGCAGCGCCAGCCCCTTGGAGATCTCCTCGATGAGCGGCGCGGTCACCACCGCGCCGAAGCGCCGCGCCGTCTCGTCGCCGATCATCTGCCCCAGCCGCGTCTCGGCCCAGGTGTTCAGCAGCAGCGCCAGCAGGATCGCCACGCTGGCGCCCCACGCGAAGGTCTGCGCCAGCGTACGGGCCGGCTCGGGCTCGAAGCGGTCCAGCCAGAGCGCCATCATCACGTAGATGGGGACGGGGAGCACGGCCAGCACGATCCCCATCAGCAGCGCCTGCCACCCCAGGTCGGCCGTCATCACCAGCAGGCTCAGCAGCCCGCAGATCGCCGCGACCCAGGTGAGGCTGGCGTGCGCGCGCGGCTCCCCGCCCCCGCCGCCGGGCGGGGGCGTGCGCGGCGCCCCGGCCGCCGAGGCTTCGCTTTCGGCGGCTAGCCGGTCCACGGCCCGAAGGTGCGCTCGAGCACCTCTCTGCGGTACGCGAAGATCTGGCGCAGGCGCGGCGCCACCAGCGCGCGGCGCACGGCGCCCCCGCCCGGCGGCAGCGCGTAGTGCACGATGTCCTGCGCCTCCACCCCGCCGGGGATCTCGCGGAACAGGTGCTGGTGGTGCCAGAAGCGGTACGGCCCGAAGCGCTGCTCGTCCACGAAGCGCCGCGGCTCGTCCACGTGCGTGATCTCGGTGACCCAGCGCACCGCCACGCCGAACAGCGGGCGGATGCGGTAGGTGATGATCATCCCCGCGTACATCCGCTCCGGGAGCTCGCTGGTGACCTCGAAGCCCATCGACGCCGGCGTGATCCGGGCCAGGTTGCGCGCG
>DASSME010000224.1:0-21377 GCA_035689035.1 Longimicrobium sp. | reverse complement strand
CCAGGTAGCCGCGCGCCACCCCGGCGCCGCCGACGTAGAGCTCGCCCGCCACCCCCACCGGCACCGGCTCGCCCGCCTGGTCCAGGAGGTAGGCGGCGAGGTCGGGGATCCGCTCGCCGATCGGGCTGGGGCCCGCGCGGTCCACGTCGGCGCGGGTGAGCGGGCGGTAGGTGACGTGCACGGTCGTCTCGGTGATCCCGTACATGTTCACCAGCCGCGGCGAGGCGTCGCCGTTCTCGTCGAACCAGGGGCGCAGCAGCGGCACGTCCAGCGCCTCGCCGCCGAAGATCACGTAGCGCAGCCGGTGCTCGCCGCCGGTCAGCTGCTGCGCGCCGATGAAGGGGTAGAAGGCGCTGGGCGTCTGGTTGAGCACCGTGACCCCTTCGTCGCACACCAGCTCGTAGAACGCCTCGGGGCTGCGGGCGGTCTCCCGGGGGACGACCACCAGGCGGCCGCCGTGCAGGAGCGCGCCCCAGATCTCCCACACCGAGAAGTCGAAGGCGACGGAGTGGAACAGGGTCCACACGTCCGCGTCCCCGAACCCGAACCAGCGGTCGGTCGCCGCGAACAGCCGCGCCACGTTGCGGTGCGGGACCAGCACCCCCTTGGGGCGGCCGGTGGAGCCCGAGGTGTAGATCACGTACGCCAGGTGGCCCGGCGTGAGCGCGCCGTGGTCCGGGTTCTCGTCCGGCTCGCCCGCCCACGCCGGCTCGGCCGCGTCCAGCTCCAGCACCGGCACGCCCGCGCCCTCGACCCGCTCGCGCAGGCCGTGCTGGGTGAGCACGGCCGCCGGCGCGCTGTCGGCCAGCATGAACTCGAGCCGGTCGGCCGGGTAGGCGGGGTCGAGCGGGACGTACGCCCCGCCCGCCTTGAGCACCGCCAGCACCCCCACCACCATCTCCAGGCTCCGCTCCACGCAGAGCGCCACCGGCACGTCGGGCCCCACCCCCAGCCCGCGGAGGTGGTGCGCCAGCCGGTTGGCCCGCGCGTTCAGCTCGGCGTAGGTGAGGCGCTCGCCCGCGAAGGTGACGGCCCCGGCCAGCGGCGTGCGCTCCACCTGCCGCTCGAAGAGCGCGGGGATGCACGCCTCGCCCGGGTACTCCGCCTCGGCGCGGTTCCACTCCTCCACCACCCGGTCGCGCTCGCCGGCGGGCATCAGCGCCAGCCGCTCCACGGGGCGGCGGTCGTCGGCGACCATCTCTTCCAGGACGCGCCGCAGGTAGCCCACCCAGCGCTCCACCGTCGCCTGCTCGAAGAGCGCCGTGGCGTACAGCGCCACGCCGCGGATCCGCCCCTCGCGCTCGGAGATCTCCAGCACCAGGTCGAAGAGCGCGGGGACGTGCGCCGCCCGCGAGCCGCGGGTGTTCAGCTCCAGCCCGGGAAGCGACATCCCGCCCCCCGCGGAGGGGTTCTGCCAGGCGAACGCCACCTGGAAGAGCGGGTTGTGCGACAGGGTGCGCACGGGGTCGACCAGCTCCACCACCTGCTCGAAGGGGATGTCCTGGTGGTGCTGCGCCGCGAGCGCCCGCTCCTTCACCCGCCCCAGCAGCTCGGCCACCGTGGGCGAGTCCGACAGGTCCAGCCGCAGCGCCAGGGTGTTCACGAAGAAGCCGATCAGCCCCTCGATCTCACGGCGGCCGCGGTTGGCCACCGGGGTGCCGACCACCACCTCGTCCTGCCGCGCCAGCCGGCCCAGCACCACGGCCCACCCCGCCAGCAGCGTCATGAAGAGCGTGGTGCCGTGCCGCCGCGACAGCGCCTTGAGCCCGGAGGTCAGCTCCTCGTCCAGCTCCAGGCTGAGCAGGGCGCCCACGTGGTCCATCTTCGCCGGCCGCGGGCGGTCGGTGGGGAGCTCCAGCAGCTCGGGGGCGCCCGCCAGCGTCCGCGTCCAGTAGTCCGCCTGCCGCTGCAGGACGTCGCCGGTGATCCACTGCCGCTGCCAGAGCGCGTAGTCGGCGTACTGCACCGGGAGCGCGGGGAGGCTCGCCTCCCGCCCCTCGCGGTGGGCGGCGTAGAGGGTGGAGAGCTCGCCGAAGAACACCGTGCTGGACCAGGCGTCGCTGACGATGTGGTGCATGGTTACCAGCAGCACGTGGTCGTCGTCGGCGAGGCGGACCAGCCGGCCGCGGATGACCGGGCCGCGCTCCAGGTCGAAGGGCGCGCGCGCCTCCTCGGCCGTCAGCCGGTCCAGCTCGGCCTCGGCGTCCGCGCGCCCTTCCAGGTCGTGCTCCACCAGGTGGAAGCCGGCGTCCGGCGGGGCGATGCGCTGCTCGGGAACGCCGTCCACCTGCGCGAAGGTGGTGCGCAGCGCCTCGTGGCGGGCCACGATCTCTTCCAGCGCGCGGACCAGCGCCGCCCGGTCCAGCTCGCCGCGCAGGCGCCGCCGCTTGCGGATGTGGTACGCGCTCCCCAGCCCGCCCAGCTGCTCCAGGAACCAGAGCCGCTGCTGCGCGAACGAGAGCGGCACGCGGCCCTCGCGGGGCGCGGGCTCGATCGGCGGGAGCCCGGAGCGCGCCGCCGTCTCCAGCTCGCGAGCGAAGTCCTTGAGCACGGGGTGGTTGAACAGCTCGCCCAGCGCCACCTCCACCCCCAGCACCTGGCGGACGCGCGAGATCACCCGCACCGCCAGGAGCGAGTGCCCGCCCAGCTCGAAGAAGTGGTCGTGCCGGCCCACCCGGGGGAGGCCGAGCACCTCGGCCCAGATGTCGGCGAGCGCCGACTCGGTCTCGCCCACCGACGCCTCGTAGCCCAGCGCGGCGTACGCGTCGCCCTCGGGGGCGGGGAGCGCCTTGCGGTCGAGCTTGCCGTTCGGCGTGCGCGGCCACTGCTCCAGCCGCACGTAGGCCGAGGGGACCATGTACGCCGGGAGCACGGCGGCCAGGTGCGCCCGGAGCGCCTCGGCGTCCACCCCCTCGCCCACCCAGTACGCCACCAGGCGCGTGTCGCCCGGCGTGTCCTCGCGGGCCATCACCACCGCCTCGCGCACCCCGGCCAGGTCGGTGAGGCGCGCCTCGATCTCGGCGGGCTCGATGCGGAAGCCGCGCACCTTGACCTGGAAGTCCATCCGGCCCAGGAACTCGACGGTCCCGTCCGGCCGCCAGCGGCCCAGGTCGCCGGTGCGGTACACCCGCGCCCCCGGCTCGGAAGTGAAGGGGTCGGGAAGGAAGCGCTCGGCGGTGAGCCCGGGGCGGCCCAGGTAGCCGCGCGCCATCTGCACGCCGCCCACGTAGAGCTCGCCCGCCACCCCCACCGGCGACGGGCCCCCGTTCGCGTCCAGGATGTAGATCCGCGTGTTGGTGACCGGCCGCCCCAGCGCCACGGTCGCGTCGCCCTCGCGCACCGTGACGCGGCCGGTGACGGCCTGCGACGCCTCGGAGGGGCCGAACATGTTGTAGATCTCGATCCCCGGAACCAGCTCCTCCAGCCGCCGCGCCAGCGCCGGGGGGAGCGCCTCGCCGCCGCACATCACGCGGCGCAGGCCGCTGGTCTCCACGCCGCCGCGCTCCAGCAGCAGCTGCAGCATGGAGGGGACGAAGAACGCGGCGCGGACATCGGAGCGGCGGATCGTCTCCACCAGCCCGTCCAGGTCGCGGTGCGCCTGCGGCGGCGACAGCACCACGCGCGCCCCCGAGCTCAGCGGCCAGAGCAGCTCCCACACCGACGCGTCGAAGCTGAACGAGCTGTTCTGCAGCATCGCCCCGGTGTCGTGCACGCCGACCTGGTGCAGCCGCTGCATCCACTTGAAGCGGTTGACCCCGCCGCGGTGCCCCATCATCACCCCCTTGGGGCGGCCGGTGGAGCCCGAGGTGTAGATCACGTGCGTCAGGTGGTCGGCCGTCAGCGCGCCCCGCCCGGGGTTGGTGTCGGGCCGGCCCGCCCACGCCCCGGCGTCCGCGTCCAGCGCGATGGCCGCCACGCCCAGCGCGCTCGCCCGCTCGCGGACGGCCGCCTGCGTGAGGAGCACCGCCGGCGCGCTGTCTTCGACCATGTAGCGCAGCCGCTCTTCCGGGTAGCCGGGGTCCAGCGGCACGTACGCGCCGCCCGCCTTGAGCACGCCGAGCAGGCCCACCACCATCTCCAGGCTCCGCTCCATGCAGATCCCGACGCGGACGTCGGGGCCCACGCCGAGCGAGCGGAGGTGGTGCGCCAGCCGGTTGGCCCGCCGGTTCAGCTCGCCGTAGGCGAGGGGCTCGCCCGCGAAGACCAGCGCCGTCGCGCCGGGGTCGCGCGCCACCTGCTCCTCGAAGAGCTCGTGCACGCAGGTCTCGCGCGGGAACTCGGCCCCGGTGCGGTTCCACTCGTGGAGGACGCGGCGGCGCTCGTCCGCCGGCACCACGCCGAGGGTGCCCACCGCCCGCCCGGGCGCCGTCTCCAGCGCCTGGACCAGGCTTTCGAGCGCGGTGTGCATCATCGCGCACACCCGGGCGGCCTCGCCCTGCGCCTTGATCTTGGCGGTGAGCCCCAGCGCCTCGCCCAGGTCGTCCACCGACATGGTCAGCGGGTAGTTGGAGCGCTCCTCGGTGTAGCTCTTCCTCGCCCCGTCCGCCGCGGGAGGCGCGGCCGCGGGGGTGCCGGGGCGCGTCTTCTTCCCGCCGTGGCGGTAGTTCAGCAGCGTGGTGAAGAGCGGCGCCGGCGCCTCGACCGCGCTGCAGCGCTGCGCCAGCGTGAGCGTGGCGTGCTCGTGGCGCAGCAGCATGGCGAGGAGCGCGTGCGTCTGCCGCACGCTGGCCTCGGCGCCCACGCCGCCCAGGTGGATGCGGATGGGAAGGGTGTTGATGAAGGGGCCGATCACCCGGTCGGCGCCTTCCCCGCCCTGCATGCGGCCGAAGAGCACGGTGCCGAACACCACGTCGTCACGCCCCGAGACGCGCGCCAGCACCTGCGCCCAGGCCACGTGGCAGAGGGTGGCCGGGGTCACCCCCAGCGCCCGCGCGCGCTCGCGCAGCCGCACCGCCAGCGGCCCCTCCACCAGCACCCGCGCCTGGTCGATCCCCGACCCGTCGCCCCGCACGTCCAGCAGGCCGAACGGCGCGGTCGGCTCGTCCACGTCGCCCAGGAGGCCGGTGAAGAACTCGCGGTGCTCGTCCTGGCTCACCCCCAGCCGCGTCTGCGCCACGTAGTTGCGGAAGGGGAGCGGCCGCGGGAGCGCGTCGCCGCGGCCCTGCAGGTACGCCTCGGTCTCCTCGCGCAGCACCTCGGCCGCCGTGTGGTCGCCCACCAGGTGGTGGAAGAGGAGGAGGAGCACCCAGCGCTCCCCGGCCGCGTCGCGGGCCACGCAGGCACGCATCAGCGGCGCGCGGCGGATGTCGATGCGGTGGTGGCGCGGGTCGAAGCGCCGGTACAGCTGCCCGGCCACGTCGCCTCCGTCGGGGTCCACCTCCACCTCCTCGACCTGGAGCGGAGCCTGCCGCCAGACCACCTGCACCGGCTCGGGAAGGTCTTCCCAGGCGATCGCCGTGCGCAGGATGTCGTGCCGCGCGACCACCGCGCCGAGCGCGTCCAGGTACGCGTCCAGCCGCTCGCGCGTGGCGAAGCCGTTGACGATCCCCAGCAGGTAGGGGTCGCCCTCGGTGGCCACCAGGTGGTGGAAGAGCAATCCTTCCTGCAGCGGGGCCAGGGGGTAGATGTCCTGCACGTTGGCCGCGCCGCCCGGCACGGTGGCGACGATGGCGTCGACCTGGTCCTGGGCGAGGGTGACCAGCGTGAGCATCCCGGGGGTGATCGCCTCGCACCCGGCGGGGATCCCGTTGGGCGGCACCCGCACCTCTTCGGGCTCGCCGCCCAGCGCCTCGGCGAGCGACGCCAGCGTGGGGGCGGCGAAGAGGGTGCGCACGTCGGCGTGCAGCCCCCGCCGCCGCATCCGCTCGATCAGCGTGACGGCGAGGAGCGAGTGGCCGCCCAGCTCGAAGAAGCCGTCCCACCGCCCCACCCGCTCCACCCCCAGCACCTCGGCCCAGATCGTGGCCAGGAGCGCTTCCACCTCTCCCCGCGGCGGCTCGTAGGCGCGCGTGGCGAACGCGCCGGCCTCGGGGGCGGGGAGCGCCCCGCGGTCCAGCTTGCGGTTGGGGGTGAGCGGGAGCGCCTCCAGGCGCACGTACGCCACCGGCACCATGTAGTCGGGGAGCCGCTCGGCCAGGTGCGCGCGCAGCGCCTCGGCCGCCACCTCCGGCTCGCCCACGTAGTAGGCGACCAGGCGCTTCTGCCCCGGAGCGTCCTCGCGCGGCACCACGGCCGCCGCGCGCAGCGCGGGGTGCTCCAGCAGCCGCGCCTCGATCTCGCCCGGCTCCACGCGGAAGCCGCGGATCTTCACCTGCTGGTCGTTGCGCCCGGCGAACTCGAGCGTCCCGTCCGGCCGCCAGCGCCCCAGGTCGCCGGTGCGGTAGAGCCGCGCCCCCGGCCCGGCGCCGAAGGGATCGGGGACGAAGCGCTCGGCGGTGAGCGCCGGGCGGCCCAGGTAGCCGCGCACCACGCCCACGCCGCCCACGTGCATCTCGCCCACCACCCCCACCGGCACCGGCTCGCCGCGCGCGTCCAGCACGTACACCCGCCAGTGGGGGAACGGACGGCCGATGGAGACGCCGGAGCCGGTCTCCCCGCCCGGGCGGTAGACGTGGAAGGAGGTGGCCACGGTGGCCTCGGTGGGCCCGTAGCCGTTGATCAGCCGGCGCCCGTCGCCCCAGCGCCGCGCCACCGCCTCGGTGAGCACGTCGCCGGTGGTGACCATGGTGCGGATGGAGGCCAGCCGCGCGTCGGGGTGGAGCGCGGCGAGCATCGCCGCCGTGAAGGTCACGTGCGTGATCCCGTCGCGCGCGATGGCGTCGGCCAGCGGCTCGCCCGCGGGGAGGTCGGCGGGCGGAACGTGCAGGGTGGCGCCGCGGCCCAGCGCCACGTACACCTCCCACACGCACGCGTCGAACCCGAACGACTGGAACTGCATCACCCGGCTCCCCGGGCCCGAGGCGAACCCGTGGTCCTGCGCCTCCATCAGCCGGGAGAAGCCCCGGTGCGGGACCTCGACCCCCTTGGGAAGGCCCGTGGAGCCGGAGGTGTAGACGATGTACGCCGTGTTCCCGGCGGCGACCCCGGCCGGCCGGGGGTCGGCCGCGGAGGCACCCTCCCAGGCGCGCTCGTCCATGGCCAGCACCGGCACCCGGGTCCCGGCGAAGCGCGGCGCCCAGGCGCCCTGCGCCAGCACCAGCGCCGCGCCGCTGTCTTCCACCAGGTAGCGCAGGCGCTCGTCCGGGTGGACGGGGTCGAGCGGGACGAACGCGCCGCCGGCCTTGAGCACCGCCAGCGGCCCCACCACCATCTCCCGGCTCCGCTCGGCGCACACCGCCACCCGCGTCTCGGGCCCCACGCCCAGCGCGCGGAGGTGGTGCGCCAGCCGGTTGGCGCGGCGGTTCAGCTCGCCGTAGCTGAGCGTCTCGCCGCCGGCGACCAGCGCCACGGCGTCGGGGGTGCGCGCGGCCCACTCCTCGAACAGCTGGTGCACGCAGCGCTCGGGCGACTCGTCGGCGGGGGCCGCGTTCCACTCCTCCACCACCCGCGCGCGCTCGCCGGCGTCCATCAGCGCCAGCCCCTGCACCGGCCGGCCCTCGTCCTGGGCCATCTGCTCCAGCACGCGCCGGAAGTAGCCCACGTAGCGCTGCACCGTCTCGCGCTCGAAGAGCGAGGTGGCGTAGGTCACGCTCCCGAAGACGCGGCCGTTCACCTCGCCCAGGGTGAGCCCCAGGTCCTGCTTGGCGGTGCCGCGCTCTTCCACCGCGTCCACGCGCCCCAGCGTGAGCCCCGGCAGCTCCAGCCGCCCGTGCGGCGCGTTCTGCCAGGCGAAGAAGACCTGGAAGAGCGGGGTGTGGGCCAGGCTGCGCACGGGGTCGACCAGCTCCACCACCTGCTCGAAGGGGATGTCCTGGTGGTGCTGCGCCTCGAGCGCCCGCGTCCGCACCCGCCCCAGGAGCCCCGCCACCGTGGGCGCGCCCGACAGGTCCAGGCGCAGCGCCAGCGAGTTCACGAAGAAGCCGATCAATCCCTCGATCTCGCGGCGCCCGCGCCCGGCCGACGGCGTGCCGACCACCACCTCGTCCTGCCCCGCGAGGCGGCCGAGCACCACGGCCCAGCCGGCCAGCAGCGTCATGAACAGCGTGGCGCCGTGGCGCCGCGAGAGCGCCTGCAGCGCGGCCGTGAGCTCCTCGTCCAGCACCAGCCCCAGGCGCGCGCCGGCGTAGTCCTGCTGCGCGGGGCGCGGGCGGTCGGTGGGGAGCTCCAGGAGCTCGGGGGCGCCCGCGAGCGCGGCCGTCCAGTAGTCCGCCTGCGCCTGCAGCACCCGTCCCTCCACCCAGCGCCGCTGCCACGCCGCGTAGTCGGCGTATTGCACCGGGAGCGCGGGGAGCGGATCGGGCTCGCCGCGGCGGAACGCGCCGTAGAGCGCGGAGAGCTCGTGGGTGAGCACCCCCATCGACCAGCCGTCGCTGACGATGTGGTGCATGGTGACCAGCAGGACGTGGTCGTCGGCGGCCAGCCGCACCAGCCGGCCGCGGATCAGCGGCCCCCGCTCCAGGTCGAAGAGGGTGCCCCCCTCCTCGTCCAGCACCCGGCCGAGCTCGTCGTCGGCGTCGGCCCGGCCGGCCAGGTCGTGCTCGGCCAGCGGGAAGCGGCTCTCCCCGGCCGGCGCGACGCGCTGCCCGGGGGCGCCGTCCACCTGCGCGAAGGTGGTGCGCAGCGCCTCGTGCCGCTCCACGATGCGGTCCAGCGCGTGCACCAGCGCCGCGCGGTCCAGCTCGCCGTGCATGCGCAGGCGGGCGCGCATGTGGTAGGTGGTGCCCAGCCCGCCCAGCTGCTCCAGGAACCAGAGCCGCTGCTGCGCGAACGACAGCGGCACCCGGCCCTCGCGGGGGGCGGGCTCCACCGGCGGCAGGTCGGCGCGCGCCGCGGTCTCCACCGCCCGCGCGAAGTCCTTCAGCACGGGGCGGGTGAAGAGCTCGCCCAGCGCGACCTCGACCCCGAAGAGCTGGCGCACCCGCGAGATCACCTGCACCGCCAGCAGCGAGTGCCCGCCCAGCTCGAAGAAGTCGTCGCGCCGGCCCACCCGCTCCACCCCCAGCACCTCGGCCCAGATCCCCGCCAGCAGCTCTTCCACGTCGCCCGCCGCCGGCTCGTAGGCGCGCGTGGCGAAGGCGTCGCCCTCGGGGGCGGGGAGCGCCCTGTGGTCCACCTTTCCGTTGGGGGTGCGCGGGAGCCCCTCCAGCCGCACGTACGCCGCCGGCACCATGTACTCCGGGAGCGTTTCGCGCAGGTGCGCCCGGAGCACCTCGGCCCCGGCGCCCTCGCCGCCGGCCAGGTACGCCACCAGCCGCTTCTCGCCCGGCGCGTCCTCGCGGGCCACCACCACCGCCTCGCGCACCTCGGGGTGCTCGGCGAGGCGCGCCTCGATCTCGCCCGGCTCGATGCGGTAGCCGCGGATCTTCACCTGGCCGTCGCCGCGGCCCAGGAACTCCAGGGTGCCGTCGGCCCGCCAGCGGCCCAGGTCGCCGGTGCGGTACATCCGCGCGCCGGGCTCGCCCGCGAAGGGGTCGGCCACGAAGCGGTCGGCCGTGAGCAGCGGCCGGCCCAGGTACCCCCGCGCCGTCCCCGCCCCGCCGATGCAGATCTCCCCCGCCACGCCGGCCGGCACCGGCTCGCCCAGGGCGTCCAGCACGTAGACGCGCGTGTTGGCGATCGGCCGGCCGATCGGCGCGGCGGCGCCCGCGAAGCCGGGGGTCCAGCGGAACGCGGACGAGGCCACCGTGGTCTCGGTGGGGCCGTACATGTGGAAGAGCGCCGCGTCCGGGAGCACCTCGAAGAAGCGCCGCGCGACCGCGGGGGGCAGCGCCTCGCCGCCGTTCAGCACGCGCCGGAGCGAGGTGCACGCCGCCGCGCCCGGGTGCTCCACGAAGGCGCGCAGCAGCGACGGGAGGTGCGCCGTGCCGATCCGCTCGCGCGCGATCAGCTCCACCACGTGGTCGGGGTCGCCCTGGCTACCCGGCCGCGCGGGGACGATCCGGGCGCCCGCCATCAGCGGCCAGAAGAGCTCGCGCACCGACACGTCGAAGCTGAACGAGATCCGCTGCAGCACCGCGTCGCCCGCCCCCAGCGGCCAGGCGCGCTGGCTCCAGGCGAGGAGGTTGGCCACCGCGCGGTGCCGGTTGGCCACGCCCTTGGGGCGGCCGGTGGAGCCCGAGGTGTAGATGACGTAGCAGAGGTGGTCCGGCCTCAGCGCCGCGACGGCGGGATCGCTGTCGGGCCGGTGCGCCCACGCGGCGGGGTCCGCCAGGTCGACCAGGGGGACGCCGCCGCCGGCGATCGTCCCGGCGGCCGCCGCGTGCGCGAGGAGGACGGCGGGGGCGCTGTCGCCCAGCATGTACGCCAGCCGGTCCGCCGGGTACGAGGGGTCGAGCGGGACGTAGGCGCCGCCGGCCTTGAGGACCGCCAGGAGCCCCTCCAGCATCGCCGGCCCCCGCTCCACGCAGACCGCCACCCGCACGTCGGGGCCCACGCCCAGCGCGCGGAGGTGGTGCGCCAGCCGGTTGGCCCGCCGGTTCAGCTCGGCGTACGAGAGGTGCTCCCCCTCGAAGACCAGCGCCGCCGCGTCCGGCGTGCGCCGCGCCTGCTCCTCGAAGAGCTGGTGGATGCACGACTCGCGCGGGTACTCGGCCCCGGTGCGGTTCCACTCTTCCACCAGGCGGGCGCGCTCGTGCGGCTCCAGCAGCGCCAGCCGGTCCACGCGCAGGGTGTCGTCCGCGGCCATCTCGCGCAGCGCGCGGCGCAGGTACCCCGCCCAGCGCTCCACCGTCTCGCGCTCGAAGAGGGCGGTGGCGTACGTCACCCCGCCCACGATGCGCCCCCCCGCCTCGCGCAGCGAGAGCGACAGGTCCAGGTTCGCCTGCACGTGCACGGGCGCCGCGCTCACGCTGTCGGCCTCGAGCCCCGCCAGCGCCACCCCGCCGCCCCGCGGCGTGTTCTGCCACGCGAACAGCACCTGGAAGAGCGGGTGGTGCGACAGGCTGCGGGTGGGGTCGAGCCGCTCCACCACCTGCTCGAAGGGGATGTCCTGGTGCTTCTGCGCGTCGAGCACCCGCTGCTTCACCCGCGCCAGCAGCTCGGCCACGGTGGGCGCGTCGCCCAGCTCCACGCGCAGCGCCAGGGTGCTCACGAAGAAGCCGATCAGCCCCTCGATCTCCTTGCGCCCCCGGCCGGCGGTGGGGGTGCCCACCACCACGTCGTCGTGCCCCGAGAGCCGGCCCAGCACCGCGGCCCACCCCGCCAGGAGCGTCATGAACAGCGTGGTGCCGTGGCGCCGCGACAGCGCCTTGAGCCCCGAGGTGAGCTCCTCGTCCAGCTCCAGCGGGAGGTACGCCCCCGCGTGGTCCACCCGGTTGGGGCGCGGGTGGTCGGCGGGGAGCTCCAGCAGCTCGGGCGCGCCGGCCAGCGCGTGGGCCCAGTACTCCGCCTGCTCCTGCAGCACCCGGCCCTCGACCCAGCGCCGCTGCCAGGCCGCGTAGTCGGCGTACTGCACCGGCAGCCCGGCGAGCCCGGCCGGGCGCCCCTCGCGGTGGGCGGCGTAGAGCGCCGAGAGCTCGTCGAAGAACACCCCCATCGACCAGCCGTCGCTGACGATGTGGTGCATGGTCAGCAGCAGCACGTGGTGGTCGGCGGCCAGCCGCACCAGGCGCCCGCGGACGAGCGGCCCCCGCTCCAGGTCGAAGCGGGCGCGCGCCTCCTCGCCCATCAGCCGCTCGAGCTCGGCCTCGGCGTCGCCGCGCCCGCCCAGGTCGTGCTCCACCAGCCGGAACGCGCCCGCCCCGGCCGGCGCGATCCGCTGCTCGGGAACGCCGTCGGTCTCCACGAAGACCGTGCGCAGCGCCTCGTGGCGGGCCACCACGCCGTCCAGCGCGCGCAGCAGCGCCCCGCGGTCCAGCTCGCCGCGCAGGCGCAGCGACGAGCGGATGTGGTAGGTGCTCCCCTGGTCTCCCAGCTGCTCGATGAACCACAGCCGCTGCTGGGCGAACGACAGCGGCACCCGCTCGCCCCGGGCGGCGGGCTCGACCGGCGGAAGCTCCGACCCACGGCGGGCAAGCTCGCGCGCCCGCGCCATGCTCAGGAGCTTGCTGCGGTCGGCCAGCGTCAGACCCTCGAGCGACAGATCGGATTTCATCAGGCGTTACGGGGTTGGTCCAGGGTGAAGCCGGGCGCGGACGGCCGCGCTCGCGATCCAGGTCATGGCCTCCCCACCGGCTCGGTCCCGGTGGCGGAAGGGTTCCCTCTCGGGGCACACGAAGGCACGGGCGGCGGGCCCGGCCCGGCCGCGCGGAGCCGGATGCGCGAACCATGGCGCGCCCCAGCCGCCATGCCGCGTCAGCCCGTGCGTCGCGCTGGCGCGAAGTTCTCCCTGCGAGCGGCCGCCGGCCGGGACGGCGCCGTGGCCCCCGGGGATCCCGCGCGCGGGCGCGACCGGCCGGACCACCGGAAGCGGTCGTTCCGTGCCGGCATCGCGGTTTGTTCGCAGATCCCGAATTCTATCGGAAACAGCCGCTCCCTGCCACCCCGGGCCGGGGCGGCGGACCGATCCCGCCGTCCACCTTCCGACGTCCGCCCCGGCCGTGGGCGCCTGCCCTTTCCCCGCTCGGAGCACGCGGATCCGGCGCCGGCGCGCCGCCCCTCTTCGGCCAGCGACGGGAATCATCCTGCGCGTGGTGGCCCGCCGGATCAAACGCCGGCGGACTCGCGCAGCAGCGCGGCCAGCTCGGCGATCTGGTCCGGGTCGAACTGGGCCAGCTGGGCGTCGATCACCTCGTGGGCGAAGTCGCCGAGCACGGGGCGGGTGAACAGCTCGCCGAGCGGCACCTCCACCTCCAGCCGCTGCCGCACGCGCGAGATCACCTGCACCGCCAGGAGCGAGTGGCCGCCCAGCTCGAAGAAGTCGTCGTGCCGGCCCACCCGTTCCACCCCGAGCACCTCGGCCCAGATCTCGGCCAGCGCCTCCTCGGTCTCGTTCGCGGGCGCCTCGTACGCGCGCGCCGCGAAGGCGCCGCCCTCGGGGGCGGGGAGCGCCCCGCGGTCCAGCTTTCCGTTCGGGGTGAGCGGCCACCGCTCCAGCCGCACGAACGCCGAGGGCACCATGTAGTCCGGCAGCCGCTCGAGGAGGTGCGCGCGCAGCGACTCGGCGTCCACGCCCCCGGAGGCCAGGTAGTACGCCACCAGCCGCGGGCCGCCGGGCGCGTCGTCGCGCGCCGTCACCACCGCCTCGCTCACCCGCGGGTGCGAGGCGAGGCGCGCCTCCACCTCGCCGGGCTCCACCCGCTGCCCGCGCACCTTCACCTGGAAGTCGTTGCGCCCCAGGAACTCGAGCTCCCCGTCCCCCCGCCAGCGGACCAGGTCGCCGGTGCGGTACAGCCGCGCGCCCGCCTCGCCGCCGAAGGGGTCGGGGAGGAAGCGCTCGGCGGTGAGCGCCGGGCGGCCCAGGTACCCGCGCGCCACCCCGGCCCCGCCGATGTACAGCTCGCCGGCCACTCCCACCGGCACCGGCTCGCCGCGGGCGCCCAGGACGTAGACGCGCGTATTGGCGGCCGGCCGGCCGACCGGCACCACCCCGCCCCCGGCCGGGGCGGCCACGTGCAGCGCGGCCAGGGCGGTGGCGGCCTCGGAGGGGCCGTACAGGTTGTGCAGGGCGGCGTGCGGCAGCCGCTGCCGCACCCGCGCCGCCAGCTCGGCCGGCAGCGCCTCGCCGCCGCACAGCACCCGGCGGAGCGCGGCGCACTCCGCCACCCCCGCGTGGTCCACCAGCACCCGCAGCATGGAGGGGACGAGGTTGACCGTGGTGATCCCCTGGCCGCGGATGGTGTCGGCGAGGTACGCCGGGTCGCGCTGGCCGCCGGGGCGCGCCACCACCACCCGCGCCCCCGACGCCAGGGGAAGAAAGATCTCGCGCACCGAGCCGTCGAAGCTGAGCGAAGTCATGCAGAGCACCGCGTCGCTCGCGTCCAGCCCCCAGGCACCGCGGCCCCATGCCACGCGGTTGACCACCGTGCGGTGCTGGTTCATCACCCCCTTGGGGCGGCCGGTGGAGCCCGAGGTGTAGATGACGTACGCGAGGTGCCCGGGCGTCAGCGCGCCGCGCGCCGGGTCGGTCTCGGGCTGGCGGGCCCACTCCGCCGCGTCGGCGTCGATGCGGACGCGGGGGACCCCGGCGCCGGCGAAGCGTCCGGCGAGCGAGGCGTGCGCCAGCAGCACGGCGGGCGCGCTGTCGGCCAGGATGTCGCGCAGCCGCTCGTCGGGGTACTCGGGGTCCAGCGGCACGTAGGCGCCGCCGGCCTTGAGCACCGCGAGCACCCCTTCCACCATCCCGGGGCCGCGCTCCAGGCACACCCCCACGCGCACGTCGGGCCCCACGCCGCGCGCGGCCAGGTGGTGCGCCAGGCGGTTGGCGCGCGCGTTCAGCGCGGCGTAGGTGAGGGTGCGGCCCTGGTAGACCAGCGCGGGCGCGTCCGGCGTACGCGCCGCCTGCGCCGCGAAGAGCTCGTGCACGCACGCCCGGTCGGGGTACGCCGCCGCGGTGCGGTTCCATTCCTCCAGCAGCCGCGCGCGCTCGGAGGCCGGCAGCACGTCGACCGCGGCGAGCGGCCGCCCGGGCGCCGTCTCCAGCGCCGCCACCACCCCTTCCAGCGCGGCGACCATCATGGCGCACACCCGCGCCGCCTCGCCGCGCGCCTTGATCTTGGCGGTGAGCCCGAAGCCGGTGAGCCCGCTCCCCCCCTCGCCCAGGTCGGTCACCGACATGGTCAGCGGGTAGTTGGAGCGCTCCTCGCCCAGGATGACGCGCATCCCCTCCACCCCCGCGCCGGCGTCGTCGGGGGGCGGGGCGCCGCCGCCGTGGCGGTAGTTCATCAGCGAGGTGAAGAGCGGCGCCGACGCGTCCACCGCGCTGCAGCGCTGCGCCAGCGCCAGCGAGGCGTGCTCGTGGCGCAGCAGCCTCGCCAGCAGCGCGTGCGTCTGCCGGACCCCGTCCTCCACCCCCACGCCGTCCAGGCGGATGCGGATCGGGAGGGTGTTGATGAAGGGCCCCATCACCCGGTCGGACCCCTCGCCCCCCTGCATCCGCCCGAAGAGCACGGTGCCGAACACCACGTCGCCGCGCCCCGAGACGCGCGCCAGCACCTGCGCCCAGGCCAGGTGGCACACGCTGGCGGCGCTCACCCCCAGCGCCCGCACCCGCTCGCGCAGCCGGGCCGCCAGCGCCACGTCCACCACCACCTGCGCCTCGTCGATCCCCGACCCGTCGCCCCGCGCGTCCAGCAGCCCGAACGGCGCCGTCGGCTCGTCCACGTCGCCCAGCATCTCGTGGAAGAACTCGCGGTGCTCGTCGTCGCTCACCCCCAGCCGCGCCTGCGCCACGTAGTTGCGGAAGGGGAGCGGCGCGGGGAGCGACTCCGCGCGCCCCGCCAGGTGCGCCTCGATCTCGACCTGCATCACCTCCTTGGCGGTGTGGTCGCCGGTGAGGTGATGGTCCAGCAGCAGGAGGAGCCAGCGCTCCTCGGCCGGGTCGTGCGCGATGCAGAGGCGCAGCATGGGGGCCCGGCGCACGTCGATCCGGTAGTGGCGCGGATCGAAGCGCGCGCGGAGCTGGTCCGCCACGGGCCCAAGGGCCGGGTCCAGCTCCACCTCCTCCACCTCGAGCCTCGCCCGGCGCCACACCACCTGCACCGGCTCGCGCACCCCTTCCCACGCCACCGAGGTGCGCAGGATGTCGTGCCGGTCGACCACCGCCTGGAAGGCGGCCAGGTAGCGGTCCAGCCCCTCGCGCCCGGCGAAGCTGTAGAGGATCGCCGCCAGGTACGGGTCGCCCTCGGTGGCCATCAGGTGGTGGAAGAGGACCCCCTCCTGCAGCCGCGCCAGCGGGTAGATGTCCTGCACGTTGGCCGCGCCCCCCGGCACCCCCGCCACGACGTGGTCGATCTCCTCCGCCGTGAGCTCGACCAGGGGGAGCATCCCGGGGGTGATGGCGCGGCAGCCGGCGGGGATGCGGTTCTCCGGCACCTCCACCTCGCGCGAGTCGCCGCCGACCTCGGCCGCCAGCGCGGCCAGCGTCGGCAGCTCGAAGAGCGCCTGCACCTCCAGGTGCAGCCCCACCTCGCGCATCCGCGCGATCACCTGCACGGCCAGGAGCGAGTGCCCGCCCAGCTCGAAGAAGTTGTCCCGCCGCCCCACGCGGTCGATGCCGAGCACCTCGGCCCAGATCGCGGCGAGCGTCCGCTCGGTGTCGCCCAACGGCGCCTCGTACGCCTGGGCCGCGTGCGCGTCGCCCTCGGGGGAAGGGAGCGCCGCGCGGTCCAGCTTCCCGTTGGGGGTGAGCGGGAGCCGCTCCAGCCGCACGTACGCCCCCGGCACCATGTACTCGGGGAGCGCCGCGGCCAGGTGCGCCCGGAGCGCGTCCGCCGCGGCCGTGTCGTCGCCCACCACGTACGCCACCAGCCGCTTCTCGCCCGGCGCGTCCTCGCGCGCCACGACGGCGGCCTCGCGCACGCCCGGGTGCTCGCGGAGCCGCGCCTCGATCTCGCCCGGCTCGATGCGGTAGCCGCGCACCTTGACCTGGTGGTCGGCGCGGCCGGCGAAGGCGAGCGTCCCGTCCGGCCGCCACCGCCCCAGGTCGCCGGTGCGGTACAGCCGCGCCCCCGGCCGCCCGCCGAAGGGGTCGGGGACGAAGCGCTCCGCCGTCAGCGCCGGCCGGCCCAGGTAGCCGCGCGCCACCCCCGCCCCGCCGACGTACAGCTCGCCCGTCACCCCCACCGGCACCGGGTCGCCGCGCCGGTCCAGCACGTAGACGCGCACGTTCGCCAGCGGCCGGCCGAGCGGCGGGCCCCCCTCCTCGTCACCGCGGCAGGGGTGCAGCGCGGCGCAGACGGTGGCCTCGGTGGGCCCGTAGGCGTTCACCAGCCGCCGCCCCGGCGCCCACCGCCGCGCCGCCGACCCGGGGAGCGCCTCGCCCGCCGTCACCAGCGTGCGCACCGATTCCAGCCGCGCGTCGTCGCCCAGGGTGGCCAGCACCGAGGGCGGCAGCGTGACGTGGGTGATGCCGTCCAGCGCGCGCTCCAGCGTCTCGCCCGCCAGCACGGCGCCGGCGGGCGGCAGGTGCAGCGCGGCGCCCCGGCAGAGCGCCATCAGCACCTCCGAGACCGACGCGTCGAAGCTGAACGAGGCGAACTGCAGGACGTGGCTCTCCGGCTCCACCGCGAACGCCGCCACCTGCGCGCTCACCAGGTTGCACGCGCCGCGATGGGGCACCATCACCCCCTTGGGGCGGCCGGTGGAGCCGGAGGTGTAGATGACGTAGGCCAGGTGGTCCGGGGTCAGCGCGCCGCGCTCCGGGTCGGTCCCGGGCCGATCCGCCCAGGCTTCGTCGACGTCGAGCGCGAGCAGCGGCACCCCCGGCCGCGCGAACCGGTCCGCCGTGGACGACGACGCCAGGAGCACGGCGGGGCGGCTGTCGGCCAGCATGTAGCCGAGCCGCTCGGCCGGGTAGGCGAGGTCCAGCGGCAGGTAGGCGCCGCCCGCCTTGAGCACGCCCAGCAGCCCCACCACCATGTCGGGGCCGCGCTCCACGCAGATCCCCACCCGCACGTCGGGCCCCACGCCCAGCGCGCGGAGGTGGTGCGCCAGCCGGTTGGCGCGCGCGTTCAGCTCGCGGTAGCCCAGCCGCCCGCCGTCCCACGCCAGCGCCGTCGCGGCGGGGGTGCGCGCCGCCTGCGCCTGGACGAGCTCGTGCAGGCACGACTCGGCGGGGTACGCGGCCTCGGTCCGGTTCCACTCATCGACCACCAACGAGCGCTCGTCGGCCGGGAGGAGCGCCAGCCGCTCCACCGGCTCGCCCTCGGCGGCCACCATCCCGCGCAGCACCCGGCGCAGGTAACCCAGGTGGCGCCGCACCGTCTCGGGCTCGAAGAGCGCGGTGGCGTACGTCACCCACCCCTCGATCCGCTCGCCCGCCTCGTGCAGCGACAGGTACAGGTCGGTCTCGGCGTACGCGTGCGAGGGCGCGGCGCCCACGCTCTCCAGCCGCACGCCGGGGAGCGACAGCCCCTGCAGCCAGGGCGTGCTCTGCCACACGAAGATGACCTGGAAGACCGGGCTGTGCGCCAGGCTGCGCACGGGGTCGACCAGCTCCACCACCTGCTCGAAGGGGATGTCCTGGTGGTGCTGCGCCTCGAGCGCCCTCGCCTTCACCCGCCCCAGCAGCTCCGCCACCGTCGGCGCGCCCGAGAGGTCGACCCGGAGCGCCAGGGTGTTGATGAAGAAGCCGATCAGCCCCTCGATCTCGCGGCGCCCGCGGCCGGCCATCGGGCTGCCGATCACCACGTCGTCCTGCCCCGAGAGGCGGGCCAGCACCGCCGCCCACCCGGCCAGGAGCGTCATGTAGAGCGTGGTCCCATGCCGCCGCGACAGCGCCTTGAGCCCGGCCGTCAGCTCCTCGTCCAGCGCCAGCGGGAGGAGCGCCGCGGCGTGGTCCATCTGCGCCGGCCGCGCGTGGTCGGTGGGAAGCTCCAGCAGCTCCGGGGCGCCCGCGAGCGTCCGCGTCCAGTACTCCGCCTGCTCGCGCAGCACCCCGCCCTGGGCCCAGCGCCGCTGCCACACCGCGTAGTCGGCGTACTGCACCGGGAGCTCGGCCAGCTCCCCCGCTCCTCCGCGGGCGTGGGCGGCGTAGAGCGCGGAGAGCTCGGCGAAGAGCACCCCCAGCGACCAGCCGTCGCTGACCAGGTGGTGCATGGTGAAGAGGAGCACGTGCTCGTCGGCCGCCATGCGGACCAGCCGCCCGCGGATCAGCGGCCCCCGCCCCAGGTCGAAGGGCGCGCGCGCCTCGCGGGCCATCAGCCGCTCGAGCTCGGCCGGCGCGTCCGCGCGCCCGCGCAGGTCGTCTTCCACCAGGTGGAAGCCCACCTCCGCCCGCGCGATCCGCTGCTCGGGGACGCCGTCGGTCTCGGCGAAGGTGGTGCGCAGCGCTTCGTGGCGGGCCACCACCCCGTCCAGCGCGCGCGCCAGCGCCGCGCGGTCCAGCGCTCCCCGCAGGCGCACGGGCGCGTGGATGTGGTACGCGCTCCCCAGGTCGCCCAGCTGCTCCATGAACCAGAGCCGGGTCTGCGCCAGCGACAGCGGGAGCCGGCCCCCGCGGGGGGCGGGCTCGATCGGCGGGAGGTCGGCGCGCGCCGCCCGCTCCAGCCCGCGCGCGAACTCGCCGAGGACCGGCCGGGTGAAGAGCTCGGCCAGCGCGGCCTTCACCCCCAGCACCTGCCGCACCCGCGTGACCACCTGGACCGCCAGGAGCGAGTGCCCGCCCAGGTCGAAGAAGCTGTCGCGGCGGCCCACCCGCTCCACCCCGAGCACCTCGGCCCAGATGGCGGCCAGCGCCTGCTCGGTCTCGCCGACCGGCGCCTCGTACGCCCGCGACGCGTACGCGT
Organism: Longimicrobium sp.; assembly: GCA_035689035.1. Taxonomy (GTDB): domain Bacteria; phylum Gemmatimonadota; class Gemmatimonadetes; order Longimicrobiales; family Longimicrobiaceae; genus Longimicrobium. The sequence goes on along the minus strand of DASSME010000224.1, from coordinate 1,896 downwards.
CTCCCTCGGGGGCGGGGAGCGCCTTGCGGTCCAGCTTGCGGTTGGGGGTGAGCGGGAGCGCCGGCAGGCGCACGTACGCGGCCGGCACCATGAACTCCGGGAGCCGCGCGGCCAGGTGCGCGCGCACCCCGTCGGCCTCGAGGGGGCCGTCGGCCACGTAGTAGGCCACCAGGCGCTTCCGCCCCGGCGCGTCCTCGCGCGGCACCACGGCCGCCTCGCGCACGGCGGGGTGGTCCAGCAACCGTGCCTCGACCTCGCCCGGCTCCACGCGGAAGCCGCGGATCTTCACCTGGTGGTCGTTGCGCCCCACGAAGTCCAGCGTCCCGTCCGGGCGCCAGCGCCCCAGGTCGCCGGTGCGGTACAGCCGCGCGCCCGCCTCGCCGCCGAACGCGTCGGGGACGAAGCGCTCCGCCGTCAGCGCCGGGCGCCCCTGGTACCCGCGCGCCACCCCCGGCCCGCCCACGAACATCTCGCCCACCGCGCCCACCGGAGCCGGCTCGCCGCGCGCGTCCAGCACGCAGACGCGCCACCCCAGGAACGGCCGGCCGATCGGAACGCCGCCGTTCGCCGCCCCGCCCGGGCGGTACTCGTGGAAGGTGGTGCCGATGGTGGCCTCGGTGGGGCCGTACCCGTTCAGGAGCCGGCGTCCGTCCGCCCAGCGCCGCGCCACGCCGTCGGTCAGCGCCTCGCCCCCCACGATCAGGGTGTGGACCGCGTCCATCCGCGCGTCGGGATCGAGCGTGGCGAGGGTGGCCGTGGTGAGCATCAGGTGCGTGATCGCGTGCCGCGCGGCCGCGTCCTTCAGCGGATCCCCCGCCACCAGCCCCGGCGGGGTCACGTGCAGCATGGCGCCGCGGCCCAGGGCCACGTACACCTCCCACACGCAGGCGTCGAAGCCGAAGGACAGCGACTGCAGCACCCGGCTCTCCGGACCGGTGCGGTACGCATGCTCCTGCGACTCGACCAGGGTCGACACGCCGCGGTGCGGCACCACCACCCCCTTGGGCGTGCCGGTGGACCCCGAGGTGTAGACCACGTACGCCGCGTGGGCGGGGGTGAGCCCCCCACGCCCGAGGTTGCCGTCCGGCGCGTCGGCCCAGGCACGCCCGTCCAGCGCCAGCACCGGCACCCCCGCGAAGCGCGGCGCCCACGCGTCCTGCGCCAGCACCAGCGCCGCGCCGCCGTCGCGCACCATGTAGCGCAGGCGCTCGTCGGGGAGCGCGGGGTCCAGCGGCAGGAAGGCGCCGCCGGCCTTGAGCACCGCCAGCGGGCCCAGGATCATCTCCAGCCCCCGCTCCACGCACACCCCCACCCGCACCTCGGGGCCCACGCCGAGCGCGCGGAGGTGGTGCGCCAGCCGGTTGGCCCTGCGGTTCAGCCCGGCGTAGCTGAGCGTCTCCCCTCCCACGTTCAGCGCCACGGCGTCGGGGGTGCGCGCCGCCCACCCCTCGACCAGCTCGTGCATGCAGCGCTCGGACGGGCGCCCGGCCGCGGCGTCGTTCCACTCCTCCAGCACCTGCCGCCGCTCGGGCGCGGGGAGGACGTCCACGCTCGTCACCGCGCGCCCGGGGGCGGTCTCCAGCGCCTCCACCAGCCCCTCCAGCGCCCGGTGCACGTAGCGGCAGACGCGGGCCGGGTCCACGAAGGCGTGCGCCGCCTGCACGGTGAGCCGGAAGCGGTCGCCGCGGTCGTCCACCGCCAGCCCCAGCGGGTAGTTGGAGCGCTCCTCGGCGTGGAGGAGCCGCATCCCGCCGGCCGCCGCGCGCGCCGCGGCCACGGCCTGGGCCGAGCGCGCCTTCGCCGCGCCGTGCCGGTAGTTGAGCAGCGAGGTGAAGAGCGGCGCCGGCGCCTCCACGCCGCTGCAGCGCTGCGCCAGCGCCAGCGAGGCGTGCTCGT
>DASSME010000223.1:0-4606 GCA_035689035.1 Longimicrobium sp. | reverse complement strand
GCCGCGACACCACCACCTCCGCCGCCGCGCCGGGTGGGGAAGCGGACGGCACCGCCGGCGCCTCCGTCTCTCCGCCGCCGTCGGGCTCGGACGCGGGCACGAGCGGCGGAGGCGACACGGGGAGCGGGCAGGCGGACTCGGGCGCCCCGTCCGGCGACGACGGGCAGCCGTCCTCGCCCGCGCCGCCCACGCCGCCCGCCGGGATCGCGCCGACGCCGGGAATCGCGCCCGAGCCGGCGCCCTCCGCGCCCGTCCAGCCGCCGGCGGTGACGCCGCCGAACACCGTCCCCTCGGCCCCGCGTCCGGCGCCGCCCAGCGCACCGCGTCCGCGTCCCACGGCGCCGCCCACGCAGCCGCAGCCCACGCAGCCGGAGCCGACCCAGCCGCAGCCGGTGCAGCCACCGCCCGCGCCGCCTCCGGCACCGCCCCCGGCGCCACCGCCGGCACCGCCGCCCGCGCCGCCGCCGGTGATCACGGTGCCCGTGACGCCCGCGCCCAACCCGAACGCGCCGCGCGACACCATCGTGATCCCCACCGCGCCGCCGCCCGGGGCGGATTCGACGCGGTAGCGCCGCGCCGCCCACGAACCCACCTCCGCGCGCCGCCGTTGCGGCGGCGCCGAAGCCGGTAGTCCGCGCAGGCGGACTTCGTGTGGTTGTTGCGGCGAGTTCATTCGCCCTGTTTCAGCCGTTTGCGCTCCCCGGGCCATGGCCCGAGATTCGCCCGATCCGCCATCCATCCGGATCCGACCACCGCGCGCTCGCACCCGCCGCACGCCCATGCCACGCATCTCCCTCTCCCGCGCCACGTTGCCGCTGGCCGCCGCCCTCGCGCTGGCGCCGTCCGCCGCGGGCGCGCAGGCGCTGTCGCCCGCGGAGCGCCGCATCGCCGCGTACGTGGACGCGCACGTGGACGACGCCGTCGCGCTGCTGGAGCGTACCGTCAACATCAACAGCGGCACGGGGAACGCCGAGGGCGTGCGCGAGGTGGGCCGCATCTACGCCGCGCAGCTCGACTCGCTGGGGTTCGCCACCCGCTGGGTCCCCATGCCGGACTCGCTGCACCGCGCGGGGCACCTGTTCGCCGAGCTGCCCGGGCGGCGCGGCAAGCGCGTCCTGCTGATCGGCCACCTGGACACGGTGTTCGAAAAGGACAGCCCGTTCCAGCGCTGGACGCGCAGCGGCGACATCGCCAACGGGCCGGGGAGCAGCGACATGAAGGGCGGCGACGTGGTGATCCTCTACGCGCTGCGCGCCCTGCATGCCGCCGGCGCCCTGCGCGACCGCCGCATCGTGGTCGCGATGACCGGCGACGAGGAGAACCCCGGCCGCCCGCTTTCCATCTCGCGCGGCGACCTGGTCCGGGCGGGGAGGAACGCCGACGCGGCGCTGGAGTTCGAAGGCGCCTCGCGCGAAGAGGGCGGGCGCGAGACGGCGGTCACCTCGCGCCGCAGCAGCAGCACCTGGACGCTGCGGATCAGCGCGCGGTCGGCGCACTCGTCCGGCATCTTCGCCGAAGGGGTGGGGAGCGGCGCGATCTACGAGGCCGCGCGCATCCTGGACGCGTTCCGCACGCAGCTCACCGAGCCCGGCCTCACCTACAGCCCCGGGATGATCGCGGGCGGCACCGAGGTCGGCTTCGACTCGCTGGCCAGCCGCGGCACCGCCTTCGGCAAGAACAACGTGATCGCGGGGACGGCGGTGGTCACCGGCGACATCCGCACCCTCACCGACGACCAGCTCCGGCGGACGCAGGAAAAGATGCGGCAGATCGTCGCCCAGGGCCTGCCGCAGGCGCGCGCCTCGATCACCTTCAGCGAGGGGTATCCCTCCATGCCGCCCACGCCGGGGAACCTGGCCATCCTGGGCACGCTGAACGAGGTGAACCGCGCGCTCGGCTTCCCCGTCGTCGAGCCGAACGACCCCGGCCGCCGCGGCGCGGGCGACATCTCGTTCGTCGCGCCTTACGTGAGCGGCGTGGGCGGGCTGGGCGTGCACGGCGGCGGCTCGCACACCGAGCGCGAGACGGCCGACCTCGCCACCCTCCCGCAGCAGATCAAGCGCGCCGCCCTCCTCATCTACCGGCTCACGCGATGACGGACCCGCACCCGAACGTGGAGCCCGGCGAAGGCGGCCTCCCGCGCGTCGTCCTCACCTCTCCCCAGGGCGGGCGCGCGGAGGTCTACCTGCACGGCGCGCACGTCACGCGCTGGACGCTGCCCGAACGGCCCGAGTTCACCGCCCGCGCCCCGGGTGACGTGCTGTACCTGAGCCCGCGCTCGCGCTTCGGGCCCGGCCAGGCGATCCGCGGCGGCATCCCCGTCATCTTCCCGCAGTTCGCCGACCAGGGCCCGCTCCCCAAGCACGGCTTCGCGCGCACCGCGCAGTGGACGCTGGCGGAGTCGTCGCCCGCCCACGCCGTGCTGGTGCTGCGGGACTCCGCCGACACGCGGAAGATCTGGGACTTCGCCTTCCTCGCGGAGCTGCGCGTCGAGCTCACGGACGTGCTGGCGATGACGCTGACCGTCGAGAACACCGGCGACCGCGCCTTCGAGTTCACCTGCGCGCTGCACAGCTACTTCCACGTGAGCCGCGTCCAGTCGGTGTGGATCGATGGGCTGACGGGCGTGCGCTACCGCGACAAGGTCGGGGGCGGCGAGAAGACCGAGGACGAGCGCGAGGTGCGCTTCCACGGCGAGACGGACCGCGTCTACCTCGGCGCGCCCGACGAGCTGCGGATCGTGGACGGCGCCGCGTGGGCGTCGGTGCTCGTCCGCAAGCACGGCTTCACCGACGCGGTGGTGTGGAACCCCGGGCTAGAGAAGGCGCGGGGGATGGACGACCTGGGCGAGGAGGCGTATCCCCACTTCGTCTGCCTCGAAGCCGCGTGCGCGGGGCAGCCGGTGCGGCTGGAGCCGGGGGCGCGCTGGGTGGGCGGGCAGACGATCGCGGCCGAATAGGCGGCGCTGGCGGGGACGGCGGTACGCCCGTTGCGCGGGGGATGCGGCTCCCGTGCGGCGGGCGTCTCCGTTCCGCCGCCGGTCCACCCACTCGAAAGCGAGCCACCATGCGCGAGATGACGAGCCGGCAGGACGCCGACGCCGCCCTGGACGAAGCCACGGCGCTGGTGTTCAAGCACAGCACCCGGTGCCCGATCAGCGCCAACGCGCGGCGCGAGATGGATTCGCTGCTGAAGGGCGGCGAGCCGGTGCCGGTGTACATGGTGGACGTGAACGACCAGCGCGAGGTGTCGGAGTACCTGGCCGACCGCACCGGCGTGGAGCACCAGTCGCCGCAGGTGATGGTGCTGCGCGGCGGCAAGGCCGACTGGCACGCCGCCCGCTTCGACATCAGCGCCGACGCGGTGCGCCAGAGGCTGGGCCTGGCGAGCGACGCCGCGTAACACGACCCTGGAGCCGGGGAAGGCCGTGGAGCCTCGCGCAGTTTGCGAGGCATCTCGTCGTGTTTGCCGCGACTTCTCCTGTGACCGGTGCAAGCCAGGCCTTGAAAGAGGTGGGGATTACCATGCAATGGCCGCAGGCCGAAGGATCTGTGGCCGGTCTCCCCAACAGCACGGCGGTGACGCACCGTCGGTCGTGGATCCTTTCGCGCTGAGGCCACCGTGGCGGCGGCGCAGACGTGGTCGCGCTCGGTACGATACGGGAACCGGCTGAAGAGTTGATGCGGGCCACGCACTCACGTTCAGCCGCGGTGATAGATCCTTCGGCCGCAAGATGTTGCGCGAAGATGAGTTGTGGTGTGATCGGCCTCAGGATGACGTCGCTGGGGCAGTCGAGGAAAGACAAACCGGCCCGCGGATCTGGTATGAGATCCGGATCGCGACGCGGAACATCGTCCGCCGGATCGGGGTTCATTCAGCCTCGCCCGATCGTCGTTGCAACGAACAACCGCACACACCCGGAGAACCGCTCCATGGCGGCAGGCCCGTTCGCGTCGCTGATCCTGATCCCCGCGCTGCTGCTGGGCGGCGCCACCGTACCCGCGCCCGCCGTGGCGCCCGCGCCGGCCGCCGCGCCCGTCACCTGGCAGATCGACGTGACGCACAGCGAGCTCAGCTTTCGCATCCGCCACCTGGTGAGCCGGGTGAACGGCACCTTCGGCGAGTGGAAGGGCAGCATCGTGGCCGACCCGACGAGTTTGGCGGGCGGCCGCGTGAGCGTGGAGATCCAGACGGCCAGCATCGACACCCGCAACGAGCGCCGCGACACGCACCTGCGCAGCGCCGACTTCTTCGACGCGGCCAACCACCCCACCATCTCCTTCCAGAGCACGCGCGTGCAGGCCGGGCGTGACGGCACGCTGAAGATCCATGGCAACCTCTCCATCCGCGGCGTCACCAGGCCCGTGGTGCTGGACGGGCGGATGCTGCAGGTTGCGGGCGCCCCCGGCCGCCGCCGCATCGGCTTCGAGGCGAGCACCAGGATCAACCGGATGGACTACAACGTGAGCTGGAACCGGGCGGCCGAGGGCGGCGGCGCCGTGCTGGGCGACGACGTGGACATCACCATCGCCGTGGAAGCGGCGGAGCAGGCGGGCTGAGGCCCCCTCCCGGATTTTCGCGGACGGTACGGCTGTCCGCGAAAATC
>DASSME010000222.1:0-23313 GCA_035689035.1 Longimicrobium sp. | reverse complement strand
CCGGCCTCTGCGGGACGGACACGGAGGGAAGATGGAGACGAGCGGGTTCGAGGGGATCGAGGAAGTACGGATCGAGAGCCTGGGGCAGCTGCTGGACCTGGTGACGCCCGGCGAGCACGATCCCGTGAGCGGCCGCATCCGCGACACCTCGGTGTACCGCGGGTCGGGGCACGCGAACTGGCCGCTGCTCACCTCGCTGGACCGGCTGGGCGGGATCGAGCGGCCGCACACCAAGGCGCACCTCGAGGAGCACATCCTGCGCAACTTCATCCGCTCGTCGCGGCTGTTCATGCGCGCCACACCCGCCAACGACTGGGAGCTGCTGGTGGCCGCGCAGCACCACGGGGTGCCCACGCGGCTGCTGGACTGGAGCTACTCGCCGCTGATCGCCGCGCACTTCGCCACGCTGGCCGGGCCGCCCGACACCGACAAGGTGGTCTGGCGGCTCAACTGGCGGCGGGTGCACGAGCACTTCGGACTGGCGCCCTTCGCGTTCCTGGTGCAGGACCTGGCCGCCATGCTGCACGCCCGCGGCATCCGCTCCATCGGCGAGCTGATGGCGCGCCCCGAGCACGACGGCGCGCGCTTCGTGTGCATGCTGGACCCGCCGGCGCTGGACGACCGGATCGTGGCCCAGAGCGCCACCTTCACCATCAGCACCGACAAGACGCGCCCGATCGACCAGGTGCTGCGCGAGGAGGGGCTCACCTCGGCGCTGACGCGCTACCTGATCCCCGGCGAGCGGGTGAACTTCATCCGCGACCAGCTGGACCTGTGCGCCCTCGACGAGCGCAAGCTGTTCCCCGACCTGGACGGCGTGGCCGCGCAGATCCGGCGCTACTACTCCCCGTCCGGCGAGGGGGGTGACGAGCGGGACCCCGGCCTGCGGCAGGCGTCGGCGGGGGAGTGGTGAGGGAAAAGAGGATGGTGCGGCGCAGGCGACCACGGGCGGATAATTCCGCGGCAACCACCACACGAAGTCCCGCCTTCGCGGACTACTGGCCCAGATAATCGTTCGACGTTGCCGCGCGGAGCAGACGTCAGAAGTCGCCGCGAGCGAAGCGAGCCAAGGTCCCTCTCCCAGCAGTTTGGGAGAGGGACAGGCTTTCTGGAGGCGACGCAGTCGTGCCAGGAAGCCAGGGTGAGGGCCTGCGGCGTCGGCCCTACCGCACGAACGCCTCGCGCACTCCGCCGTCCACCGCGATCATCGCCCCCGTGGTGCGCGACGAGCGGTCCGACGCGAGGAAGAGGACGGCTTCGGCCACGTCTTCGCCGCGCACTTCGACGCCGAGGAGGGTGCGGCCGCGGTAGACGTCTTCCAGCTTCTCGGGGGGGACGCCGTACGCCTTCGCGCGCTCCTCGCGAATGCCGTCCCACAGCGCGCTGCCGCCGAAGATGGCGTCGGGGTTCACCATGTTGACGCGCACGCCGATCGGGCCGCCCTCGATCGCCGCCACGCGCGCGAGCTGCGCCTCGGCCGCCTTGGAGGCGCTGTAGGCGGCGAAGTCCTTCCCCGGCGCGGTCACGTTCTTGGTGGCGACGAAGACGATGGCGCCGCCGGTGCCCTGCCGGCGGAAGTGGCGGAGCGCGGCGCGGGTGACCAGGAAGTGGCCGGTGGCGTTCACGTCCAGGCTGCGCTCCCAGTCGTCCAGCTCCAGCGACTCGATCGGCGCGCAGTGCGCGATCCCCGCGTTGGAGACGATCACGTCCACGCCGCCGAACTCCAGCGCGGCCCGCTCCATCGCCGCGGCCACGTCTCCTTCGCGGGTCACGTCCAGCGCCAACCCGACGGCCGTGCCCGCGCCCTCGCGCCCGGCGATGTCGCGCGCGACGGCCTCGGCGCCCGCGGCGTTGGTGTCGGTGACGACCACGTGCGCGCCTGCGGCGGCGAGCCGATATGCGATGGCGCGCCCCAGCCCGCCCGCGGCGCCGGTGACCAGCGCCACGCGGCGGGCCAGCTCGCGCTCCGGCGGGGCCAGCGTGAGCTTGAACAGCTCCAGCGGCCAGTACTCGGCGCGGAACTGCTCCGGCTCGGGGAGCGAGCGGTACCCGCCCAGCGTCTCGGCGCCGGCGATGATGCCGATGGTGTGCAGGTAGATGTCGCGCGTCAGCTCGGCCGCCTTCGCGTCCTTCCCCGCGGTGAACATCCCGATCCCCGGCACCAGCACGATGCGCGGCGACGAGTCGAGCACCGGCTCGTCCCCGCGGTGGCGCGAGACGTATGCCGCGTAGTCGGCCCGGTACGTCTCCAGGGCGGCCGTGAAGGAGCGGGCGACGGCGTCCGTGTCCGCCGGGTCGTCCACGTCCACCCAGAGCGGATGGACCTTGGTGGTGAGGATGTGGTCCGGCGTCGCGGCGCCCGCGGCGGATGCGGTGCGGGCGCGCGGCGACCCGGCGAACGCCAGCACCTCGGGCGTGTCGGTGTAGCGCAGGATCACGCGCCGCTCCGCCGAGAGCGAGCCGCGGATCACCGGCGCGAGCGCGGCGGCGGCGCGCCGGCGGGCGTCATCCCCCAGCACGTAGCGCGGCTCGGCGGCGAAGATGGCGGCCGGGTCGCGCGCCGCGACGTACGCCCGGGCCCGGTCCACCAGCTCCAGGTGGCGCCGGTACGCCTCCTCGGGGCTCGATCCCCACGTTACCAGGCCGTGGTTCAGCAGCACCAGCCCGGGCGCGCCGGGGTTGGCGCGGACGGCTTCGCCCACCTCCCTGGACAGCAGGAACCCCGGGCGGCGGTAGGGGATGCGCAGCACGTCGCCGCCCAGCGCGTCGTCCAGCGCCGCGTGCGGGTCGGCGTTGTTGATCAGCTGCAGGACGGCGTCGGCGTGCGAGTGGAAGACCGCGGCGGCGGGGATGAAGGCGTGCAGCAGCGTCTCGATGGACGGACGCGGCGCCTTCGGATCGGTGAGCGTGCGGCCGAGGTACTCGACCATCTCCTCGTCGCTCATCTCCGCGCGCTCGATCAGCGGCAGCACGTCGTCCAGCCGCACGGGCGCGAAGTCTGCGTGCTTCGCGAACGCCAGGTCCGAGCCGCTCCCCTTCACCCGCAGCACGTTCACCGGCCGCCCGGCCACGTCGCGCTCGCCCACCTTCACGCTCGTGTTGCCGCCGCCCTTCAGCACCAGCGACGGGTCGCCGCCCAACTTCCGGGACCAGGCGACCAGCTCGTCGAGCGCGTCGGCCGGGCCGGCGTAGAGGTGGTCGTTCGGGAGAAACACCTGCGTTTCGGTCGTCGACATGGGGGATCGGGTCGGGAGGATCGGGATCGAGCCAGGGCGAATGAATTCGCTGCAACAACTACACGAAGTCCGCCTGCGCGCCGCCTTCGCGGACTACCGGCTCATCGGCGGCCGCGATGCTGGTGCACGGCAGAACGCCCGCGCGGTTGAAGTCCGCGGAGGCGGACTGTGTGCCGTTGTAGCCGCGAGTTTACTCGCAAACTGGCTCGGATACACACCGCGCACCGTCATCACACCGGTGCGGACGTGCGCGCCGGCTCGCGGGCGATATCTGCACAAGTCGCCCGCAGCTCGTCGCCCGTCAGCACGCCGCGGTCGGTGACGTAGGCGGTGACCAGGCGCGCGGGGGTGGCGTCGAAGGCGGGGTTCCGCGCGGGAGAGCCGGGGGCGGTGACGCGGATGCGGCGGAGGGTGCCGTCGTCGTCTGGCCCTTCCTGGTAGTGCACCTCGTCCCAGCTTCGCTCCTCGATGGTCACGCTCGGGCCGTCCGGCGTTCCCGGATCAAAGGTCGACGGCGGCGCTGCCACGTAGAAGGGGATGCCGAACTCGCGCGCACACACGGCCTTGGCCAGCGTCCCCACCTTGTTCACCACGTCGCCGTTGGCGGCGATGCGGTCGGCGCCGACGATCACCAGGTCCACCTCGCCGCGGCTCATGTAGTGCGCGGCGGCGTTGTCGGCGATCACGGCGTGCGGGACCTGCTCGTTGGCCAGCTCCCACGCGGTCAGCCGCGCGCCCTGCCCGCGCGGGCGCGTCTCGTCCACCCACACGTAGGGCGTGCGCCCCTCTGCGGCCGCCGCGAACACCGGCGCCAGCGCGCTCCCGAAGTCCACCGTGGCCAGCCACCCCGCGTTGCAGTGCGTGAGCACCCGTGCCCCGGCCGGGATCAGCGCGGCGCCGTGCTCGCCCAGGCGGCGGCAGCTCTCCACGCTCGCCTCGGCGAACGTCAGCGCCGCGTCCAGCGCGGCCGCGGCCGGGTGGCGCGGCGACTGCTCGGCGGCGCGCCACACGTGCTCGGTGCCGGCGAACAGGTCGCGCGCCGTGGGGCGCGTCGCCTCGATGCGGGCGCGCGCCTCGTGCGCGTACGGCCATGCGGCGGTCGCCGGCGCCTCGCCGAACGCCTGCGCCATCGCGAACGCCCCGGCCGCGCCCAGCGCCGGCGCGCCGCGCACCACCATCTCGCGGATGGCGGTGGCGGTGTCATGGTGCGTCTCGCACGCGATCACGCGGAAATCGAACGGGAGCCGCGTCTGGTCGATCATCCGCACCACGGTGCCGTCCATCCAGAGCGTGCGGTAGTGCGTGCCGTGAACGCGCATCGGGTGCGGGGCAGTCGGGGGGAGCGTGTGCCGGAGATCCACCAACTTCGCCCCGCCAGGCGGCGTGGGCAACCGCGGGCGGGCGCTCGTCTGGCGAGCTTCCGTGGGAGGTTCGCGTCATGGCGGGGCGCATCGGCCCCGGCGGGGTGTGGAGCGGGCGTCCCCTTCAGCAGTGGTTCAGAAAAGTTTCAGCGTTCGAAAAACTTTTCCAAGCCTTTGGCTGGCAAATGGATGCGTGTTTCGGCACAGCGGGCGGCAGGGGATGGAACGGCGGCTGCCTCAGGGACGGCCATCGGGCGCGGTTGGCGTCCGGCGGCCCGGTAGGGCTGATATCGAACCGAATCGAGACGGAGTTTCCGATGGCCAAGCTGACGCTGGACCTGGACGCGCTGCAGGTGGAGAGCTTCGATGCGGCCCCCGCCATCCAGGCCGGGATGCCGATCACCGTCTACCCGACGGTCTACAAGTACACCTGCTGCTGAGCTGGCCCGGCCGACCGGCCGGGATGCTGGACCGGGCGTGACCCGTCCGGAGCGCCGTCACCCCCCTGTGGCGGCACACGTGAACAACCCATGAGACCCACGAGTGGACCGATGAAGAGCAAGATGAAGCTGGACCTGGAGGCGGTGCGGGTGGAGAGCTGCGAGATGATGGCCCCGGTGTCGATCGACGCCGACATGCCCAAGACGCAGCCGGTGAGCTACCCCTGCTGCTACAGCGTGTACGTGAACTGATCGATCACACGTCACATAGATCGCGGCCCCGGGAGGATGAGAATCCTCTCGGGGCCGCTCCCGTTCCGCCACCGGGAGCAGCAGGGAGCAGCTGGGAGCAGCTGGGAGCAGCCGGGAGCAGCCGGGAGCAGCCGGGAGCAGCCGGCGGTTGAAACAGCGGCCGCGGTTTCAACCGCCCCTCCCAACTCGCTGCACCGCAGCGTCTTGGAGCCGATCACCTAAACCTTTCTCCGGCTCAGATCCTCCAGCACCACCCGCGCCGTGTTCCGGCCGCTGGCGCCCATGATGCCGCCGCCGGGGTGGGTGCTGGCGCCGGTCAGGTACAGCGCCTTCAGGTGCGTGCGGTACCCGGCCATCCCGGCGAACGGGCGCAGCGCGAACATCTGGCTCACCGTCATCTCCAGGTGCATCACGTTGCCGCGCACCAGGCCCAGCTCGCGCTCCAGCCACAACGGGTGCTGAAAGAGGCTGCCCACCACCTTGTCGCGCGTGCCCGGCGCGTACCGCTCGAAGGTGTCCAGGATGGTGTCCGCCACGCGTGGGGCGATGGTGTCCCACCGCGCGCCGCCGGCCAGCTGGTACGGGTAGTACTGCGCCCACAGCCACAGCACCTCGCCGCCGGGTGGCGCGAGCGAATCGTCCGCCGCGCTGAAGGTCATCGCCACCAGCGGCGGGTCGCGGGTGGGCTCGCCGCGCAGGTAGTCGGCGTAGGCGGCGCTGATCTGCGCGCGGTCGCGGCAGATCAGCTGCAGCGCCACGCGCGCGTCGTCGCCGGGGTGCGCGGCGTAGCGCACGGGCTCGCGCAGCGCCAGGCGCAGGATGGCGCCGAACCCGTTGCCGGTGCGCATCGAAGCGGCCGCCGCTGGGCGATGCTCCGGCGGGAGCAGCCGCCCGAACGTCTCCAGCGCGTGCGTCCCCGAGACGACGGCGCGCGCGGTCACCGTCCGCCCGCCGGTGACGATGCCCACCGCGCGGCGGCCCTCCACCAGGATGCGGTCGACGGGTGACGAGGTGTGGATCTGCCCGCCGTGCGCGAGCACGTGCCGCGCGAGCGCCTGCGTCAGCACGCCGCTCCCGCCGCGCGGACGGGCGATGCCACCCTCGTGGTAGAGGGGCTGCCAGAGGAGGAAGGGCGCGGTGAGCGGCTCCGTCGGCGGTGGCCCGGACTGCGCGGCCATCCACACCAGCGGCGCCTTCAGCTTCTCCTGGGTGAGATAGCGGTCCAGCGTCTCGCCGTACGGGCCCAGGATCGTTCCCAGCGCCGCTTTCCAATCACCCTTCACCGCCTTTCCGAACACCATCTTGCGCCCCAGCTCGAAGGGGCTGGGGACGGAGAGGAACAGGTCGCGCACCATCCGCGCGAACGGCGTCCACTCGTGGATGAAGCGGCGGTACGCCTCGCCCTCGCCGGGCCACTTCCGCTCGAGCCCCTCCACCGTGCGGTCCAGGTCGCGGTGGATGAACAGCGAGTCGCCGTCCTGGAATGGTGCGAAGAAAAGCGGATCGAGCTCCAGGTATTCCAATCCGTAGCGGTCCAGCCCCAGCTCTTCCACGATCGGCGTCAGGCGGATCAGGATGTGCGCGCTCCCGCCGATGTCGAAGCGGTACCCGGGCACGATCTCCTCGGTGGCCACCGCGCCGCCCACGATGTGCCGCCGCTCGAACACGCCCACGCGGTACCCCGCCTGCGCCAGGTACGCCGCCGTGACCAGCGCGTTGTGCCCCGCGCCGCACACGATCACGTCGTAGTCGGGGTTGGAGACGCGGCTCACCGGCGAACCCGGTCGAGAGGGGTGAATGAATTTGAATTCGCTGCAACGACGACACGAAGTCCGCCTGCGCGGACTACCGGCTTCGGTGCGGCCAGGGTGGCGGTGCGCGGAAGCAGCATCGGCCGGCCCGGGCCGGTGCATCCGCTCGCGGCTGAATCGGAAATCACGAGTCCACGGCGGGGCGGGGGATGCGCAGCGCGTCGGCGGGGGGGTGCAGGAGCGCGACCAGGCCGACGACGACGAGGACGTTGGTGGCGAGGAAGAACAGCGCCTCCTCCACCGGCAGGCCCGCGAGGGCTGCGCCCGTGCTGAGCCGCGGATCGATCGACCAGATCCCCAGCTGGATGGCGAGGGCGTCCGCGGCCCACAGGTACGCCGTCGGCGCGGCGATGCCGAGGAGGCATGCGCGGCGCCGCGGCCACACCTCGCCGCCCGCGTAGATCCAGAGCCCCGCCAGCACCGGCGCGGCCCACACCAGGATCAGCCCCGCGTACGTTCCCGCGCCGCCCAGCGCCAGCGCGGCCGCGCCGGCGGCCGCGACGATCAGCCCCGCCGCCGCCCCGGCGACGCGGATCCCCGCCGCGAAGAAGGTGTCGCGCACCGCCGCGCCTTCGGCCGGGGTGAAGCCGCGCAGCCGCTGCCCGTTCGCGGCGGCCCCGCCGGCCCCCTCCGCCCGCTCGCTCCGCCGCGCCAGCACCGCGTAGAACCAGAGCCCGGCGAGCAGCGGCTGCAGCACGAAGAAGAGGTACTCCTCCACCGGCACGTGCCCGATCACCCCCAGGACCCGGTCCGGGCCGTAGCGCCAGACGCCGCGCGCCACCAGGTAGTTGTCCCACGGCGTGGTCCAGGCGAACGCGATCGCCGCGATGGCCGGCAGCGCCCACCCCGCGCGCCTCGGCAGCAACCCGCGGCGCGGCCGGAGCCAGACCGCCAGCGCCACGATCGGCGGCACGATGAAGAGGAGGTGAAAGGCGAGATACGTCATCGCCCGTCCTCACCGGCGGGTCCGGTGGAAGGAGCGAATCGCTTCCCCTCGCCCGCGGAGCGCGGGAAGGAGGCGGCCGGCCGCGCGTGAGCAGGCCGAAACGCGGCGGTCACGCGGCGACTGTGGCTGCGGCGGCCGATTCGGTGCGCCGCGGTGCCGCCGGCAACGGCACGGGACGCTGGGGCCGCGGCGCGATGCGCTCCAGCACCTTCGCGGAGCTGAGCACGCCGGGAACGCCGCCGCCCGGGTGCGTCCCCGCGCCCACGAAGTACAGCCCCGGCACCTCGCCCTGGTTGTGGTAGCGGAACCAGGCGCTCTGCGTCAGCACCGGCTCGGGGCCGAAGGCGGCGCCGTCCACCGAGCGCAGGTCGCGCTCGAACTCGCGCGGGGTCAGGAACGTGGTGGTCGCCAGGCTCTCGCCGATCCCGGGGAGCAGCCGCCGCTCCAGCTCCGCCAGCACGCGCTCGAAGTACGGCCCGCGCTCGCGCTCCCAGTCGATCCGGCTGCGGTTGTTGGGCACCGGCGAGAGCACGTAGAAGGTCTCCTGCCCCGGCGGCGCCAGCGACGGGTCGGTGCGAGTGGGCGCGTGCAGGTAGAGCGAGAAGTCGTCGGCAAGCACGCGCCTGCGGAAGATGTCGTCCAGCAATCCCTTGTAGCGCGGGCCCAGGACGATGGTGTGGTGCGCCAGCTCGGGGTACGGCTTGCGGCTGCCGAAGTAGGCCACGAACAGGCTCATCGACTGGCGCACGCGCCGCACGCGGGCGTCGGTGTTCCGGCGGCGTACCCGCGGTGGCAGCAGGTGCGCGTAGGTATGGCTCGGGTCCGCGTTGCTCACCACGAGCGCCGCCGGGATCGTCTCGCCGCCCGCGGTGCGCACGCCGGCCACGCGCCCGTTGCGCACCACGATCTCCTCCACCGGCGCGTTCAGCCGCACCTCCACGTCCAGCTCGCCCAGGAGACGGACGAGCGCATGGACCAGCGAGGTGGTGCCGCCCTTCGCGAAGTGCACCCCCCACTTCCGCTCCAGCCAGTGGATCAGCAGGTAGATGGAGGTGGTGGAGAACGGGTTGCCGCCGACCAGGAGCGGCTCGAAGGTGAGCGCCTGCCGCAGCCGCTCGTCGCGCACGTAATGCGACACCAGGCCGTGGACGGTGCGGTACGACCGCAGCCGCAGCATCTGCGGGAGCACGCGCAGCATGGTGGCCGCGCGGTGGAACGGCTGGTCGGCCAGCTGCGTGTAGCCCACGTCGAAGATCCGCTCCGCGTGCGCCGCCAGCCGCCGGTAGCCGTCCACGTCGGCGGGGCTCAGGCGGCGGATCTGCTCCAGCAGCCGCTCCTCGTCGCCCACGTAGTCGAAGGTGGCGCCGTCGTGGAAGAGGATGCGGTAGAACGGGTCCACCGGCACCAGCTCGGCATAGTCCGCCAGCGACCGGCCGGCGAGCGCGAACAGCTCCTCGAGCAGGTAGGGCGCGGTGATCACGGTGGGGCCGGCGTCGAAGGTGAACCCATCCTGGCGGAATACGCGCGCCCGCCCGCCGGGCTGGTCCAGCGCCTCGAGCACCACCACGCGCCACCCCATCGCGCGCAGCCGCACCGCCGCCGCCAGCCCGCCGAACCCGCTCCCGATCACCACCGCCGTTTCGCTCATGCGCTCTCTTTCACGAGGGCTGCGTCCGTCCGCATCTCGAAATGCCCGAACCGCGGCAACCGCAACCGCGGGATCGGGGGGTGTCCCTCCGCTCGAACCACGCCGGGTTGAAGCCACGGCGGGTCGAATCCACGGCGCGGTTTAAGCCATGGCGCGGGTTAAGCCAAGGCGGGTTGAAACCCGCCGCTGGAACTTCGTGAAGTCCGCCTTCGCGGACTCCCACACAGGCATCCGCGCGAATCCCGACTCCCGGGCGCAGCGCTCCCCACGCGGCTGTCCCACCTCTGTCCAACGGTTGTCAAAGTATCGCGTCGGGGTTTCCTTGACAAGGTTTGTACAAGGTTGTAAGGTTGGGCAGACGCGATGCACTGCGACAGATCCGGGTGCGGGATTCGCGGCGTATCTCCGAAGCGCCATTGCGCAAAGGGTACGCCCCGGGCCGGGGCAGCGGATCTGCGGGACCCCAGCCACGGGCCACGAAGCCCGCGGAGGAGACACGGGCGCGTGAAGGGAAGCGAGCACGACGGGCGCGGGGTGGGGAAGCGGGTGTCGCGGTACGCGCTGTGGGCGCTGTACGCGTTCACCGCGATGGCGGTGGCGGGATACGCGAGCTTCGGCACGCACCCGGGGCTGCTGGCGCGCTTTCCGGGCGCGGCGGGGTTCTACGGGGTGGCGTTCCTCTTCTTCTCGCGCGTGCAGATCGTGCTGGCCGGCGCCACGCTGGCCGTCTGCCTGACCGCGCACGCACGCCGGCGCTGGCTGGGCGCGTTCGCGGCGCTGTACGCCATCAGCCTGTGCAGCGAGCTGGCGGGGACCACCGCCGGCATCCCCTTCGGCCCCTATGCGTATACCGCCGCGCTGGGGCCGCGCTGGTTCGGGCACGTGCCGCTGCTGATCCCGCTCAGCTGGTTCTTCATGGCCGTCCCCAGCTATGCGCTCGCCCGCATCCTGCTGCCGATCGGGCACCGCGCGTGGGAGCGGGTGCTGCTGGCGTCGTTCATCCTCCTCGGCTGGGACCTGGCGCTGGACCCCGCCATGAGCCACGCCACGCGCTACTGGGAGTGGGGCACGGCCGGGCCGTATTACGGGATGCCGCTGCTGAACCTGTTCGGCTGGTACGTGACCGGGCTGGCGCTGATGGGCGCGCTCGCCGCCCTTCGCGCCGACGCGTGGCTCGCGCGGCTGCCGGCGCGCTGGCTGGCGGGGTTCTACGCCGCCAACCTGCTGCTGCCGCTGGGGATGATCCTGGCGCGCGGCCTGTGGCCCGCCGCCCTGGTCACCCTCGCCGCGCTGGGCGCCGCGGTGCTGCTGGCCCGCCTGCGCGCGCCGCGCCGCCCGCTCGCGCTCGCCGCCGCGGAGGCCGCCGCTTGAGCGCGCTCGACGCGACCGTCCCAGCGGTGGCGGCGATGGAGCTGCCGTCGGGGGGCCCGTCCGATCGAGCCACGGCGGGTCCATCCGCGGCGAGCGTCCCCGCGGCGGACGCGCCGGATCGATCCGCGGACCCGCTGTCGGCGGCGCGGGAAGCGGTGAGGGCGGCGCTGCGGCCGCTGCTGGCGGAGTGCGGCGGCATCCCGCGCGTGGAGCTGCGCGGACAGCTGATCCGCCCGCTCGCGGCGCACGCGTCCGCGGTGGCGCTGGGGTGCGCGGGTGATGCGCGGGTGGGGTTCGGCGCGCTGGCGGTGCAGCTGGCGCACGAGGCGTCGCTGGTGCACGACGACATCGTGGACGGCGCCGCCACCCGCCGCGGCGAGCCGACGCTGGCCGCCACCAGGGGGATCGGCGCGGCGCTGGTGGCGGGAGATCACCTGCTGGCGTGGGCGTACCGCCTGGCCGCCCGCACCGGATCCGTGCGGTACGCCGAGCTCTTCGCCGAGGCGGTGGAACGCACCATCGCCGGCGAGATCGCCCAGGGGCGAGCGATCGGACGCGTGCTCTCCGCGGGCGAGTACGAGGCGATCGCGCTGGACAAGGCGGGCGCGCTGCTGGGTTGCGCCCTCGCGGTGGCGCCGGCGGTGCGGGGGCGGCGGGGCGAGCTCCGCGTCGTCTACGACCTGGGCCGGGCGCTGGGGCTGCTCTACCAGCGGCTCGACGACCTGCTCGACTACTGCCCGCTGACCGACACCGGCAAGCCGCCGCTGGGCGACTACGCGCAGCGGCGCTGGACGTGGGTGCTGGAAGAGGTCCCCGGCGCCGCGTTCGGGTGCACGGCCGACGAGATCACGGCCGCGCTGCACACGCCCGGGGCGCACGGTACGCCGCTGCTGCGCCTGCTCGCGCGGCTCGACGCGGGCTTCGACACCTTCCAGCGCGCCCGTGCCGCGTTCCTTCCCGGCGACACGCTGCTGGGCGCGCTCGCCGAGGACTGGCGGGCCCGCGCCCACGCCGCCGTCCGCCGCGAACGCGAGGCGCGCGCGCCGAAGCCGGCCCTCTCCGGCCGCCGCGAGGTCAGCCGGCGCATTCGCGAGCGGGTGCCGCGGGGGGACGAGCTGGCGGGCTACTTCGCCCGCAACAGCCGCTCGTTCTCCTTCGCCGCGCGCTTCTTTCCGCCCCGGGCCGCGCACACGGTGGCGCGCGTCTATGCGTACTGCCGCGTCACGGACGACCTGGTGGACCACGCCGACGGCGAGGAGCCGGCCGCGCTCGAGGCGGTGCTGGACGAGTGGGTGGAGCTTTCGCGCCTGGCCTGGCAGGGGCGGGCGACGGGGATCGAGCTGCTGGACCGGGTGATGGGCGAGACGGCGCACGCGTCCGTCCCCTTCACCTACGCGGCCGAGCTGGCGGAGGGGATGCGGATGGACCTGCGGCGCGAGACGTATCCCACCGCCGCGGCGCTGCGGGTGTACACGCACCGCGTGGCCGGCGTGGTGGGGATGTGGCTCACCGAGCTGTTCGGCGTGCGCGACGCGGCCACGCTGCGCCGCGCGGGGGCGCTGGGCCACGCGATGCAGCTCACCAACATCCTCCGCGACGTGGGCGAGGACGGCCGCGCCGGCCGCGTCTACCTCCCCGCCGAGCTGATGGAGCGGCACGGCATCACCCCCGCATCACTGCTCGCGCTGTGTCGTGGGCGCGGCCGCATCCCCATCCCCATCCCCTACATGCAGTTGCTGGACGAGCTGATGCGCGAGGCCGACGAGTCGTACGCGCGGGCCTTCGAGGCGATCCCGCGGCTCCCGGTCTTCTTCCAGCGGCCGGTGGCGGTGGCGGCGCACGTGTACCGCGGCATCCACCGCGCCATCCGCCGCAACGGCTACGACAACCTGCACCGCCGCGCCCGCACCACCGCGCCCGAGAAGGCCGTGCTCGCCGCCCGCGCCCTGTGGGAGCTGCGCGCCGCCCGGCGCCGGATGGAGGTGCTCCCGCTCGCCGACTCCGCGCCGATGTCGCTGGCCGCCGGCGGAGGCGCGCTCCCGTGACAACGCACCGGAGCCTTTCGCCGCCGCCGGGGCGCGGAATCGGAACCTCGAATCGTCCGCCGGCACGGCGGGTTGAAACCCGCCGCTGGAACCTCGGGAAGTCCGCCTTCGCGGACTGCGGCGTCGGCATCCGCGCGGTGATGCTCGGCTTCTCGCTCATGGCCGTCCGCCCGGCACGAGCAACCCCGATCCTTCTTCCGCGCCCCGAAGCGTCTCCCGCACCACGGCCGGTAGTCCGCGCAGGCGGACTTCGCGTGGTCGTTGCAGCGAATTCATTCGCCCCGCCCGATGGTGCCACCGCGCGTCCTCTCCCCATCAACCCGGCCGCCGATTCCGTGGACGAGCGCGTGGACCTGGCACCGCTGCGCGAGCTGTACCTGGCGTCGGTGAGCGACGAGCGCGCGATCGCCAAGGGGCTGGGCGAGGTGGAGCGCATCCGCGCGAGCGCCCAGCCGCGGCCCGGCGGCGCGCTGGATGCCACGCTCGCCGCCTACACCGGCGCGCTGGTGACGCTGCGCGCCCGGCACGCCTTCTGGCCCGCCCAGAAGCTGCGCCACCTGCGCGAGGGGCTGGCCATCCTGGACCGTACCGTCGAGCACCACCCCGACCACGCCGAGGCGCGCTACCTGCGGCTGATGAGCTGCTACTACCTTCCCGGCATCCTGGGCCGCGGCGGCAGCGTCCGCGCGGACTTCGCGGCGCTGGCGCGGCTCCTTCCCGGCGTGCGCGGGCAGGTGCCGGCCGAGCTGTACGACGCCATCACCCGCTTCGTGGTCGAACGGGGACGGCTCCCGGCCGAGCAGCGGCGCGTGCTGGAAGATTCGCTGGCGCCACCCCATGGGTAGCCGCTTCAGCCCGCTGGCGCTGGCCGCCTTCGAGGCGTTCTTCCGCCCGTGGATGCGGCGGCGGCTGAACGCCGTGCGCGTCACCGGCCTGCCGCGCGCGCTGCGGACGGACGTGCCGCTGGTGCTGGCGGCGAACCACGTCAGCTGGTGGGATACCTTCACCCTGCGCGAGATCCACCGCGTCGTGCGCCCCCGCTCGCCGCTGTACACGCTGGCCAGCGAGGCGGAGCTCGCCCACCTGCCGTACTTCCGGCTCACCGGCGCGTTCGGGGTGGACCCGGCGCGCGCCGCCTCGGTGCTTTCGGCCGTGCGCTTCGTGCGCGACCGCGCGCGCGAGCGGCGAGATGCGACGCTGATCTTCTTTCCGCAGGGGCGGATCTGGCCGTCGCACCGGCGGCCGCTGGGGTTCCTCCGCGGGATCGAGGCGTTCGTGAAGCCGATCGCGCCGTGCATCGTCCTCCCCATCGCCATCCACCACGAGCCCGGGACCACCGCCGCGCCCACCGTCTACGTCTCGGCCGGCGCGCCGGTGTACGTGGCCCGCGAGCTGGACCACGACTTCGTGGAGGCGGTGGTGGAGGCCGAATGCGACGCCATCCTCGACTTCCTCTCGCTGCACGGCGAGGACGCCGAGCGCCGCTGGCCCGGCCCGTACAACCGCCTGGACGCCCCCTCCGCCGCTTTCCCCACGCCCGACCCCGCGCGCTCGCGGTGAGCGCCGCGCTCACGGTTCTCGACGCCGCATCGGCCGCGCTGCTGCTGGCGATGCTGCTCGTCACCGTCGCCAATCTTCTCGCCGCGCTGCGGCTGGGCGGGGCGGGGGAGCCGCGCGAGACGCCGCTCGTGAGCGTCCTGGTCCCCGCGCGCGACGAGGCCGCCAACCTGCGCGCCAACCTTCCGCCCCTCCTCGCGTCCGAGTATCCGCGGCTGGAGATCCTGGTGCTGGACGACCGTTCGGGGGATGAAACCGCGTCCGTCGCCGGGGAGCTGGCGCGGCGCCACCCGGACCGTCTCCGCCTGGTCCGCGGCGCGGCGCCGCCCGAGGGGTGGATCGGGAAGAACTGGGCGTGCCACCAGCTGGCCCGCGAGGCGCGCGGCGGCGTCCTCCTGTTCTGCGACGCCGACGTCACCGCCGGCCCCCGCGCCGTCACCCGCACGGCCGCCCTGCTGCAGGGCGCGGATGCAGTGACAGCCCTTCCGCGCCACCGCTGGGGCAGCTGGGCCGAGGCCGCGGTGGTGCCGCTGGTCGCGCAGCTCCCCGCCGCCGCGATGCTGCCGCTGGCGCTGGTGCCGCGCACGGCCGCGCCCTCGCTGTCGATGGCGAACGGGCAGTGGCTCGCCTTCACCCGCCACGCCTACGACCGCACGGGCGGCCACGCGTCCGTGCGCGGCCGGGTGCTGGAGGACGTGGAGCTGGGCCGCGCCGTGAAGCGCGCCGGCCTGCGCCTGGTCCCGGCGGTCGCGGCGGAGGACCTTTCGGTGCGGATGTACCACGGCTGGCCCGAAGTGCGCCGCGGCTTCACGAAGAACCTCTACGCCCTGCTCGGGGGCCGCCCGACGTCGTTCGCGGCGGGATGCGTTATCTTTCTGCTCACCGCGGTGTATCCCCTGATCGCGGCGTTTCGTCCCACGCCGCTGGCGTTGGCCGCGCTGGCGCTGCTGATTGGCGTGCGGACCGCGGCGGCGCTGCTTTTTCGCCACGGCTGGGCCACGGTGCTCCTTCACCCGGCCGGCGCGGTGCTGGCGCTGCGCATCGCCGCCGCCTCGTTCCGCACCCGCGGCACCGTCGAATGGCGAGGCCGCACGGTGATGGTCGGCCGAATCGCACCGCGCGGCTGAAGCGCACGCGAACCGGCCTGACGGGTACGATGCGTGTGTGCGAGTCCGCGAAGGCGGACTTCGGGCCGTTGTTGCCGCGATGCCGCGATTTCAATCGCCAGCTCCCAAGCCCTGGTCCCAAGCCCAGGCCCCAAGCCTGTTTCCAGGGCCCCGGGGCCAACCACGAACGAGAGCTTCCCGCAGCCGGATGATCGACGCAGACGAAGTGGTGGTGCTGGTGGACGAGCACGACCGCGAGGTGGGGGAGGCGCCCAAGCTGCAGGCGCACCAGCGCGGCCTGCTGCATCGCGCGTTCAGCGTGTTCGTGCTGAACGCGCGCGGCGAGGTGCTGCTGCAGCGCCGGGCGGACGGCAAGTACCACTCGGGCGGGCTGTGGACCAACACCGCTTGCGGCCATCCGCGCCCCGGCGAGCCCGTGGCCGCCGCCGCCCGCCGCCGCCTGCGCGAGGAGATGGGCTTCGAGTGCGCGCTGTCCCCCGCCGGCACCTTCGTCTACCGCGCCCGGGTGGGGGTCGAGCTGGTGGAGCACGAGCTCGACCACCTCTTCCACGGCCGCCACGACGCCGCCCCGCGCCCCGACCCCGCCGAGGTCGGCGACTGGCGCTGGGTGCGCGTCGAGACGGCGCTCGCCGACGCCCGCAAGCACCCCGAGCGCTACACCCCCTGGTTCGCGCTCGCCCTGGCCGCGCTGATCGACGCCGGCGGCCTGGAGCGCGCCGCGGCGTAATCTTCGGTGCACCGGGTGATACGGACGCCCCGCCGGCGCACTGCCCGGCGGGGGCCTGGGTGTTAACGGGCGGTGCGCCGGCGGGGTCCGGGTCCACCGTGGCCGATGGTGACGAACTACTCCGCGACGGCGGCGGTGAGGGCGGCGGAGCGGGGCTGGGCGCGCGGCTTCCGCGCCCGCGCCTTCCCCTCGGCCGGGCCCAGTCCCGCGTGGAAGTAGTACGCGAAGGCGCCGCCCGCCACGGCCGTGACCACCGACTGGTACCACACCATCAGCGTGTTCACGCTCTGGATGTGCTCGTAGGACCCGTACAGCCCCACGGGAAGGTACAGCATCACCGTGACCACCAGGACGGTGAACAGGTCGCGGAACAGCGCCATCGCGAAGCCGTTCGGCGCCTGCTCGCGCTCGGGGAAGGCGTGCGTGGACCAGATGTACGCCGCCACCGCCGCGAAGATCGGCAGGTAGATCCCCACGATGGTGCCGTAGGTGGCGGCGCGGGGGATCTCGGCCTCGCGGCCGACCTTGATGATCTCCGCGTACTGCTGGTTGGCCTTCATCACCGCCCACAGCGGGAACACGAAGGTGATCACGGCCACGTACATGCGCACCGCGTTGCCGGTGCGGTCCAGCAGGAGCTTGTCGCTACGGGTGAGCCTGGGCATGGGAGCCTCCTTCGATGTGGGGCGTGGGGGGATTCGCGCACGTCTGCTGGGACGAGTAGGTGACCTTGCGGCGGAATGCCTTCGCCGAGTCCGCCAGGTTGGCGCGCACCTCGAAGCGGCACGTGGGGCCCGGGGACTGGGCCTGGATCGTCTCGGCGCGCCCGCGCGCCAGCGCGAGCCTCTTCTCCACGGGCTCGCTGGGGTCGGAGTGCCCGATCAGCGCGTATTCGTCGGCGGGGCGCATCAACCGGTTGTTCACGTGCAGGAGCGTGCGGGCCTGGTTCGTGTCCAGGCTGTCGCTGTTCCAGGTGAAGCAGATGGGCAGCGGCATCCCGCCCGACTCCTGGATGATCCTGGTCGCGGAGGCGAGCCAGGCGGTGTACGACCGCAGCAGCTCCGGCCCTTCGGCCAGCGTGCGCACGTTCTGGTCGTACAGCGTGCCGCACTGGGGCAGATCGCGCGGGGGGGCCGGCCGGGCCGCGGGTGCGTCGCGCCCCTCCACGGCCGTTTCGAGCTGCCCCGTGAACACCGCCACCGCGCGCGTGATCGCGCGGCGCACCGTCTGCGCTTCGGCGGGGGCGGGGGCCAGCAGCAGCGGGAGCCCCGCCAGCGCCGCCACGGCGACCGCGCGTGGAGATATGTGATTCATGGTTCCTCCTTCTGGTAGTCGAGGGAAAACACCACCCGCCGCGCCCGCGGCCACCCCGCGCGGCCCCCGGCGGCCGCGGCCGGGTCGGGGCCGCGGCTCACGGCCATGCAGCACTCCGCCGGCAGCCCGCCGCGCCGCAGCTCGGCGATCACCCAGTTGGCGCGCGCGTAGCCCAGCTCGTGGTTCAGCGCCTCCGTGCCCGAGGGGTCGGTGTAGCCCTCCACCACCAGCCGCACCGGAAGGTGGGCCGCGGCCCACCGCCGCCCCAGCGCCTGCAGCCGCGCGCGCACCGAGTCGTCGCGCGCCGTCCAGCGGTTGGAGTCGAAGAACACCGGCGCGAACGGCGGACCCTCGCCGGAGGGGGGCGCCCCCCGCTCGATGATCTCGCGGATGGCGCGCATCCGCTCCACGCGCTCGGACGGGCGGGCGCAGAGGTCGCGCACCCGCGGCATGGCACTCTCCACCGCTTCGTCGGCCAGGCGGCCCACGCTGTCGGGCGCCGCCGCCGGGGTGCCGTGGCGCAGCTGGAGCGCCGCGTCGCGCCAGCCGTCCACCAGCAGCGGCTCGCACCCGGCGGCCTGCGCCCGGTCGGCCATGCGCGTGAGCACCTCGGCCAGGACGGCGTCGTCCAGCCGCTCGTGGCCGCGCAGGCGCAGCTCCAAGGTGTCGGCGGTGCCGCGCCATCCGCGGCCCGCGGCGTCGTCCACCGCCAGGGTGAACGGGTTGATGCGCCCGATCAGGAGCGGCCGCGCGCGGCGGCGCACCGTGACCTGCGCGGTGTCGTGCCCCGCGGCGGCCAGCGTCAGCCGCTGCGTGGCCCGGTTGTGCAGGCGCACCCGCAGCGGGGTGGTGCCCAGCACGCGCCCGTCGGCCAGCACGGTGGCGCGTACGGTGTCGGTCTGGACGGTGAGCGTGGAGCCGTGGGGGATGGCGGGCGGCACGCACGCCAGGGCGGAGAAGGCCGCGACGAGGGCGGCGGGAAGGAGGCGCATGGGATGATTTCCTCTGCTGAGGGTCCTGCCATGAACACCGGCCCATCGATTCATCGGCGAAGGCGGATTCGGTCCCCTGGGGGGCAGGGGCTTCGATGGCGCCGGGCCAGGGCGTGCATTCGCGTCCGGGGCTTCGATCGGTGTCGGGTGCCCGGGACGGGCGGTGAGTACGGACGGGGAGGGGTCAGACCATCTCGGGACCGCGCTTCGTCCAGCGGCTCCCTCCTCGGAAGCGGGACGAGATGGAATCCGTCGCTATTCTCGTTGGACCGGCGGCGCGGGATTCCCATCCCTCCGCCCCCCGCTCGTCTCCCGGGCCTTTCCGGAAGCGCGGATTCCCTCACCAGGTAAACGGAGCTCACGGAGACGCGCCTCGACCACGCGCGCTTCCCCCCGTGGGCTCCGTAGGCTCCGTGGGACAAAATCCGGGCGGAGGGCGTGATCGAGTCCGGCGGGCCGGCAGGCACCCGGCACGGCCGGCCATTGTTCCAAACGGACGTTCCCGCTACTATCGCCCTGCGAGCCGCCGACGCGTCACGCCCCCTCCCCGATGTCCATCGTCCCATGAAGAAGCCGCCGAGCCAGAACCGCATCTCGTTTCTCCTGCTGGCCGAGACCTTCGGCGTCTTCGCGGCGCTGCTGGTGGGGACGATGGCCGTGTGGCGGGCGGAGGCGCCGTGGCGCGGGGCGATCCTGGCGGCGCTGATCGTGGCGCAGGGGCTGTGGCTGGACCGGATGTACATCGCCGCGCACGAGGCCATCCACAAGAAGCTCTTCCCCCACCGGCCCGCGCTGAACGACGCGCTGGGGACGCTGCTCCTCCTTCCCGTCGCCGCGCCGTTCACCATCTACCGGAAGATCCACTACTTCCACCACGGGCATAACCGGCGCGACCACCACACCGCCAACCTCGACACCTTCGCCAGCCGCCGGCCGCTCACCCCGCTCCGGCGGACGTGGTACCACGCGGTGTGGATCTTCTTCGTGTTCTGCGGCGGGTTCTTCGTGCACTCGGTGGTGTCGGTGCTCCTCTTCCTGCTGGTGCCCACCGCGCGCGCGGAGCGGATCTCGCCCGTGTTCCGGCACTGGAGCGCGGACCGGCGGCTGCGCGCGTGGGGCGAGTTCCTGGGCGGCATCGGCTTCCACGCGGCGTTCGCGTGGATCTTCGGCGGCGGGGCGTGGGCGGTGGCGCTGGGGCTGCCGCTGGCGGTGTTCGCGTGGTTCTGGTCGCTGCTGCTGTACGTCTACCACTACGATACGACCGTGGGCCCGGACGTGCGGCACAACGTGCGCTCGCTGCCGCGGCAGCGCTTCTTCAGCTGGCTGCTGCTGAACTTCAACGAGCACGCCACGCATCACTACGACCCGTCCGTCCCCTGGCACCAGCTGCCGCACCGGCGCCACGTCCTTCCCGAGGCGTACCACCACAACCAGAACGTGACCTCGATCTGGCAGGCGGTGTGGCAGCAGCGGAAGGGGCCGCACCTCGAGGAGATCGCCGAGGTGGGCGAGTTCTCGGTCGACCTGGGGCTGGTGCGGCGTTGAAGGTCCGCGCCGCGCGGCACGCCGACGTGGCCGCCATGCTCGACGTGAAGCACGCGCTGCGGCTGGACCCGGCCCGCCCCGCGGGCGGCGGCTTCCTGCTGGGCGCGTCCGCCGATACGTACGCCTGGTACGTGCGGCACGCCCACGTGCACGTGCTGGAGGACGGCGACGGCGCGATCGGCGGGTTCGCGGTGGCGCTTCCGGACCCGGTGCTGCGCGCCGGCGAGGTGTGGGCGCGCCGCCGCGAGATCGCGTGGGAGGGCGGGGGATGGGACGCGCTGGAGGCCGCGCGCGTGGGCTACTTCGACCAGCTCGCCGTGCGCCCGCGGCGCCGCTTCCGCGTCTACGCGGCCGTGCTGGCGGCGTCGGCGCTGCGGGCGCTGGTGGACGGGGGGCACCAGCACGTGTTCGCCACCGTGGTGCGCGAGCCGGTGCGGAACCTGGCCTCGCTCCCGCTGCTCGCCGCCGCCGGCGCGCGCCGCATCGGCCAGATCGACGAGACCTATCCCGAGGTCGGCCGCATCCTCTCCGACGTCTACCACCTCGCCGCCGGCCCCGGCACGGTCGACCGCCTGCTCGCCGCCACGCCGCTCGGCCGGCGCGTGGGGGCGATGCTGGCGCGCGCGGCGGGCGAGCTCGCTCCCACGTGGCCGGCCGGTCCGGGGGCGCCGTGCTGATGCCGCCCCCGTGGTCCGCCCTGGACGGCGGGTGGAGCGACCCCGCCGCGCCCGGCGAGCTGCACCCGCGCCTGCGCGGCGAGGGCGGCGTGGCGGTCGCGCGGTGGCTGAACGAGCAGGCGGTGGCCCCCGCCGAGATGGCCGACGTGGCGGCGGTGCTGGCGGCGTACGCGTCCGGGTGGGGAGCGGAGGTGGATCCGGCGGTGCTGCTGCACGTGCTGCGCGGCGCGCTGGCCCAGCCGGGCGCCGTCTCGTCGCCCGCGGTGGCCGAGCTGCTGGACCAGGCGCTGGCGCGCGTGCACGACACGGCCGACTTCGCCGCGATGCTCGGCTTCCTGCGCCGCACCGCCATCCTGCAGACGCTGCAGGCGGGATCGGGGCCGATCGACGGCGGCTGACGCGCTTCATGCGAAGAAACAGAGGGAGCAGGGGACGGCTGGCTGTCCCCTGCTCCCTTCGTACGAACCCGCGTGATCGGTTCGTCTTTCCTCGCTCGCCCCCCCGTGACGTCATCCTGAGCCTGATACCGACTTCTACGATCGATTCTGCATTCGAGCCGGCTATCACAAACTCGTCATCCTGAGGTGAGCGCGACCACGCCTGCACCGCCGGCGCCACGATGGCCGCAGCGCGAAGGATCTGTGGTCAAGGGTGCGCTACCGCTGGGTTTTTCGCGCCGACCGGCCACAGATCCTTCGGCTTGCGACCGCTCGCTCATGCTGCGACGCCTGCGTGGTCAGCCTTCAGGATGACGAGCGGCTGATTGATGCGGAACGCACAGTCATTTCCCGCAAACAGTATGAGACCAACCGCGCTGCGTGCGACGATGGAGGACGAAAATCAACGCCAGGCTGTTTCGGTGTCATTCACACCGCCACCGCCATCTCCTCGGCCAGCAGCGCCCGCAGCCGGTCCAGGCCCGTGCCGGTGCCGGCCTCGCGCTCGGCGGCGGGCTGGTGGCCGTCCAGGAAGACGCCCTGCTCGGTGAACACCAGCCGCGTACCGCCCTCCGCGGGCTCGAACTCGAGGGTGACCAGCGAGACGGAGATCCGCGCCTCGCCCACGGTCATCGCGTAGCTGTAGACGATCCGCTCGCCGGGGACGATGTCGTGGTAGCGCGCCTCCATCCCGTGCACGGGGCCGCCGGCCGGCCCCACGCGGCTCACCTCGCGGCCGCCCACGCGGAAGTCCATCGACTGCTCCAGCGTCTCCCACTCGTCGTGGCACCCGCTCCAGCGCGCCTTCTGCTCCGGGTCGGCAAAGGCGGCGTACACCCGCGCGGGCGGGGCGGGGTAGACGCGCTCGAGGGCGAAGGTGGCGTGCGTGGCGGATCGTTCGCTCATGGTGCGCTCCCATCCTCGGGGTGATCGGGGTGCTCGGCCAGGAAGTGGCCCAGCCGGTCGAGCCTGCGTTCCCACGCCGTCCGTCGCTCGTTGATCCACTCCTCGGCGGTGCGCAGGGTGGACGGCACCACCTGGCAGGTGCGCACGCGGCCGGTCTTCTCCGAGCGCACCAGGCCGCTGGCCTCCAGCACCTGCAGGTGCTGCATCACCGCCGGCAGCGAGATGCTCAGCGGCTGGGCCAGCGCGCTCACCGACGCCGGCCCGCGCACCAGCCGCTCCACCATCGCCCGCCGCGTGGGGTCGGCCAGCGCCTGGAAGACGAGATCGAGGGACGGCGATTGGTTAAGCATGTGCTTAAGTATTGGGGCGCGCTCCCACCCTGTCAAGCGAGCTCGTTCCGCCGGAGACGGGGAGCGCGCCGCTACGCGATCTCCACCGCCTCCACCTTCGCCGTGGCCGACGGCTCGCCGCGGAGCGCGGTGCGGACGGCGGCCGCGCCGTAGCGGTGCACCGCCAGCGCGAAGCCGAGAACGATCGGCGCGGCCGTGGTGATCGCCCGCCAGGCCAGGAACACCGGCCCGCCCGCGCCGCCCAGCTCCCCCGCCGTCCCCGCCGCGGCCAGCAGCTCCACGGCGCCCGCGCCGCCCGGCGTGGGAAAGAAGAGCTGCCCATACATCAGCGCGAACGACCCCAGCACCAGCACCCCCGGCGCGGGCGGATCGGGCAGCGCCTGCGCCAGCACCGGCAGCACCGCCAGCCGCGCCGCGATGCTGATCACGGTGAAGGGAACCGACACCAGCAGCGGCCACCCCAGCGTGCCCCGCAGCGCGGCCAGCGCCGGCCGTTCCGCGGCGGGCCGGCCCGCGCGCCGGCGGCGCACCCACAGCCACGCCGCCGCGCTCGCCGCCGCCACGGCCGCCG
>DASSME010000221.1:0-13425 GCA_035689035.1 Longimicrobium sp. | reverse complement strand
AGGTCTGAGAACCGGCCGATTCAGCGCGCAACGCGCCGCGGTGCGTGATTCGGAACAGCCGATTCGATAGAAGCGATCCCATGCCGGCGACGCCTTCCGCACGGGTTGACGCGGCTGCAGACGGAGTGATAACTTGACTCTGCGCAAAGAGTTAGCTCATGCGCCCCCGCGCCCGTAGCTCAGCTGGATAGAGCGTCTGACTACGGATCAGAAGGTCGGGAGTTCGAATCTCTCCGGGCGCACCTGTGAAAGCCCCGGCAGCGGAAACGCTGCCGGGGCTTTTCGTTCGTCCCTCCGCTTGGGACAGGTCACGCGTCACCCCCTGGGGCCTGCCAGCCACTCGCGCGCCTCGGCCTCGTCCAGGAACACCCGCATGGTGGCCGCGACCCGCCCTTCCGTCAGCAGCTCGAACTGGCGGCCGCGTCCGTAGTCGCTCAGCGAGCGCACGAGGATGGCGGCGCGGCCGTCACCGATGCGCTCGTCGTTGCGCAGGTGGTTGTCTCCGGCCTCGTACATCGCCCGCAGGTCCGCCTCGCCGAAGTCGAGCGCGCGGTGGTCGAACAGCACGTCGGTACCGGGCCGCCAGCCGGGGCGGGTGACGATGTCGTCGATCATCCGCACGTGGTCGGTGACGTCGAAGATGCCTGACGTCGTGACGACGGCGTAACCGTCGCCCCCAGGGATCTCCACCGTCCAGCGCATCGTCCGCTCTCCTTCCACTCGTGGCTCGCCGCCGAAACGCCGCAAGGACCGTTCTCGGGGCTGACGGCAGGGCGCCGTCCGGCACGGCCTCGATACACCCCGGGTTCCCCCTGCGGCACGTGCTCGATTCGCTGATTCGCTAATGATACGCTAACGGGCAAGTTCACAACCTGATCGCTCCTTTCGAGTAGTGTAGAGGCGAGGGGCGCCCTCACGGCGCCGAAGCGTGAACGCATGTTCCACCGTCCGCGCTTCCGCGTGGCGTCCCTCCCGCCCCGGCGGAACCCGTCCGCCGCCGCGTCCTGCCACCCCTTTCCCAAGGCAGGTGCCCCATGGCGTTTCCATGCCCCCCGCGTGACCTCCCGACGGAGTGCGACCCGGGTCCCGGTTGCACCACGGACCCGCCGACCGATCCCAACGACACCTGTCCGGCCGCGTGCGAGCTGGGCCCCTGCAGCCCGGAGGAACGCGCCACGCTGAGCCGGGCGGTGCGGGTGGCCGCGGCGGACGAGTCGGAGTCGCCCCGGAGCCATCCGTGCAACTGCGACGAGATCGAGTTCCAGGCGAGCGACCCCAACCGCTTCTTCGCCAGCTTCACCAAGGGGCTGCTGCACAACGCGCTGGGCGAGGTGATCCCCGGGCCGTACTGCAACCTGCTGCGGGCGATCGCCACCGCGAACCCCGACCTGTTCGAGGCGGTGAACCTGGGGTGCTGCCCCAGCTGCCCGCCGCCGCTCCCCTCGGGGCTGCCGCCGGAGCTGGAGTGCCGCGTGCGCCGGCGCATGCTGGAGAACCCGCAGGCGGCGTACGCCTTCGACCTGGAGGGCTTCGACTCGCACGCGCTCTGCCTGCCGCCGGCGCCCAAGTTCTCGAGCGCCGAGGAGATCTCCGAGATCGCCGAGCTGTACTGGATGGCGCTGGCGCGCGACGTGTCCTTCACGCAGTACGCCAGCGACCCGCTCATCAACCAGGCGGCGGCCGACCTGCAGCTCTACAACTGCTTCTTCGGCCCCACCGACCCGGCCTTGCTCTTCCGCGGCACCACGCCGTGGAGCCTGGACGGACCGTACATCTCGCAGTTCTTCTACATGGACACGCCGTACGGAGCCCAGCGCATCCCCGGGCGGATCCGCACGCTGCAGCCGCACATCGACTACGTGACCGCGTACAACGACTGGCTGGCGGTGCAGGACGGGTGCGACCGCGAACAGTCGGCGTGCGACGACGTGCCGCGCTGGATCCGCAACGGGCGCGACCTCGCGCAGTTCGTGCACGTGGACCTGACCTTCAACGCCTTCCTGAACGCCGCGCTGCAGCTCCTTTCGCCCGACGAGCCGCTGCGGCGGTGCGAGGCGGCTCCCGGGCGCGCCGTGGAGTTCGCGCGCTGCCTGCCGTACGTGAACCCGGCCGCGCCCTTCGAGGAGCAGTTCCCCGGCAAGTCCAAGAACCAGATCGGCTTCGCCACCTTCGGCGCGCCGCACCTGATCTCGCTGCTGGTGGAGACCATGGACCGCGCGCTGAAGGCGGTGTGGTACCAGAAGTGGGCGGTGCACCGCCGGCTGCGCCCCGAGGAGTTCGGCGGCCGCATTCACAACGGGGTGACCGGGGCGGCGGTGTACCCCTTCGACGGGGCCAACTTCGCGCAGCTGAACGCCACGCTGCTCCCGGCCATCTTCACCCACAACCAGGTCAATAACCGCAACCTGCGGCGCTTCCCCGAGGGCGGCACCTACCTGCTGCCGCAGGCGTTTGCCGAGGGCTCGCCGATCCACCCGTCGTACGGGTCCGGGCACTCCACGGTGGCGGGTGCGCTGGGCACCATCCTCAAGGCGTTCTTCCCCGGCGAGCACGTGATCCTGAACCCCGTGGTGCCCACCGACGACGGCACCGCGCTCACCGCCTACGACCCCGACGGCGACCCGGCGCTGACGGTGGAGGGGGAGATCAACAAGCTGGTGGACAACGTGGGGATCGGGCGCCTCTTCGCCGGGGTGCACTGGCGCAGCGACCACCAGGAGTCGATCAAGCTGGGCGAGGCGGTGGCGCTCAGCATCCTCTGCAACCAGCGCAACCTGTACAACGAGCCGTTCGAGATGCGCCTGCGCCGCTACGACGGAAGCTGGGTGCGCATCCGCCCGGGCCAGGTGTGCCCCGAGACGCTCGAGGGCGAGCCGGGGAGCTGCATGCCCACCCGCACCTCGTTCCTCTGCGTGGGGCCCGAGCTGTAGGCGGAAACGCGCGAGCGCGGGAAGCGCGGACCGCACCGGTCCACGCGCCCGCGCCCTGATCCGGGGCGGCCTTCGCCCGGGAGGTGATCATGAACAAGCTGAGCCTGGAGCTCGACACGCTCGCGGTCGAGTCGTTCGAGACCGGCGCCGCGGTGCCCCTGCGCGGCACCGTGGGCGGGCACCGCGACCCGCAGCCCACGCCACCGGTCCAGGTGGACTGCACCTGCGTGGCGAGCTGCCTGTGCCCCACCAGCGCGTTCTACTGCGCCACGGTGCAGCAGACCGCGATCTCCTGCGATTACACGTTCAACGACAGCTGTGTCTACGACACGTTCAGCGCCGGCAACGGCGGCGTGTCGGTGGACGTCTGCATCGACACCGAAGTCTGCTGACGGAGAGTGGCCATGACGAACAAGCAGAAGCTGGACCCGGAGTCGCTGGTGGTGGAAAGCTTTGCCACCACCCGCGCGCCGGCGGGGCCACGCGGCACCGTGCGCGGGCACGACGTGGACGCGCAGCCGCAGCCCACGCCGCCCCAGGCCGAGGCGTGTACCTGCGCGGCGAGCTGCCTGTGCCCAACCAGCGCGTTCTACTGCGCCACGGTGCAGCAGACCGCGATCTCGTGCGACTACACCAACAACGCGAGCTGCGTCTACGACACCTTCAGCAACGCGGTGCCCGCCGATTCGGTGGAGATCTGCGAGATCAGCCCCAACTGCGTCACGAACTTCAGCTGCGGCGGCGCCTCCTGCAACGTCTGCACGCGCTTCGACAGCTGCGGCTGCGTCTGACCTGAAAGCCCGAACGCCCCGGCAGCGCTCCGCTGCCGGGGCGTTCGTCGTACGTGCCCGGCGCCGGAATCAGCGACGGGCCGGGGTGCTCGCCACCTCGCCCGGCGCGTAGGTGCGCTCGGTGTGGCCGCGCAGCTGGTCGGGGTAGAAGTACACCTCGCGCAGGTTGCCGCTGGCGTAGCGCTCGGCCTGGTCGTTGAAGTGGCGCGACAGGGGGTGGCCGCTCTCGCCGCCGGCGGTCACGGCGCGGGCGCGCACCCGCGGGCCGAACTCGACGACCGCCACGAAGCTGTTGCCGCTGGTGCCGTAGTAGCGCTTCGTCCCCGGGTAGCGGCGGGCGCCGAACGAGGCCAGCGAGCCCCACTGCGCCGAGGTGAAGGGGACGGGGATGCTGGAGCCCGCGTCGCTGAACGGCTGCACGATGTCGCCGGTCAGGCGCTGGAAGCGGTTGATCTGCCCCCAGGGCGTGCGCCAGCTGCCGAAGTCGCGCTCCAGCCGGTCGGCCGCGGCGGACAGCGCCCGCAGCTTCTGCTCGGGCGTCGCGCGCTGGGCCATGTAGTCGTAGACGGACATCCCCACGCGGCGGGCGTCGCCGGCGGTCTGGCCCCACAGCTCCTCGCCCCAGAACACCGCCAGCGAGGTGGGCTCCGAGGCGGCCGACCAGCGGTAGTCCCACCCGCGCAGCAGCGCGATCGGGCCCGCCAGCTTCGCCTTCAGCGGGTCGCCGGCCGGCGCCGCGTCGTAGTCGCGCAGCAGCGGGGGGATCAGCTGCGCGAACGCGGGGAGGTACGGGTCGTACGCGGCGGCGCGCAGCGACTCGAGGGTGAAGTCCTTCTTCCCCTGCAGCACGCGCTGGGCGTGCAGCCCGCGCGGGTTCTCGCCGGCCACGTCCATGTAGCGGGGGAAGCTCTCCTGCTTCGGGCTGTAGGGGCCGGCGGCGGAGTACGGCCAGTCGTTGGTGTTGAAGATCCAGCCGTTGGGCGGGTTCAGCAGGTGCGGCACCTCGGCGGTGGTGTGCAGCCCCTTCCAGTCCGTGGCCGGGTCGCTGCCGTCCACCG
Source organism: Longimicrobium sp. (assembly GCA_035689035.1). Taxonomy (GTDB): domain Bacteria; phylum Gemmatimonadota; class Gemmatimonadetes; order Longimicrobiales; family Longimicrobiaceae; genus Longimicrobium. The sequence goes on along the minus strand of DASSME010000221.1, from coordinate 8,646 downwards.
GCTTGGTGTAGTCGAAGCGGTCGTCGCGGCGGGGGATGAAGTGCGGGTGGAAGTAGGCGATGTTGCCGCTGGCGTCGGCGAAGATGGTGTTGTTCGACGAGTTGGCCTTCATCTCCTCGCCCAGCCGGCGGAACGACGCGTAGTCGTGCATCCTGGTGCGCAGGAACGACTGCGTCAGCGCCTCGATCGGCCGCTGCATCAGCGCCACCGTCACCCACCGCCCGTCCGCCTCGCGCACCACCGGGCCATGGTGGGTGCGATACACCTCGAAGGTGCGCCGCGCCATCTCGCCCGCCGCGGTGCGGAAGGGGACGGTGATGGTGTCGGTCACCACCGGCCGCTCCTCGGTGCCGTAGCGGTAGAAGCGGCGGCCGTTGCGCTCCACGACCGTCTCCAGGAACTCGTCCACCACGTCCACGCCGCTGGAGGTGTGCATCCACCCGGCGCGCTCGTTGAACCCCTGGTAGATGAAGAACTGCCCCCAGGTGGCGGCGCCGTAGGCGTTCAGCCCCTCGCCGCTCGTCATCTGCAGCTCGCTGCGGAAGAAGAACGAGGTGTGCGGGTTGATCAGCAGGAGCGCGTGCCCGCCCGCCGTGTTCTTGGGCGCGATGGCGAAGCCGTTGGACCCGCTCGGTTCCCGGAAGCGGACGTCCGGCGCCGCCGCCACCGCGTGATGTCCGTAGAACGCCTCCAGGTCGCGGACCGAGATCCGCTCGATGTCGCCGCCGATGCTCCCCTCGGTGAACGAGAGCGCCATCCACGGCTCGAACCGGCGGATCACCCGCGGGGTGACGGCCGGATGCGTTGACAGGTAGAAGTTGAGCCCGTCGGCCCACGCGTCCATCAGCGCGCGCAGGAACGCGGGGCTGCGCGCGTACTGGACGCGCAGCGAGTCGGGGTCGATGAACAGCTTCATCCGCAGGTCCTGGAAGACGGCGGACTCGCCCTCGGCCTCGGCCAGGCGCCCCATCGCGTTGATGTAGTTGGTCTCCACGCGGTTGAAGTCGTCCTCGGCCTGCGCGTAGATCATCCCGAACACCGCGTCGGCGTCGGTGCGGCCGCGCACGTGCGCGATCCCCCAGTCGTCGCGGGTGATGGTGACGGCCCGCGCGCGCCGCTGCCACCGCGCCTGCTCGGGCGCCGGAGCGGACGGCTGCGCGGCGAGCGGCGCGCCCGCGCCCAGCGCGAGCAGGAGGACCGCGTGGATGGTTCGGGTGCGGAGCATGGTTCCGTGCGTCGGGGAACGGGTTTGGAGATGCGAGCAACGTCGGGCGGCGGCCCCGCGCGCGCAAGGGAACCCATGATGCGATGGCCGCCCGCCGCGGCGCCGCGAGCGGGGTGAGCCGGGATCCAGCCGCCCGGGCGGTGCGTCAGGCGTTTCCCCCGCGGGACGGGTCCGGGGGCTTCCAGAATGGAGGTGAACCCGTTATACTTGGGGCCCTGCTCCTGTGGCGGAATTGGTAGACGCGCTAGATTCAGGATCTAGTGGGCGTAAGCTCGTGGAGGTTCGAGTCCTCTCGGGAGCACTGGCAGGAACAATGTCGCGGGGTGGAGCAGCCTGGTAGCTCGTCGGGCTCATAACCCGAAGGTCGCGGGTTCGAATCCCGCCCCCGCTATACGGTCGATTAGCTCAGTTGGTTAGAGCGCTCGCCTCACATGCGAGAGGTCCGGGGTTCGAGTCCCTGATCGACCACTGAAAGAACCGCCCGCGCAAGCACTTGGCTGCGCGGGCGGTTTCTTTCGTTGGTAGCGGCAATGCCACACTCACCCCCACCGGTCTTGCCGCTACGGATGTGCCCGTGGGCGCAGTGACGGTCTGCCCGCAAGCCGCAGCCGCGGCGAGAAGCACCCCATCAGACCCGCTTGATCTTCCGCATCGTGTCTGATCCTGTAACGGTGAGAAACAGGCAGGCTGCACACGCAATTTACCCATACCACACGCAAGCCGCCACGAAGCGCTACCAACTCACACAGTCTCGTAGCGTAACGAATCTCCGAGCGTTAGTCTTGTCGGAAAGCGATGCACTTCGTTCACGCACACTCCGACAGATGCCGCAGAACGAGCCGCGCGAGGGTCGGCGCCACTGTATCCCACCCGCGCCGCAGCCGCGTAGTGATTTCGACGTTCTGAACGTCTCCGATTCATTGGCAATCGCGTTGTGGCGTGCGCTACGGAACGTGCTCTTGTGGGCGGACACTGAACAGGAGCGCCGCCCCCGTGCCTTTCGTCCGCCCATCTCCCGTACGCTGGAGGTGTATGCGACTGCGGTTGAAGACGCGCCCGAACTGGCCCGCGCCTTCGAAACATTCACGAATCTGCAGCGCGAGCCGGAAAGGATCAGCGCGGTCGACGTCGGCCGCGCATGTCACGCGGTCTACGTCTGGGCGGATCGGCGGGGATTGCTCGAGCCGGCTGCACACTTCGCCGAAGCCGCAGCCTACGCCGATCCCGAACACCCTGCGTTTGCGGTTGATGCGGGGTGGAGTTGCCGCCGCGCGCATGTCGGTGGTTTGCTCAGCCGGTCCGCCGCATGGTATCAGCGCGCATTCGCACTATCCGTTCGCTACCGGAGCCGTCACGACAGTCTGCGTGCGCTTACCGGTTACGGTGCGTTGATGCAGGAACTTGGCAATGTGCCCGAGGCAAAACGCGCGTACCTCAAAGCTGCCCGCCGTGCGTTCCGGACGGGGCGGAAGCGGCGGGCGGCAGTCGCATACCACTACCTTTTCGCGTTAGAGGCCGAGCATGGGGAGCTCGCGGCCGCCGTCGAGCACGCGCGACGGGCTTTCCGGCTGTACCCGATCCATGATGTCCGGCTGCCGTACCTGGCGCACGATTACGCAGTGTTCCTCTTGATCCGGTACAACGCCTACCGGCCCGCGCTGCGGATCGTCCGCCCCACGCTCACGAAGATGGATGATCCCGACGCGATCGTCATGGTCGCGGGAACGCTCGCATGGGCGGCAGGCGGTGCATCGCTCCCCGAACAGTTCCAGGCCGCCGAACGGCTCGCATTGGAACTGGCGCCGCTGCACAAGGCACACGCCGCTTCATCGCTGTCCGCAATCGCGTCGGGTGCGCGCGCGCTCGGGGAGTGGAACAGCGTCCACCGCTACGCATCGATGGCCCTGCCGATGGCGCAAGAGCGGCTCGACAGGTGGGCGGAATCAACCTGTCTCGAATTGTTGGCAGCGGTGGACGAGGGGACACCGGCGCCGCCTGAAGGGGTGCCAGACGCCCAAGCCTTGGAGGTTTCCCGCCGGTTGGCGGCCCGACTGTTCAGGTGGCGGGGGCGGGGGCGAGCGTCCGGCCAGAGGGAGATGCCCTAGTTACCGCCGCCGAGGAACGGCCCGGTTGACCCGTTGGTCTGCGTTGAATCAACAACGTTTCCACCACCCAGGAACGGCCCCCCATCCATCCGAGGAGCGGGAGCCGTTCCGTCGGGTGCCACAGGTGCCCGTCCGCAGGCCGACATGGCCACGGGTATCGTGACGATTGCCAGAAGGATACGCACGGTTCGCATGGGGTAGTTTCCTTGTCGGAATGGAGGGATCGGACGGCCGCGTGCGTAAATTACCAATACCATACTCTACCCGCCACGAAGCACCACCCGCCCATAGACGCCACGAAGTGCAATCAACCCGGTCGCGCCACGAAACGCCGATTTCTCGACGATGAACCGTGCCCTAGCCTGTCGAAATCCCGTCGGGGGAGAGGTGCCGCCGGAGCAGGACCGCCGCGCACATCCCAAAGCCGGTACGCCTGACAACGGTCGTTGGGACGGCCGGGCGAAAGTCCGGTGCGGCCCACCCGTAGCCTTGGCCTCCACACCTCTCCCGTGGACGAAAACGGCCCACCAGCAACCAAGGGCACACACTTGGGCGGGCACCCTCCTCCGTCGGGATCATGATCCGTTCTTCCAGGGAAACGCATGCTGACAGTGAGAGAACAGATGGAGGGACGCGGGGCCTCTGCTGCCGACCTGGAGCGATACCGCATCGCGCTGAAGGACGCCATTGCGTTCGCTTCGCTGCGCGCGGTCGCTGGTGCGGTCGGAATGTCACCGACCGGGCTGACGAAGTTCCTCGACGGCTCGAATCCGTACGGCCGGACGCTCGAGCGGGTCCGCACCTGGTACTACAACCGGGCGGGAGTGCATCAGACACCACCCGAGGAAATCATTTTTCTCCTTCGGCGCTTCGTCGTGACGTTGCCAGAGCCAAACACAGGAGTCGTCTATTTGCTCGCGGCGGTGGACGCGGCTTACCGGCACGCCGGTATGTATGTGCCGGATTGGGTTAGCGCCGTCCGCGCCCGTCTCGCGCGATGAACAGCCCGCCGGCGGCCGTGCTTGCGGCATTACCGGAACCACTGGCCGAATATTGCGAGAGACTGCACGGCTGCAGGTTCAACCCCAGCCCGATCAGGGGTCGTTCACGCTTCGCTCGCCTCACATGCGAGAGGTCCGGGGTTCGAGTCCCTGATCGACCACTGAAACAACGGCAGGCCCCGCACGGTATCTCGTGCGGGGCCTGTTTGCGTTGTGACCGGTGGCCGGGATGGAAGCCTGGCAGGGGCGAATGAATTCGCTGCAACAACCACACGAAGTCCGCCTTCGCGCGCGCCTTCGCGGGACTACCGACGCAGGCGCGGACGCGGCGCAGGCGCTCGATACAAGCATTGGTGAACGGGGGAATCTACCTCGATTCGAACAGATGGTCGCGTGGGAGTCCGCGAAGGCGGACTTTGGGCCGTGGTTGCCGCGACTTCAGTCGCCCGGCTGCCTGGTCCCGGGCGTCCCCGTCCTCGGCGCACCGGCAGAAATCCCCCGCCTCCGCCGTTCCTTCTCTGCGCCGGGTGCGGACGGCGACGGACGCGACATTCCGGGACTTGACGCGGCGGCGCGGCGGCGGTTGTGTCAGTGGGAGAGGCGGAGGCGCCAAGCGTCTGGCTGTCCCCTGTCCCCTGTCCCCTGTACCCTGTCCCCTGTTCCCTCGCAGTTCCGTGCAGCTCGCCATCGACACCGCCGACCCGCGGCCGATCGAAACGCAGATCGTGGACGAGGTGCGCCGCGCGCTGGCCCTGGGCGCGGTGGAGCCGGGAACGCCGCTCCCCGCCGTGCGCACGCTGGCGGCCGAGCTGCGGGTGAACCCCGGCGCCGTGGCGCGGGCATACCAGGTGCTCCAGGAGCAGGGCGTGGTGGAGATGCGCTGGGGCCGCGGCCCCGTGGTCGCCCGCCCCGCCGGCGCGTCCGAAGACCGGGCCGCGCTGGCCAAACGCGTGGCGGAACGCGCCCTTCGCGAGGCACGGCGCCACGGCGTCACCCCGCGCGAGCTGGCCGAGGCGCTGCGCCTGGCCACCGCGTCCGAACGCTCGTGCGAACGTTCGGACGCATCGTCCGAACCCGTTCGAACGGCTGGAACCCGCCACCCCGGGGCCGACCACCGATGACGTCCGCGCTCCCCGTCCGCCTCTCCGAAGGTCCCTTCGCCGCCGCCAGCGAGGGGCTGGCCAAGCGCTTCGGGCGCGACTTCGCGCTGCTGGGCGTGGACCTGCAGGTGCCCGAGGGCGCCGTCTACGTCCTGGTGGGCCCCAACGGCGCGGGGAAGACCACCACGCTCAAGCTGCTGCTGGGGCTGTACACGCCCGACGCCGGCGGCGTGCAGGTGCTGGGGATGGACCCGCGCGCGCAGGGCCCGCTGGTGCGCGCGCAGGTGGGCTACGTCCCCGAGCGCGGCGACTGGGGGTACGGCTACATGACCGTGGGGCGCCTGCTGCAGCACCACGCCGCCTACTTTCCGCGGTGGGACTGGGCGTACGCCATGCGGCTGGCCAGCGCCTTCGACGTGGGGCTGGAGCGCAGGGTCGGCGGGCTCTCCAAGGGCGTGACCCGGCGCGTGCACCTGATCCTGGCCATGGCGCACCGCCCGCCGCTGCTGCTGCTGGACGAGCCCACCGACGGGCTGGACCCGGTGATGCGCGACGAGACGCTGGGGCTGCTGGCCCAGCACGTGGCCGACACCGGGTGCACCGTGCTGATCAGCACCCACCTGGTGCACGAGGTCGACCGCCTGGCCGACCACCTGGGCGTGATGCAGGGCGGCCGCCTGACCGCGCAGCTCCCGCGCGAGGTGCTGCACCGCAACCTGCGCCGCTACCGCGCCGACGTGCCCGTGGACTGGAACGGCGCGCCGCAGCTGAACGGGACGGTGGTGAAGCGCGGCGGCGTGGGGCGCGAGATCCAGTGGAGCGTGTGGGGCGACGAGCGCGAGGTGGCGCGCCTGCTCGCCAACAGTGGAGCCACCGTGCGCGACGCCGCGCCGCTCACCCTCGAAGACGCGGCCGTGGCCCTCCTGAGCCGAAAGGACTGAAACCATGCAACCCGCCCTGCTGAACCCGGTGCCCGCGTGGAAGACGGTGGCACGCGAACAGTTCCGCTCCGTGGGGGTGGCGCTGCGCCGCGAGGCGCTGGTGGCCGCCGGCTTCGTGGGCGTGCTCAGCGTGTGGATCGGGTACCTGGGCGTGAACGGGTTCTCGGACGCGCGCGTCCCCTTCAGCCCCGAAGCGGGGCTGCCGGTAGTGCTGCTGGCGCTGCTGGCCCCGATGGCGGTGTGGAAGGGCGAAGACCCCGCGCGCCGCGGCTATCACCGCGCCATGCCGGTGAGCCACGGCACCCACGCGGTCACGCGCAGCCTGAGCGGGCTGGCGTGGACCCTGGCCGCGGCGGTGGGCTTCTTCGCCTGGCTGGGCACCGCGTCGGCGCTCACCGGCGGCCCGGTGGACCACGGGCAGGGGTGGCTGTGGATCGCGCCGTTCACCGGCGTGGCGGTGATGTACCTGCTGGGGAGCGCCCTCACGCTGGTCACGGCCTACCCGTGGCGGTGGATGGGGGGCGGGGTGGTGGCGTACATGTTCCTGCGCATGCTGCGCATGGCCGACGGCACCCGTCCGCTCAGCGAGGCGGTGGACAGCGTCATCTGGGGCCGGTACGGCATCGCCACGGTGGTCAGCGGCTGGAGCCCCATGCCCGGCAACCACTGGATGCACGACGCCAACGCCTCCGTCTGGCTGCTGGCCACCTGGTTCTGGCTCGCCATCGCCATCAGCGTGTTCCTCTACAGCGCCTACCGCCAGCCCGAGCGGTAGAGTTCACGCCCCCACCGAACGGACCGATCCCCTCCCTCGCATCGGCGCGGGGAGGGGATCCTTGTGTCGCGGAGAGTCGGGCAGGGCGAATGAATTCGCTGCAACGACTACACGAAGTCCGCCTTCGCGGACTACCGGCACCGGCGCTGCCGAAACGCCGGTGCGCGGCATGGGCGCCGCGGGGCCCTCACCCTGGCGTCCAGGCGCGAATGCGTCGCGTCCTGAACGCCTGTCCCTCTCCCAAAAACTGCCTGGGAGAGGGACCTGGGGGCGCTTCGCGCGGCTACGTCGAGGGCGTCATCGAGGCCAGTGCCGCGCCACGGTGGTTCGGCCGAGGTGAAGCCGGTAGTCCGCGAAGGCGGAGTTCGTGTCGTTGTTGCCGCGAATTCATTCGCCCGGCCACTGCTGCGGACCAGCAGATTCCAGGCATGACCCCAAGCGAAAAGCCGCGCCCGGGATGGTCCGGAGCGCGGGCTTCTCTCGCGTCGTGCATCGACGGTGTGGCCGGTCGCCTACCGCGGCGCGGGGGCGGGGCCGGTGCGGGCGGCGACGGCGGTGGCGCTGTCGTCGTCGGCGAGCAGGCGGCGGACGCCGTACCAGGCGCGCACCAGGTGGCTGGGCGTGCGGTCCAGGTCGGCCTCCACGATGCGGCCGGCGCCGGTGCTGGCGTGCACGAACCGCCCGTTGCCGATGTACATCCCGATGTGCGTCACCCGGCCGCCGCGGCCAAAGGTGAGCAGGTCGCCCGGGCGCAGCAGCCGCGGGTCGCGCGGAACCTCGCGCCCCACCTGGGCCTGCTGCGCGGCGGTGCGCGGCAGCTCGTAGCCCAGGGCGCGCATCAGGTACTTGGTGAAGCCGCTGCAGTCGAACCCGTCGGGGGTGGTGCCGCCGAAGCGGTAGCGGCGGCCCAGCAGCCGCCGGGCGAGCGTGACCGCCGAGTCGCGGCGCGCCTGGCTGGGCGCGGTGTTCACGGCGGTGGTGGAGGTGACGGACGGCCTGGGGCTCTCGGCCCGCCGGGCGTCCTGTGCGTGCAGCGCGGCCGGGGCCATCAGCAGCCCGGCCCAGGCGAGCACGCGCAGTGCGTTTCCGCGGTGGTGAGTCAAGGCGCGTTCAGCTTGGGGGTTCACTGGGCCGCTCGGCGCTGGAACAGGGTCCGGGTGGCGCGGCTCCCCATGCGAGGGAGCCGTGGCCGCGGCGCGCCGATGCGGTGTAGCACGTTGTGCTGTTTGAGCGAGGCGCATTCTACGCCGCCCCGCACCCCGCGTCAAATCCTTCGGTGCACGCCCGCCTCGCCTTAATGCCGCAAGCCGCTGCTACCAAAGCTGATACGGCCACGGCGGCGGCGCACATTCTAATCGTCTCTTCGGGTGCCCCGGCGTGGGGACGTCGCCGCCAGGCCGTGGGGGAGATGCGGATGGGGGGGATTGAGGGATGGGAGCTTCGCGTCTTCGATCTCCCCGCCGAGATCGTCCGCCCAGCGGCGGGTTGAAACCCGCCGC
>DASSME010000220.1:0-3417 GCA_035689035.1 Longimicrobium sp. | reverse complement strand
GTCGCCGAGCATGTACGCCAGCCGCTCGGCGGGCAGGCCCGGGTCCAGCGGCACGTAGGCGCCCCCGGCCTTCAGCACGGCCAGGAGCGAGACCACCATCTCCAGGCTCCGCTCCATCAGCACGCCCACGCGCACCTCGGGGCCCACGCCGCGGCCGTGCAGGTGGTGGGCGAGCTGGTTCGCGCGCTCGTTCAGCTCGCGGTAGGTGAGCGACTCCGCTTCGAAGCGCACGGCCACCGCCCCCGGCGTGCGCGCCGCCTGAACCTCGAACAGCTCGTGGATGCACCGGTCCGCCGGAACCTCGGCCGCGGTCCGGTTCCACGCGTCCAGCACGAGCGAGCGCTCCGCCTCGCCGAGCAGCTCCAGCCGCGAGAGCCGCACGTCGGCGTCGGCGGCGACCTGCTCCAGCACCCGCGCCAGGTGGCCGAGCATCCGCTCGACCGTGCCGCGCTCGAAGAGGTCGGTGCTGTAGTTCAGCCCGCCGCGCAGGCCCTGGGCGGTCGCCGCGAGCGTCAGGGAGAGATCGAACTTGGCGCTCGCGAGCTCCGCACCGACTCCGCCCACCTCCAGCCCCGGAAGAGCGCCTCCCCCGCCCCCGGCGTCCTGCAGCGCGAACATCACCTGGAACAGGGGCGAGTGGCTCAGGCTGCGCTCCGGCTGCAGCTCCGCCACCAGCTTCTCGAAGGGCACCTCCTGGTGGGCGTACGCGCCCAGCGTGGCCTCGCGCACCCGCCGCAAGGTCTCGCGGAAGGAGGGGTCGCCCGAGAGGTCGGTGCGCAGCACCACGGTGTTGACGAAGAAGCCGATCAGCTCCTCCACCTCCCCGCGCGTGCGCCCGGCGATCGGGCTGCCTACGACGATGTCGTCGCTCCCGCCGTACGTCGACAGCAGCACCTGGAAGGCGCCCAGCAGCGTCATGTACAGCGTCGTGCCCTCGCTCCGCCCCAGCGCCTGCAGCCGCTCCAGCAGCTCGGGGGAGAGCTCCACCGGCACCGACGCGCCCCGGTACGTCTGCACCGGCGGGCGGGGACGGTCCGTCGGCAGCTCCAGCAGCTCCGGCGCGCCCGACAGGCGCTCCCGCCAGTACGCCAGCTGCCGCTCCAGCACCTCGCCCGCCAGCTGCCCGCGCTGCCACACCGCGTAATCCGCGTACTGCACCGGCAGCGCGGGGAGCGGCGACTCACGCCCCTCGCGGTACGCGGTGTACAGCGCCGACAGCTCGCGCTGCAGCACCCCCATGCTCCACCCGTCGCTGACGATGTGGTGCATGGTGACCAGCAGCACGTGATCCTCGGCATGCAGCCGCAGCAGCGCCGCGCGGAAGAGCGGCCCCGCCGAAAGGTCGAACGCCCGCCGCGCCTCTTCGCCGGCGCGCCGCCTGAACGCCGCCTCGCGATCCGCCTCGTTCCACCCCGACAGGTCCTCCACCGGCAGCGCGAACCCGCCGAAGGGCGCGATCACCTGCACCGGCGAGCCGTCCACGTTGGCGAAGACCGTCCGCAGCGCTTCGTGCCTGCGGACGATCTCGCCCAGCGCCCGCTCCAGCGCCGCCTGGTCCAGGACTCCGCCCAGGCGCCATGCCGCGGGGATGTTGTAGGTGGCGCTCCCGGGCTCCAGGCGGTCCAGGAACCAGAGCCGCTCCTGCGCGAAGGAGAGCGGCAGCGCGCCCGTGCGCTCGGCCGGCGCCACCGGCGGCAGCACCGGCAGCCCCGCGCGGCGCATCTCCTCCACGCGCACCGCCAGCTCCGCCACGGTGGGGCCCTCGAAGAGCGCCCGCAGCGGCAGCTCCACCCCGAACAGCTCGCGGACCCGCGACACCACCCGCGTGCCCAGCAGCGAGTGCCCGCCCAGCGCGAAGAAGCTTTCCTCCACGCCCACCTGCTCGCGTCCCAGCACCTCCGCCCAGATCCCCGCCAGCACCTCCTCGGCCGGGGTGCGCGGCGCCACGGACCGGTCCTCGGCCGACGCGAGCTCGGGCGCCGGCAACGCCTTGCGGTCCACCTTGCCGTTGGGCGTCAGCGGCAGCGCCTCGAGGTACACGTACGCCGCGGGCACCATGTATTCCGGCAGCCGCTCGCGCCCCAGCCCGCGCAGGTCGCGCGTGAGGGCCGACGGGGTGCTCCACCTCCGCGCCGGGGCGGCCGCCGCGGCCGGCTCCCCGGCCGCCGCCTGGGGCCGCACCGCGTAGAGGGTGTGCAGCCCGGTTCCCTCCAGCCCGTGCTCCTGCTCGACCGCGACCGCGAAGCCGTGCCGCGCCAACAGCTCCGTCACCCGCTCCAGGTCCTGGTCGCGGGCCTCCGCCACCACCTGCGCGATCCTCTCCCAGTGCTCCTCTTCGATCCCGGCGAGCACGTCGTACTCGCCCCCTTCCACGTCCACCTTCAGCAGGTCGATCCGCTCCACCCCCTGCTCGCGGATCACCTGCGAAAGGGTGCGGATCTCGCAGGTCACTTGTTCAGTGTCCAGCCGCGCCTCCAGCATCTCCTCGAGCAACGCCCCGTCCATCCCCCCGGCGCCGGGGTCGTGCTCGTTGAGAACGAAGGAGCGGACCACCGAGCGTGCTTCGTCCTCGTCCACCTGCCGCCCCGACAGCACCGACGCGTGGGGGTAGAAGGTGAACGTCTCCACGCCCGCCGTGCTCCCCACCCCGCAGTTGAACAGCCGTGCGTCCACGCCGTGGATGCGCGCGTTGGCCTCCAGCGCCGCGAACACGGGGGGGATCGGCTCGAAGGCGTAGACCGTGACGCCCGGGCGCAGGGTGCCGGCGAAGAGGGTGAAGAGGCCGATGTTGGCGCCGACGTCGAAGACGCAGGCGCCGTCGCCGAGCGCGACGCCGTGCCGGAGGTAGCTGCGGTCCTCGAAGATCTCGCGGTACAGGAACCGGGTCTCGGCCGCGTTCAGGTGAACGATCCCCATCCCGTTGGGAAGCTCGTACGGGCGGGGCCCCTTCTCCGCGGCCTCCCGCTCCCGGCGCTGGAGCTCCAGCACCCCCGCCGCGCGCGCCGGGTCGGGCACCAGGTACGCCACCAGCCGCCGGTCTCCGGGAACGTCCTCGCGCGCCAGCACCACGGCCTCGCGCACGCCCGGATGGCCGAGGAGCACGGCCTCGATCTCGCCCAGCTCGATGCGGAAGCCGCGGATCTTCACCTGGAAGTCGAGCCGCCCCAGGTATTCGATGGCGCCGTCCGCCCGCCACCGCGCGCGGTCGCCGGTGCGGTACAGCCGCGCGCCGCCCCGCGCCGAGAACGGATCGGGGACGAAGCGCTCCGCGGTCAGCGCCGCGCGGCCCAGGTAGCCGCGCGCCACCTGCACCCCGCCGATGTACAGCTCGCCGGGGGCGCCCACGGGCACCGGCCGCAGCGCGGCGTCCAGCACGTAGAGCGCGGTGTTCCACACCGGCCCGCCGATCGGCACCAC
>DASSME010000219.1:0-13498 GCA_035689035.1 Longimicrobium sp. | reverse complement strand
GCACGGGTGCGTGAGGGCGTGAGTGCGTGAGTGCGTGAGTGCGTGAGTGCGTGAGTGCGTGAGTGCGTGAGTGCGTGAGTGCGTGAGTGCGTGAGTGCGTGAGTGCGTAACAGCCCGGCGGCCGCTTCGGTTGCCGGGTTGCTTTCGATGCCCGTTCCGCCTGAATCGCCCACACGAACGTTTCGAATGGCCTCACGCAGGGTCCGCAGGGTGCGCAGAGAACTGCGGTTTATCTGCGCACCCTGCGGACCCTGTGTGAGGAAAGCAGTTCAGCCGGATGTCGGACGCGGCCATACATCCTTGGTCTGCAACGTGTTGTGTGGGAAACGGGTGGAAAGCCGGTTCACCCGGTTTCATCGTGGCGACAAGGATCCAGGCGGTTCTCGGACCTGTACCATCGCGGCCACCCACCGGCGGTCCATCCGACCTTCCGCCCTTGCCCCGACGGGCCCGGCGACGGAACATCAGGCGAGCGGAAGAGGAAACCGATGCGACGGGTTCAGTGACCGAGATCCAGAAGGAAGGCGGACCGCGCTCCGGGGCCATGTCGATGGTCCTGAGCGCGTTCTTCTTCAGCCTGATGAGCCTGCTGGTGAAGGAGGTGGGCACGCGCATCCCCACCCAGGAGGTGGTGTTCGCCCGCGCGCTGGTGTCGATGATCGTGGCGTACGTGCTGGTCCGCCGCGCCAGGCCCGGCAACTGGGGGCACCGCAAGGGGCTGCTGGTGGTGCGCGGGCTGGCGGGGTTCTCGGCGCTCAGCTGCTTCTTCTACGCGCTGATCCACCTGCCGCTCGCCGACGCCACGGTGATCCAGTACACCAACCCGGTGTTCACCGCGTGGCTGGGGTGGCTGGTGCTGGCCGAGGCGCTCTCGTCGGGCGAGGCGGCGCTGAGCGCGGCCGGGCTGCTGGGCGTGCTGCTGATCGCGCGCCCCACCTTCCTGTTCGGCGGCGAGATGCGGCTGGACCCGGTGGCCACCGTGATCGGGCTGCTGGGGGCCGTCTTCAGCGCCGCGGCGTACGTGAGCGTGCGCAAGCTGGGCCGCACCGAGCACCCCACGATCATCGTCTTCTACTTCACCCTGGTCACCGTTCCCGCGTCGCTGCCGGGGATGCTGCTCTCCGGCGCGGTGTGGCCCCGCCCGGCCGAGCTGCTGCTGCTCGCCGGCGTGGGCCTCACCGCCGTGGTGGGGCAGCTCTACGTCACGCGCGGCCTGCAGCTGGAGCCGGCGGGGCGCGCCACCGCCATCGGCTACGTGCAGATCCTGTTCGCGGCGGTGTGGGGGATGCTCTTCTTCCACGAGTTCCCCGACGCGCTGAGCCTGCTGGGCGCCGCGCTGGTGCTGGTGAGCGTCGCGGTCCTCGCCCGCCGCCGCGGCACCCCCGAAACCCGCGCCGCCCGCGTCGAGGAAGGGACGGCGGAAGCGGTGTGATACCGTTTTGTGGGAAATGACTGTGCATTCTGCGCCCCACCCCCCGCCTCGTCATCCTGAGGCTGACCACACAGGCGCCGCGGGATGAGCGAGCGGTCGCAAGCCGAAGGATCCGTGGCCGGTCGGCGCGATAAACGAGCGGTAGCGCACCGTCGGTCACGGATCCTTCGCGCTGCGGCCATCGGGGGCATCCGCGGCACAGGCGTGGTCGCGCTCAGAATGACGAGCCACGGGGGACCGGCTCGAATGCGCAGTCGATCCTACGAGCCGGTATGGCCGCACTTCGGCGCGCGGCGGCCGATCGTCGGCACACGCGCCGGACGATCCGGAGGCGGTCTGGGCGAAACTCCCCCGAAGGAGGACATTTCTATCTCAATCAACCCGGACACTTCCATTTCGATGCTGCGCCGGGGTCCGGAGGGCTTCCCGTAAGCGGCGGCGGGATACAGATTCGTGGTTCGCGCCGATCTCCCCGGTCCGGCGCCGCCTCGCGGATCATCCCCCCGGAACAACGCCCGATGGCTCTCGGAACGCCCGCGGCGCCGCCACGCGTCCACATCTTCCGCCCGACCGAGCGCAAGACACCGGAGCGCCCCTGCACCAACTGCGGCGACCCCACGCCCGGCAACTTCTGCCGGATGTGCGGACAGCGGAAGGTGGAGGTGCACGTGTCGCTCACCCGGATGCTGATGGAGGTGCTGGACGACCAGTTCTCCATCAACTCCGCGCTCCCGCGCACGCTGGGCGCCCTCTTCTTTCGCCCCGGCCAGCTCACCCGCGAGTACATGAGCGGCCGCATCGCGCGGTACATCCCGCCGTTCCGGCTGTACCTGGTGGCGAGCGTGGCGTTCTTCGTGGTCCTCTCGATGCTTCCCGAGCTGCGCGACCCGCTGGCGAACACAGGCATCAACGAGAACACCACGGTCACCGTGGGGATGAGCGGCGGCGCGGTGGGCGTGCACGCCGGGCGCGGGGCGCGGCCGATGCCGCCCCTGCCGCTGGCGCCGCGCCCCGGCGGGCCCCTGGCCGGTGACAGCGCCGCGGCGGCCCGCGCCCGGATCGCTCTCTCGCCCCCGGTGCCCCCGCCGCCGCCCCGGCACCGCTCGTTCCTGGACGGGTGGAAGTTCGCCACCCGCAACGCGCAGCTCGACTCCACCCTGAACGAGCGGCTGGACCACTTCCGGCGCATGGACCCGCGCGACGCCTCGCGCCAGCTGATCCGCGGCTACCTGGACCACGTGCCGCAGATGATGTTCATCATGCTGCCGCTGTTCGCCGCGCTGCTGAAGGTGCTGTACCTGCGCAGCAGGCGCTTCTACGTGGAGCACTTCGTGTTCGCGCTGCACCTGCACGCCTTCGCCTTCCTGACCTACCTGGCCATGATCGCGGCGCGCTGGCCGCCGCTGGTGGCGGCGCTGTGGATGTGGATGTTCGTGTACCTGTACGTGGCGCTGAAGCGCGTGTACCGGCAGGGGTGGATGGTGACGGCGATGAAGTACGGCGTGCTGGGGGCCACCTACTTCGTGGCGGTGACCATCGCGGCGCTGCTCACCTTCGTGGCCACCGTGCTCACCGCCTGAACCGCCCCGGCTGAACGTGGGAAGGGCCGCCCGCGCCAACCGCGCGGACGGCCCTTCTCTGTCTGGAGCGCGGGTTCAGGCCCGCGGTGACATCGTCTTCTCGGCCGGCGGCGTCTTCTCGGCCGGTGGCTGGCCGCCCTGGGGAAGCGCGAAGCCGTGCCAGTGGCAGCCATGGCAGGTGCGGCGCTGGACGGTGGAGAAGGCCAGGCGGACGGGGCGCAGGACGAGCGGCGTGCGCACACGCTCGGTATGACGGCCGCACCGGGGGCATGCACTGCCACGGGTGAACAGCGGGAAAACGCGCATCGGACCGGCGGGACGGGCGTGGCGGCGCAACGGCCGGGGAAGAGAGCCCGGAGGACCTGGTGGGAAGAACGGGACTCCGGTAGGCACTGGCGATCTGATACTTTGCGGCGTAACACCTGTCAGCGCAAGGCTATCGAACGTCCCGGCCGAACAATGCAACCCGATGACGAGCCGCGGGGCGTCAAAGGCGCGGCGGCCGGTCCTGTTTCGCCGTCGTGGCACCGGTGGGGGAGGCCGTTCCCCGGGCTTACTTGCGCGGGCCCACCAGCCAGTGGGCGCTGGCCGTGGCCACCACGTCGCCCGCCTGGTCGCGGATGGCGGTCTCCACCTGCAGGTCGCGCTCGGCGTTGTCGGCCAGCACGGGGGCGGTGGCCTCGGC
Organism: Longimicrobium sp.; assembly: GCA_035689035.1. GTDB lineage: Bacteria > Gemmatimonadota > Gemmatimonadetes > Longimicrobiales > Longimicrobiaceae > Longimicrobium. The sequence goes on along the minus strand of DASSME010000219.1, from coordinate 9,801 downwards.
GGTCAGGGTGCCGCGGGCCTTCTTGTGGTATTCGATGCTGAGGCCCTTCAGGATGGAGCGGGCGCTCTCGGGAAGGGCATAGTTCAGCGCCAGGCCGGTGGTGAGCTCGGCCAGGTTCATCAGGGCGATGGCGTGCACCGAGCGCAGGTGGTTGCGCACCTTGCGGCGGTCGCGGAGGGTGGCGCGCGCGTAGCCGGGCCGCAGCTCCTGCACGGTGGCGCCCATGCTGCCCGTGTACGGAACCACGCGCCCCAGCAGCATGCTGAAGATGCGCCGCCCGCCCGGGCGCCCGCTCCACGTTTCCCAGGTACGCCGGATGATGCTCTCGGGGCTCGCTGCCATCGGGGTTTTCGGGGCGCCGGTGTGAGGGGAAGTTCCGCGGGTTGCGTCGAATGTACACCTGAGCCGGGCTCAGCAAACAGGTGCGTGAGTGCGCCAGTGCGCGAGTGCGTTTGGAACCGCGGGAACACCCGGATGGCGGGCGAACCGCCGGGGCCAGACGCACTCGCGCACTCGCGCACTGGCGCACCCGTTCGCGGTGCCGGACACGTGCACCATTGCACCCGACGCAATAAAGTCCTTGCGCGGCATGCGGCGCCGAACCCATGTTGTTGCACACGGATGCCCCCACCGTACCGTTCCACCTTCGGAAAATCCTGATTTCCGTTCACCGCGGATGAGGAGGTCACATGACTCCCCACCCCGGAAACGCGGGCATCCGTGCGCCTTTGGGCGCCGTTCCGCCGCGCGCTCCGAAGCTGGCTCCGGTCGTGTTCGCCGCCGTGCTCGCCGCGTGCGGCGGCGGCGCCCCCGCCCCGGCCACGCACCCCACCCCCGACCCGCTCCCCGCCTACGCTCCCCCCGAGGGGCGCCGCCCGCAGGCGTACGTGGCGCCGGGCGCGTCGCTCACCATTCCCGTGCGCGGGGTGCGGCCCGAGCAGCTGCGCGACACGTACGAGGACCCGCGCACCGGGCACGTGCACCACGCCATCGACATCATGGCGCCCGGCGGCACGCCCGTGGTGGCGGCGGCGGACGGCACCATCCTGAAGCTGCGCACGGGCGGCAATGGCGGCATCACCATTTACCAGCTGGACCCCGACGGGCGCACGCTGTACTACTACGCGCACCTGCAGCGCTACGCCGCCGGCGTCCACGAGGGCTTGCCCGTGTGGCGCGGCCAGGTGATCGCCTACGTGGGCGACACCGGAAACGCCGGCGCGGGGAACTACCACCTGCACTTTTCCGTGGGCACCCTCGCCAACCCGCACCGCTGGTGGGAGAGCGAGAACGTGAATCCCTTCCCGATGCTGGCCGGGGAACTGGCCCGGCGCGGCGCGGCGAGCGGGGGCGGAAGGTAAGGACCGCGAACGGGTGCGTGAGTGCGCCAGTGCGCGAGTGCGTCCGGACCCCGAACGCACTCGCGCACTCACGCACGGGCGCACCCGTTGGCCGTTCGACGAAACCCTTGCCGCCGATCGCGTTGCGACCGATCTTCCATCCCCGCGGCGAGGGTGTGGTGGTGGTGACGGGGTTGGCTCGCCGCGGAAATGGACCTTCATCAACCCTCCCGCATTCCGGAGTGCCCCCGCATGCTCCCCCTCCTCGCCATCGTCGCGATCGCCGCCGGCCTGCTGCTGGTGATCGGCGACCAGAACATCGGCCGCCGCGCGCGCCCGAACCCCGAGTCCGGCGCAGCCATGAGCCGCATGCTGGGGCTGATCCTGCTGGTGGGCGGCGGACTGATGTTCCTGAGCTGGACGAGATAGGAAGCTTTTCGTTCGGCGGGATGGCTACGGGAGCGGTACGCTGGCCCATGAGTGCGCCAGCACGTCGGGCGTCTGCCCGTGAACGCGCGGGCGCACTCGCGTACGTACGCACCCGTCGCCATGGGGGGATGAAGTCAACCGCAGGCTCTCACGGAGTTCACAGAGTACACGGAGGAACTGCGGTCGTACTCTGTGGACTCCGTGAACTCTCTGAGAGCCATGCCGTTTGGGCCTTCCTCATTCGGTCGATCGCACCCGTGCCACACTTCGACCGGACTGATCTTCATCCTGCTTCGACGTCGAACTTCTTGACGTACCGGTAGCCGGTGCGCGCGTAGCCGATCCCTTCGTAGAAGGCGTGGGCGCGCTCGCGGTGCAGCGCGGTGGTCAGGTGCACCGATCCCGCGCCGCGCGCCCGCATCCACTCCTCCGACGCGGCCATCAGCGCCGCACCCGCGCCCCGGCCGCGCACCTCCGGATCGACCACCAGCGACAGCAGCTCCCCACGCGGCTGGTCATCCACCCACGACCATTTCCACGTCATCCCCGCATAGCCGATCACCCGGCCCGCGGCCTCGGCCACCAGCGTCTGGTAGTTCGGGTCGGCGATGATGGAGCGCATCCGGGCGTCCATCGCCGCCGGGTCCGTGGGGTAGCCCAGGCTCGTGGCGAGCGCGGCGAGCGCCGGCACGTCGGCCATCGTGGCGGGGCGGATGACGAGGTCGTCGGCGAAGGGCATGGCCAGGATCGCTGCAGGGAGGGGCGGATGAATCCGCGACAACGACTACACGAAGTCCGCCTTCGCGGCGCCTTCGCGGCGCCTTCGCGGACTACCGGTTTCGCTGCCGCCGATGGTTGGGCGCGCGCCACGAGTACCGCGGCGGCCCGCGGGAAGATATCGGTCGATGGCGAGCGGGAGAACGATACCGAGGGTGACGGATCGGTCCGCAGCCCACGAACGCACTCACGCACTCACGCACTCACGCACTCACGCACTCACGCACTCACGCACCCGTTCCGCCGTTCCGCCGTTCCGCGGAACGATGCTTGCCGCAGCCAATCGCCTTCACCGCAAGGGGTTGCACCACCGACAGGAGGGGAGCGGAATGGGCGGCAGGAAGATGGAAGGGAACGAGGAGCAGAAGCAGCAGGCCGCGCGCGAGGCCCGCGAGCACGGACACGACGCCAGCGAGGTGGGCGCCACCACCGGCGCCACCAAACAGCACACCGACGCCCGGTCGGGCGACACCCACCAGGAGCGGCTGGACCTGAAGCGCGAGGGAAAGGTCGACCAGACCGACGCGCCCGAGGCGCGCCCCGGCAGCCGCGACGCCGACACGCTGGACCACGAGCGCTTTCCGCGGAACTGACGCGCGGCCGGAGAACGGCCCACACTCGCGGGGCGGAGGCTCGCGCGGCAGGGATGCCCGCGAGCCTTCGCCGTTGGGGGTGCGGACGGAATCCCCGCCGCCGATGCCGCCGCCGGCACGGTTGATCACAAATCTGGCCCGCGCCGCCCGCGCCCGGACGATTCATTCGGTCACCGGGCGCAGGGCACCGTGCCGGCGCCGCGGTGCATCCACCATTTCACAGGGAGACCGTGATGAGCGAGAAGCTGCGGCTGGACCTGGACGAGCTCGCGATCGAGTCGTTCGGCACCGGCGACGGCGAGGAGCGGGGGAGCGTCGTCGCGCACGAGTACACGCTGGGCATCTCGTGCCGCAACTCGTGCTTCACCGACTGCGAGACGTGCTGAACGCGTTCGCCACACGGCGAAGAGCCGGCGGGGAGATGAGAGTCTCCCCGCCGGCTCCTTCCGACCGTCACCGCGCGTTCTACCGCTGGTTCGGCCGGACGCGGACGACCAGGTCGTGGCTGCGGATCACCAGCTCGCCGGTGCGCTCGTCCTTGACGATGGTGACGGGGGCGCCGCGCACTTCCACGTCGCTGCTCCCCACCGCGCCGCTGAAGCGCAGCTGCTGCGAGGCGGCGTCGGCCGCGCGCGGGGCGCGGGGCGCGGTGGGCCGGTCGGGGCGGCGGCCGGCGGCGGCGCGGGCGGTGTAGGTGCCGCTGCCGCGCCGGTACGTCCAGGTCACGGTCTGGCCGGGGCGGATCGCCTGGAAGCGCTGCGCCCCCGCCGCCGTGGTGAGCGCCGCCCCGTCCACCGCCACCAGCTGGTCGCCGCGGCGCAGGCCGGCGCGGGCGGCCGGGCTCCCCGGCTCCACGCTCTCCACCGTGGGCGCCTCGCCGAAGAACATCCGCACGTCGTCGCCGTGCTTGCGGATGCCGCACTCGTCGCAGCGGATGCCGAAGCCGAACCACCCCTCGGGAAGGATGTCGGGCGGCGACGGGGGGAGCGGCGGCAGCGGAGGCAGCGGAGGCACCGGCGCGCCGGGTGCGCGCGGGGCGGCGGGCGGCACGCCCGGCTGCGGCGGCACCGGCAGGCGCCCCGGCGCCGGCGGCTGCGGCGGAACCGGCGCGCCGGGTGCGCGCGGCGGCGTGGGTGCCCCGGGCGCGCGCGGAGCCCGCGGCGGCGTCGGTGGCACGGGCGGGCGGATGCAGCGCTCGCCGGCGACCACGTCCACGTCGCGCACCTGGCCGCCGCGGCGGACGGTGACGCGCACCCGCTCGCCGCGGCGGATGTTGGCCAGCCGGTCGCCGGCGCGGTCGGTGGTGATCAGCTGGCCGTCCAGCGCCACCAGCACGTCGCCCTCGCGCAGGCGCCCCTCGCCGGGGCCGTGGATGCCGCCCAGCCGCGGCTCGGTGCCGAAGCGGTAGCGCCGGTGGGCGGGCGAGTACTCGATCATGCAGTGGCTGCAGCTCACGTCGTTCCACCCCAGGTCGGGGATCACGATCCCCTCGTCCCTGCCGCAGGCGCCCTGCGCGCCCGCCGTGGTGGCCGCGGGCACGATCGCCAGCGCCGCCGCCGCCGCCAGGTTCCTTGCCAGTCTCATCTATCCCTCAATCCGGTCTGATGGTGTGCCGTCCGTCTCGCCCGCGCCCCCGTGTGGGCGCGGGTACCATCACGTCCTCTCGTCCGTCGGTTCATCGTTCATCATCCCCAGCCAAGAGGACGGCATCCAACCGCCCCGAGAATTCTCCCGCGCGCGCGACCGCTCAGAACCAGACCACCCGCTGCTTGCTCGCCGTATCGCCCTGGGCGGCGGGGCGGTTGGCGCCGGCGCGGTCGAAGACGGCCAGGATGCCGCTGGCGACCGGGTCGTTCGGGTTCATCCGCACCACCTCGTCGGCCGCCTGCTTGAGCATCTGCTGGGCGACCTCGCGGCCCTGGCGGTTGGCGCCGCCGGTGGTGTCGGCGGTGAGCCTGGAGAGCGCCTGCACGTAGGCGGTGCCGGTCTGCTGCACCAGGAGCGCGGCGGTCTGCGCGTCACGCGCCTGCACCTGGCTCACCATCCGGTCGGCGTGCTGCTGGCCCAGGTACTGGCCCGTGGCCAGCCCGCCCAGGAACAGCGCGATCCCCGCGGCGATGGCCCCCGAGATCCACGCCGCGGGAAAGCGGAGCCTGCGCCGCGCGTCCGCCACCGCCGGCGGCGCGGCGGCGGCCTGCAGCAGCCCGCGCTCGCGCAGCGCCCGCACGGTGCGCTCTTCCAGCAGCCGCCCCGGCTCGCGCTCGCGAGGGAGCGCCGCGAACAGCTCGCGCTCGGCGGGGGTCAGCGCGTCTTCCATCTCGTCATGCGGGTTCATGCGTCCGTCCTTTCGCGGGCTCCAGCACCTGCCGGAGCGACCTTCGTGCGTTGAAGAGCTGGCTCTTGGAGGTGCCCGGGGCGATCCCCAGCATCTCGCCGATCTCCTCGTGCCGGTACCCTTCCACGTCGTGCAGCACCAGAACCGCGCGGTACCCGGCCGGGAGGAGCCCGATCGCCCGCTCCAGGTCGATGCGGTCGCCCTCGTTGGGCGGCGGCCGCCAGGGCTCGGGCGCGTCTTCCAGGTCCACCCATCTCCCCCGTTTGCGCAGGAGCTGGCGCGCCACGTTCAGCCCGATCCCGGTGAGCCAGGTGCCGAACGCCGCCTCCCAGCGAAAGCCGCCCAGCTTTTCGGTGGCGCGGATCCAGGTCTCCTGCACCACGTCTTCGGCGTCGTGCTCGGCCCCGCCCAGGATGCGCAGCACCACCTGGTACAGCCGGGGCGTGTGGCGCGCGTACAGGTCGCGGAACGCACGCTCGTCTCCGGTCAGGAGGAGCGCCTCGGCGAGCGCGCGGTCGGTGGCGGGTGCGGTTTCGGTCCTCATGGCACTGACTGAGTGTCGCGGGGGCGGCGGATGGTTGTATGGGGGATGATCATCGCGAAAAACCTGCGTTCCGGACGGTGGAGGGCGAGTGAGTTCGCGGCAACGGCTACACCAAGTCCGCCCGCGCGGAGTACCGGCCCTGGCGCCGCCGTTGCATCCGCGCGCGGAAGAAACGCCGGTCCGGGGCGGGCGCGATGGGGAAGCGGCGGAAGGGAAATCAATCGTCCCACAGTCGGCCGAGCATCGCCGCGGTGATCACGGTCGGCTCGCGGGGAAGGCGGTCGACGGAGAAGCGGGGGACCAGGCGGCGGGCGGAGACGTCTTCTCCCTCGGCGGCCAGCCCGCAGGTGGCGGCGAGCCAGCCGGTGACGCGCGCGGGGGGGATGCCGCGGGCGCGCAGCTCGGCGAGCGAGACGGAGCCGTGGCGCTTGGCCAGGCGCTCGCCATCGTCCCCCAGCATCAGCGGCACGTGCAGGAAGCGGGGCTCGGGGAGCGCGAGCGCGCGGTAGATCAGCAGCTGCCGCGCGGTGGACGACAGCAGGTCGCCGCCGCGCACCACGTGGGTGATCCGCATTGCGTCGTCGTCCACCACCACGGCCAGCTGGTACGCCGCGGCGCCGTCCTTCCGGCGCACCACGAAGTCGCCCGTCTCGGCGGACGGGTCGAAGCAGCAGCGGCCCATCAGCAGGTCGTCGAAGCAGACGTCGCCGGGTTCGACCCGCATCCGCAGCGCCACCCGCGAGCGGCCGTGGGCGAGGAGAGAGGGGACGGACGGGTCGGCCAGGCGCCCGCGGCAGGTGCCGGGGTAGCGCGGGCCCTCTTCGCCCTGGTGGGGCGCGCTGGCCGCTGCGGCGATGTCGCGGCGGCTGCAGGTGCACTCGAAGAGCAGGCCGCGCTCGGCCAGCCGGCGCAGCGCCGCGTCGTACGGCGCGCCGCGCCCGGACTGGACGTACGGCGCGTGCGGGCCGCCGGTATCCGGCCCCTCGTCCCAGTCCAGCCCCAGCCAGCGCAGCTCGTCCAGCTGCGCCTGCATGATCCCGGGGCGCACCCTTCCGAAGTCCAGGTCTTCCACGCGCATCACGAACGCGCCGCCGGCGGCGCGCGCGTGCAGCCACGCCAGCAGCGCCGTCCGCGCGTTGCCCAGGTGCAGCGCGCCCGTGGGGCTCGGCGCGAACCGGCCGCGGACGGGCGTGGGAGCGGGTGGGCGGTGGATCGGGTCGGAGGTCACGACGGGTGGCGCGGGGAGCGGAACGGGATGCGGCAATCCTAACCGTGGCCGTTCCGCGCGCGCCAGTGCGCGGCAGGCCCTCACCCTGGCTTTCAGGCGCGACTGCGTCGCGTCCTGAAAGCCTGTCCCTCTCCCAAAAACAACCTGGGAGAGGGACCCGGGGGCGCTTCGCGCGGCTACTTCATCGCACGCAGCGGCTTCGCCGAGAATGCAGAAGGCACGGAACAGCCGCCGCCGCTCCGTGCCTGGTTCGATTCGACGTGGTGCCGTCAGGCGACGTCTGCCGCGACCGACGTCTCATCGCGTACCGCGTCGGACGAGGGCTCATCCGCCAGCCGCAGCGGCTCGGCGACGGGCTCGCTGGCGCCGAGCGCGACGGCGTGCGGGTCCGCGCCCGGGCCGGCGAGGGTGGCGTGCGGCGGCGGCGCCGGCGCGGCGGCGATGGTGTTGGTGGGGGCCATCAGCTCTTCGCCCACCCCGCTCACCGCGCGCTTGAACTCGCGGATCCCCTTCCCCAGCGACGAGGCGGCCTCGGGAAGGCGCTTGGGGCCGAAGAAGAGCAGGACCACGAACAGGATCAGGATCGTTTCGCCAAAGCCGAGTCCGAACGGCACGGGTGCCTCCTGGGGTGCGGGATCAGCGGCGCCGCCGGGTTCACTTCCGGCGACGCGATCGGCCGCCAATCTACCACCCGCCACCTGTCCAGGCGATTACAGGCCGCCCGCCCCGGCCCGCCGTTCGTCCTGCAGCACCGCCACCTGCCGCGGCACGTCCTCGAGGCCGCCGTTCTCGAAGCGGATGCGGCCGCGGTGGTCCAGCACCTGGTAGCGGGGCGTGGCGGCGTTGTCGAAGGCGCGGCGCGCGGCGCGGTCCACGTCGTACCACACGGGGAAGGTGTAGCCGTGCGCGGCCAGGAAGCCGCGCACCTCGGCCGAGGGCGCCTCGTCGGTGATGGTGACCACGCGCGCGCCGCGGCGCTCCAGCTGCGCGGCCAGCGCCTGCAGCTCCCCGAGCTGCGACAGCGACGCCGCGCAGTGGCGCGACCACCACGCCACCAGGGTGGGCCCCGCCGACGCGGGCTCCAGCTCGCGCGGGCGTCCGCGCCCATCGGCCATGCGCACGCGCCCGCGCACCGCCCGCTCCACCCCGCGCTCCCGCAGCAGCGCGGCCATCCGTGCCCGCGCGCGCGCCACCCGCGCCCGCCAACCCGCGGCCGCCACCGGGAAGCGCGCGCGCACCGAGTCCGCCAGGGTGGGCGAGGTGGCCGGGTCGGCCACGGCGTGGGCGAAGGCGTCCACCGCGCCCAGGGTGTCGCCCAGCGCCAGCCGCGCCTGCGCCACCGAGCGGAACACGTCCACGTCCCACGCGCCCGCCATGGCGCGCTCCAGCGTGTCGCGCGCGGCGGCGTAGCGGCCCTCCTGGGCCAGCCGCTTCCCCAGCTCGCCCAGGAAGTAGGCCGCCCCGCGCCGCCGCTGCGCCGCGTATTCGGGCGCGCTCACCTCCAGTGGCCGGGCGTCGCCGGGCGCGGCGAGGAGCGCGCGGATGGCCGCCCGCGCGCGGTCCATGGCCTGCGCGCGGATCCGCGGGTACCGCAGCGCGAAGCGGGTGGCGAGCGGGGCCGCCGCCGGCTCGGCCGCGGAGAAGCGGTCGCCCCAGCGCAGCACGGCGTCCGCGTCGCCCGCGCGCTGCGCGACCATCAACGCGTTGAAGGTGACGACCGGGAGCACGGCCCCGTGGCGGCTCCACAGGCGCTCGAGCTCGGCCAGCTCGCGGGCGTCGTGCCCGCCGTAGCGCTCCACCACCTGGTCGCGCAGCTGCTCCGCTGCGTCGGCCGACGTGGTGTCGGCCGCCAGCAGGCGCGCGCGCCACGCCTGGGCCCGCGCGGTGTCGTCGAGCGACGCGGCGTAGCGGATCAGCTCGGCCAGGTCGCCGCTGCCCACCCGCGCGGCGGCGTCGGCCCGCGCCCCCAGCCGGCGCAGGTGGCCCGCATGCTCGCGCGCCAGGCTGTCGCGCTGCGCCGCGCTGGCCAGCGCGGAGGACGCCCAGTACAGCCGGAGCCAGGCGGCGGGCGCGTCGGGGTAGATCTCCACCATCCGCCCGGCCACCCGGCGCGCGGCCAGCATGTCGACGAACGACAGCGCATGGTACTGCTCCAGCAGCGCGTCCAGCCGCGGCCGGCCGTCGCGGCCAAGGGCGACCGCGTCCCACGCCGCGTCCACGTCCACGCGGCTGCCGGTGGTGTCTTCCACCGCGAAGCGGGCGTAGAGCGCCGACCGGGGAAGGGTGTAGGTGCCGGTGAAGACGCCGGCGCGGGTGCGGGTGAGCCGCGCCACGGCGCGGGCGTGGTCCACCAGGCCCATGCCGCGGGCGGGGCGTTCGTCGGCGCGCAGCACCACCACGCGGTCGTGCTCCAGCCGCACGCCGGGCCGGTATTCCACGCGCACCGCCTGCCCCGGCCGGGGGTTGGCGGGAACGAGGCGTAGCTCGCTGCGGCCGGCCTCCAGCTCGTGCGGGCGGAAGAGCAGCGCGCCCGCGGCCAGCACCAGCACGGCCGC
>DASSME010000218.1:0-5159 GCA_035689035.1 Longimicrobium sp. | reverse complement strand
CAGGATCCCCCACACCACCTTCGGGTTCCCCGGCGACATCGGCCGCCCGAAGCGCTCCGTCCACGCCCACCCCACCAGCAGCGCCAGCGTCAGGAACGCCATCCCCGCCACCAGCCCCCCGCGCCCGATGCGGTCCAGCGTGTCGAGCGGGGGGAAGAAGCGGAAGACGGCGCCGAAGCGCTTGCTCTTGAGCTCGCGGAACTGGAGCAGGTACATCAGCCCCGCCGCGAAGGCCACCGTCATCCCCGCGTAGCCCAGGAAGGCGAGGACCACGTGGAAGACGAACCACGGCCCCTGGAACGCCAGCACCTGCCGCGACGGCTGCACCCCCACGATCTCGGCCACCGCCGCCACCGCCGCCGCCACGGGGACCAGGACGAGGCCGACGGGCCCCGTCCGTCCGAGGGTCGCCAGCCCCAGCGACCCGGCGGCGATCAGCAGCGCGAAGACGGAGAGCGACGGCCCCAGCCCCACCAGCGGCAGCTCGCCGAACTCGCGCCGGTACACCGCCAGCTCGGCGACGTGGACCAGGATGGCGGCGCCCAGCACGCTGGCCGCCACGGCGGGAAGGCGGCGATGGCTGCGCGCCATCGACACCCCCAGCAGGGCGGCGGAAAGGGCGTAGAGCGCGAGGGCGACCAGGTGCAGGGTGGCGGTGTTCATCGGGTGGAAAATGCGCTCCGGCGCGGCTTTACGGAAGGGCGGAGAGACGATTCGCCGCCGAACGGACGTTCGGTCCATCGAATGGCATCGCTAGCGCACCGGCGGCTCAAGCCGCAGCAACAACGACGAGAAGCCTCGCAAACTGCGCGAGGCTCCAACAGCTGTGAGACCGTTGACAACCAGTCTTACAAGTTGTAAGCTACTTCCATGGACATTCCGCGCCTATCCGCCAAAGAGGCCGAGGTTCTCCGGCTGCTGATCGCGAACGGAGAAATGTACGGCTTGGAGCTCGTCACCAGTTCCGACGTTCTGAAGCGCGGAACGGTGTACGTGACGCTCAGCCGTATGGCCGAGAAGGGCTACGTAGAATCGCGCCAGGAAGAGGTTTCCCCCGGCGACGGACCGCCGCGCCGCCTCTACAAGGCTACGGGCTTCGGTGCCCGCGCGTACCGTGCACTCGAACACGCAGCCCGGCTGTTCGCGGGCGGGGAGGGGGCATGGGCCGTCTGATCGTTCGATGGCCATTCAAACGACGGCTTCAGCGGGTCTGGTTGGAGGGGCTTGTCGAGGGTTTGATGGCACAGAGTGAAACCGGCTTCGTCCCCTGGGAGGAAATCCGCTCGCGCATCAAAGCGGAACCTGAGGATGTTCGCGCCGTCTTGATGAATGAGCTAGCCGAGTGGGAACGTAAGGCAGTGATTGCCTCGACCCCGGCGCGCCGAATTTCGTCTCCCCCGGGGCGCGGGTTGCTCGCAATCGCCGAGTTTCTGTTTTCGGCCAGGAGCCTGGAAACGGTATTGAAACCCACCATCGATGACTTGCGAAGCGAGTACAATCAGGCGCTGTTCGAATGCCGGAATTACAAGGCCAAGTGGATACGCGTCCGTGGCACTTGGAGCTTCCTCAGTGCGGCTGGACTACTTGCGTTCTCTGGATTCGGAAAGCTGGTGGTGCGAGTGTGGCGGCTCATCGGGTAGATCCCCCGCGAGCGATGATGAATGAGCAAAGGGCGGCAAAGCACCGATCTGCTTCGCCGCCCTTCGTCTGTTCATCTGCCGACAGCAGTTCAGGGCATCCTGGCCACGCGGCGGACGGGCTGGCCGACGGCGACGGCGGGCTGCTCCATCTGGACGATGCGCACGGTGCTGGTGCGCTGCGTGACCTTCACCACCTGCACCCGGGCCACCGACACCTCGGGGCGCGTCCCCCAGTCGGCGCGCTGGCGGGGGAGGAACACCTCGAACTCGTCGCCCTCCTTCACGCCGGCCTGGCGGCCCACGTCGAGCACGGCCAGCTCTTCCACCGCCTGCAGCGGGTGCTGGCGCTGGAAGCCCACCAGTCGGCCCTGCAGGTCGGCCGCGGCGGCGGGGCGCACGCCGTTGGCCACGGGGAACGCCGGCGCGGGCGTCACCAGGTCGCCGGGGCCCACGGGGTCGAACATGCGGATCACCACCACGGTGGCGGTGCCGCCGTCCACGTTGGCCACGGTGCCGATCCCGCGCGGGGTGAACAGCCGCCCGTACGGCTCGATCCGCCGCTCGGGGCGAAGGAACTGCACCCGGTCGCCGATGCGGAAGGGCGCCATCCCGCTGTCGGTGCTCACCAGGACCTTGTCGTAGATCTGCACGGTGGGCTGGCGCTCCAGCGGCACCACCGTGGGCGAGACGATCTCGCGCACGCGCCCCTGCGGCCGCACGTCGCCCTCGGGCACCACGAAGCCGGCGCGGTAGAAGTCGCCGGTGCGCACCACGGGGAACTCGGCGGTGCCGGCGGGGAGGATCGTCAGCCGGTCACGCGGCGTGTCGCCGCCGGTGCGCAGGAAGACGGTGTGCTCGGGCTCGCTGGGGCCCACGGCGGCCACCCCCGGCGGCAGCACCAGCCGCTCGTTGGGGTAGATGCGGGCCGGGTCGCGCACCACGTCGGTGTTCAGGCGGAAGATCTCGGGCCACAGGAACGGGTCGGCCAGGTACTGGCGCGCCAGGTCCCACAGCGTGTCGCCGCGGCGGACCGTGTGCACGCGCCCCTGGGGGACGGTGTCCTGCTGCGCGGCCAGCGGGGCCACGGCGGCCAGGGTGGCGGCGACGGCGAGTGCGGCTTTCTTCACGGGTCCTCTCGCTGCGTGCGGTTGGGCTGCACCGGGCGGTTCACGAGCAGGCGCATCGGTCGGCTCCACGGCACAAGGGCGGAGCGGCCGGCTGCGGGGAACGTTGGGTAATGCTGGGGAGATGGCAGTATGGTAAGCCGTGCGCGATACGCACGTCAAGACGCATGGCGCACGAACCGCTCGCCGCACACGGCCCAACGCACGGCATCCACGTCACATCTGGCCCGAATGGCGGCGCCACACGCGAGCGCCGTGCCCGCGATGCGATCTGCTTCCGGCGTCAGGGTAAGTCAATGGACTACAACGATTTGGCTGATTCCCGAAGCGGTTCCTCTTCCTGCCTTGCCCTCCACCATCCTGCATCCATCGGAAATGATTTCGGCACCTTTGCAATTCATCCTGCGGCGCAGGCGGCGAGCCCCCGCGCCCCCTCCGGCCGGCCCAGGCCGTCCACCTCCCCCGTACCGGGAGAGGTTGGTGGGGGGATGCAGCTGCGAATAGAGCAGACGCATGCGTGTCAGCGGATGAAGCGTAGCAACTGCAAAGGCGTGGTGAAACGAGGCGCTTACGGTCCACTCCAACGCCGCTCCCGCAGCCTCTCCCGGTACGGGGGAGGCGCGAGCCTGAGCGAGCGGAGGGGGCGCGGTGCCCGAGGAACGGATTGGATGCTCGTTCGCGCGTCACACCCCCGCGAACAGCTCGCCCTCCGGCTCCGTGGCGGAACGGTCGGGCTCGATCAGCTCCGGCCCGTCGAACGTCGGGCGGTTGACGGCGGTGGAGACGGCGTGGTGGATCAGCAGGCCGTCGGGCGCGGGGCGCAGCAGCGCGGCCAGGTCGGCGGAGGGGGTCTCGGCGGCGAGCCAGGCGTCGCGGTCCGCCGGGGCCACGATCACGGGCATGCGGTCGTGGATGCCGGTGACGTCGGCGCTGGCCGTGGTGGTGACGATGGTGAAGGTGAGCACCGGCTCCGCGTCCTTCGCCGGCCGCCACGTCTCCCACAGGCCGGCGAAGGTGAGCGGGAGGCCGTCGGCCGGATGGATCCACTGCGGCACCTTCACCTTCCCCACCTTCTTCCACTCGTAGAAGCCGCTGGCCGGCACCAGGCAGCGGCGCCGCTGGAACGCCGCGCGGAAGGCGGGCTTCCCCTCGATCACGCTCTCGGCGCGCGCGTTGATCATCTTGCTGCCGATCGACGCGTCCTTGGCCCAGCTGGGGATCAGCCCCCAGCGGAGCTGGTCGAGCACGCGGGCCCCGTCGTGGCGCAGCAGGACCGGCACGTCCTGCGTGGGCGCGATGTTGAAGCGCGGCAGCCGCGGCTCCTCGCACCGCCACGCCGCCTCGAACGCCGCCGCCAGCTCGGCGCTGCTCGCCTTCTGCCCGAATCGTCCGCACATGCTCGCGCTCCGTGTCCCCGCGGTGGCCTGAGAGGTTCGCCTCCAATCTATGGCTCGTCCATCTCCCGGGCACGGGTGACGGACAGGCGTCCAGACCATGCGGTTCATCCCTCCAATCGCCCGATCCCGGAAATTTTGCAGCGACCTGCGCGATCTTCGCGGCGAGTTGCGCCGCCGCGCGGGCGAGGTGCGCGAATCCAGAAGTTTTCGCCCGGCTCCCGAGATCTCCGAAAGGCATTTCTCCCCAATCGTTTAGCGTGTTCCATCACCAGGCGCCGCAACGGGTTCTCGGGTGGAATCGCGAAACTCTCCGCGGCGGGTCCGCGTAGGCGACCCAGGGACGCGACGGATCGCCCGCTCCAACCCTGCGGGGGTGATGCGCGTCTGAGGGGGCACGTACGGCAGGCATTCAACTCAACCAAACGGACCCGGAGACGGATAGATGAAGACGACCGCGAAGATCCTGATGACCTCGCTGGCGGTGCTGGCCGCCGCCTGCTCGGACAGCACCGGCACCACGTCCGCCACCGTGGCGCGCGTGCAGGTATCGGCGCCGGCCACGCAGCTGGAGGTGGGCGCCACGCTCCAACTCACCGCGACCCCGGTCACCTCGCGGGGCAAGCCGGTGAACGGCCTCCCGGTGACGTGGGGGAGCAGTGACGACGCGGTCGCCACGGTGTCGCAAACGGGGCTGGTGACCGCCCGCGGAGCCGGCACGGTGGTGGTCACCGCGGTGAGCGACTACCGCAGCGGCACCACCACGCTCACGGTGCGGGCGCCCGAGAACGCGGGACCGGTCGCCTCGGTCGAGATCACCGGCGCCGCCAGCCCCGTGACCGTGGCGAAGGGCGCCGGGGTGCAGCTTGCCGCCGTCACCCGCGCGGCGAACGGCGCGGTGCTCGGCGGACGCGTGGTGGAATGGGCCAGCAGCAACCCCGCCGTCGCCACGGTCTCGTCCACCGGCCAGGTCACCGCCGTCGCCGCGGGGACGGCGATGG
>DASSME010000217.1:0-9253 GCA_035689035.1 Longimicrobium sp. | reverse complement strand
GGGGAGGTGCGAGCCCAGGCGAGCGGAGGGGGCGCGGTGCGTCGGAGTGCCATACCCCGTACGAACGCACGAAGGGCACCGGCGCACTTCGCCCCGATGCCCTTCCGTCCCCGTCCGGCTCAGCTGTTCTGCAGGCGCTCGCCCATGTAGCGGGCCAGGTCCACGCAGCGGTTGCTGTAGCCCCACTCGTTGTCGTACCACGCCATCACCTTCACCAGCCCGCCGATCACGTTGGTGGTCGGCGCGTCGACGATGGAGGAGTGGGGGTTGCCGGTGAAGTCGATGGAGACCAGCTCCTCTTCCTCGTACCCCAGGATCCCCTTCAGCTTCCCCTCGGCCGCGGCGCGCAGCGCGTCGTTCACCTGCTGCGCGGTCACTTCCTTCTCCAGCTCGGCCACCAGGTCCACCACCGAGACGTCGGCCGTGGGCACGCGCATGGCGATGCCGTCGATCTTCCCCTTCACCTCGGGGATCACCAGCGCGGTGGCCTTGGCGGCGCCGGTGGTGGTGGGGATGATTGACATGGCGGCGGCGCGGGCGCGGCGCAGGTCCTTGTGCGGCAGGTCCAGGATGTTCTGGTCGTTGGTGTAGGCGTGCACGGTGGTCATCACGCCGCGGCGGAAGCCGAACTCGTCGAGCAGCACCTTCACCACCGGCGCCAGGCAGTTGGTGGTGCAGCTGGCGTTGGAGACGATGTGGTGGCTCGCCGGATCGTACCGGTCCTCGTTCACGCCCAGGACGATGGTGATGTCCTCGTCCTTGGCGGGGGCCGAGATGATCACCTTCTTCGCGCCGCCCTGGATGTGCTTGGCGGCGTCGGCCTTCTTGGTGAAGCGGCCGGTGCTCTCGATTACGATGTCCACGCCCAGATCGCCCCAGGGGAGCGCGGCGGGGTCCTTCTCGGCGAACACCTTCACCTCGTCGCCGTCCACCACCAGCGCGTTCTCGCGGGTTTCCACGGTACCGGGGTAGTCGCGGTGCACCGAGTCGTGGCGCAGGAGGTGGGCGAGCGTCTTCGTATCGGTCAGGTCGTTCACCGCCACGAAGTCGATGTCGGTGGCGCCGGCCTGCTTGGCGGCGCGAAGCACGTTGCGCCCGATGCGGCCGAAGCCGTTGATGGCGACGCGGATGGCCATGGCTTCCCCTTTAGCGGATCAGTCGAAAGAAAGAACGGTTCACGGGCCCGGAAGCACGCCCGGAGCCGGAGCGACCCGCCGCTCCAGCTCCGGCACCACGCGCGCGAAGGTGACCACGCTCGCCACGCGGGCGCCGGCCTCCAGCAGCGCGCTCACGCAGGCGAGGCTGGTGGCGCCGGTGGTCCACACGTCGTCCACCACGATCACGTGCTCGCCGCGGAGCTCCGCCGCGCGCCCCGGGGGCACGGCGAAAGCGCGCGCTACGTTAGCCCGCCGCTCCCCCGGATGCAAGGCCGTTTGGGACCCCGCCTGGCGCGTCCGGCGCAGCAGATCGGCGGCCAGGGTGCGCCCCGAAAACCATGCCACGCCGCGTGCCAGCAGCTCGGCCTGGTTGTAGCCGCGCTCGCGCAGCCGCGCCGCGCTGGCAGGCACGGGGATCACCAGGTCGGCCTCGGACGCCACGTCGCCCGGCAGCTCCAGCGCGGCCATGCGCGCGGCCATCGGCGCCGCCACGGCCGTCCAGCCACGGTACTTGAGCGCGTGCACCAGCGCCCGCGGCACCTGTCCGATCGCGTACGCCGAGCGGATGGCGCGGACCGCGGCCGGCCACTCGCGGCAGGTGCGGCAGACGGGCGACGGCTCGCGGTCGGGCGGCACCGGGCTCCAGCAGCGCGCGCAGCGGGGAACGGGGAGCGGCCGGCATCGGAGCCAGCACACCCCGCACACCAGCCGCTCCGCCGCCGCCGTGTCGACCGGCTCGCCGCACGCCACGCACACCGGCGCGAACACCAGGTCCAGCGCCCCGTCCCAAAGGTCGCGCGCGAGCTCGAGGACCGTGAATGCGGCGGAGGAGAAGGATGGCATGGGGCCGATCGGGCGATGTGGGTGAGGGGCCGCGGCGTCCGCGGGAAGTCTTCCGCGTCGCGCCGATGGCGACCCGGCGCGGCCAGCGACCGTCACGGCAGTCGGCTTTGCCAGTCGCGCGGATCGCGGCGATGGTGCATCACGGCGATCACGCGGGCGCGGTTTCGTTCGTAGATGTAGAAGACAGAATATGGGAAGCGGTCTATAACCAGGCGTCGGGCGCGCCGGTACACCAGCGGAGCCGCCAGGGGATGGTCGAGGATCAGGTCGATGGCGCGGTTGAACACCTGGATGAACTCGTCGCCGAGATCCGGCGACTGCGCGTTGTACCAGTCGAGTATGTCCGTAATGTCCATTTCAGCGAGGCGGGTAAACCTCACGCCCGTCAGTCTGAATGCGTTCACGCCGCCGAAGCCCTCCGGCGGGCGACGCGCTGCAGCAGTTCGTGGCGGATCTCGGCCCAGTCTCGCCCGCCATCGGGATCCCGGTCGTATTCCTCGATACGGCGGTCCAGCTCGCGGCGCTGGGCCTCGGTCAGCACCGGCCCGCCGTCGATCTCACACGGCTCGAGACACGGCTCGGCCGGACTGGCCGGCTCCGGGGCGGTGGCGTGGGTGTCACGAGCTGACGGCTTGCTGGACATCGGATCGATCTCGGTTCGAGTTGAACCAAATGTACAGGTTGTACGTGTCGTGCGGAAGGGTTTCTCATCCCTGTTGCCATGAGCCCGGCGCGCGGAGCGAGCCCCCGGTCCGCGCGCCGTTCATCATCCGCCATCGCTGCTTGCGGCGATCCTACCACCCGCCGCCGCCGCCGCCGCCGGAGCCGCCGCCGCTGCTGCCACCGCCGCTGGACCCGCTCGGCGAGCTGCTCATGGTGCTGGCGGCGGACGAGGTGAACGAGCTCATGTGGCTGGTGAAGCTCGACGTGCTGAAGCTGTGGTAGTGGCTGCCGGCGTACCAGTTGGGCGGGTCGCGGTACAGGTCCTCGAAGGCGCGCGCCCAGCGGGCCTCCACCCCGAACGCCATCGCGTGCGGCAGGTAGCGCTCGAACAGCTCGGGCGAGGTGATCATCCGCCGGTAGCGGTCGCTTTCGACCTTGTCCAGGAACTCCCTGAACCCCAGCGCCGCCTCGCGCGCCCGGGCGCCCTTCACCGTGCGCGCGGCCATCGCCAGCCCGAAGCCCAGGATGACGACCCCCGACGCGATGCCGCCGACGGCCAGCGGCGCGGTGGCGAAGAGCGGGCTCCCCAGGTCGCCCAGGAACCCGGCGCCGATCCCGCTCAGGATCATCACCACGATCCCGAACGCCACCCACACGCCCTTCACCCGGTCGGGGCGCTTGAGGTAGTACCCGCGCTCCACCAGCCGGTCGAAGATCGCGCCTTTGATCCCGTCGATCGAGCGGTAGAACTTGTTCTTCAGCTCCGACATGCGGATGTACGGCTGCGTGCGCACCTCCACGCCCACGGTGCCGTAGTCCTCCACCGAGAACTCCTCGCCGCGGGCCCGGCGCGCGCGCAGGTCTTCCCACGCCGGCCCGTCGTCGGCGCCGGAGAAGAGGGCGGCCAGGAACTCGCGCTCGTGCTCCTGCAGCCCTTCCGTCGATTCCTTGCGGCGGTGGAAGACCCACTCGTTGGTGGAGAAGAGGCCGAACACGTGCTTCTGCTCCACCTCCTCGATCCCGATCCACCCGCGCACCGACAGGTCGATCAGCGTGCTGGTGATGTCCTTCAGGTCGGCGCTGTTGTCCACGATGGTGCCCAGCTCGGCCGGCGTCATCCCGTCCGGCGGCTCGTACTGCACCACGACGGGGAGCGCGCGCGGGTCGCGGCCCACGCGAAGCCAGCGCCGGAACATCAGCCCGAACGCCAGGAACGGGAGCAGCAGGGGCCACCACTCCATCGCCTGCTCGCGCTTGACCTGCGCCAGCGTGGGCCGCGGCAGCACGCCGGCCGGGAAGCCGACCGCCAGCGTGAGCCCCTCGCGCGAGTACAGCGGGCGCGTGGTCTCGGCCGTCACCGCGTTCCCCTGCACCCGGATGGTGGCGTCGCTGGCGGTGCTCCCCGCGACCCCGGTGTAGGCGGCCTGCGAGGTGGGGTAGACGCCGTCGGGAAGGACGAAGTGGGCCACGGCGTGCTCGATCGGAAAGTCCCACCCGTTGCCGGTGGCGTTCCAGTAGAGCTCGTCGTGCTCGCCGCCGACGTCCTGCGGATAGAAGTGGCGGATCGCGTTGCGCACCCTGTAGCGGATCCACACCGTGCGCGTGGCGTCGCTGGCACCCGGCACGCGGATGCGGATGCGGCGCTCGCCGTGCTCGCCCTTCTCCTGCCAGAACTCCAGCGCCTGCCCCTGCACGTCGGTCACGCGGACGTCGTCGATGTGCAGCCGGGCCTTGCGCCCCTGCCCCGTCCGGTGCTGCAGCGAGATGTCGCGGTAGATGCCGTTCCAGGTGCCGTCGAAGCGCGCGCGGATCACCTCGGTGACCTGCGCGGTGCCGTCGCGGTCCACCACCACGTCGGTGGAATAGTCGCGGATGGTGATCGACCGGTCCTGCGCCGCCGCGGGGACGGCGGCGGCCAGGAAGACGGCGAGGATCGCCAGGATTCGGCGCATCTGCATCCGGGGAAAGGGTGCTGGGTGCTGAGTGCTGGGTGCTGAGTGCTAGGTGCTAGGTGCCAGGTGCTGGGGATGAGTCTCGACCCTCAGCACTCAGCACTCAGCACTCAGCACTGCTTTTAGAAGCTGACCTTGGGCGTCTCGCGCTCGGCCTCGGCGGCCTCGAAGAACTCGCGCGGGTGCACGCCGAACATCCCCGCCACCAGGTTGGTGGGGAAGGTCATGATCTTCGCGTTCAGGTCGCGGACGACGGCGTTGTAGTAGCGCCGCGCCTGGGTGAGCGCCTCTTCGAGCCCCGCCAGCTGCTGCTGCAGGTCGCGGAAGCCGCCGCTGGCCTGGAGCTGCGGGTACGCCTCGGCGGTGGCCACCAGCGCGTGCACCGCGGTCGTGAGCTGCGCCTCGGCCTGGGCGCGGGCGGCGGGGCCGGCGGTGGCCGCGGTCAGCGCCTGCGCGCGCGCCTGCGTCACGCTGTCGAGCGTGGTGCGCTCGTGCGCGGCGTACCCCTTCACCGTTTCGACGAGATTCGGAATCAGGTCGTAGCGCCGCTTGAGCTGCACGTCGATGTCGCTCCAGGCGTTCTGCGCCTGCAGCCGAAGACGGACCAGCGAGTTGTAGCTGACGATCAGGAACAGCACGACCACCGCGACGATCACGACCAGGGCGATCAGCATCTGCGGTACTCTCTGCCGTGGGGGAGACAACGGCCGCGCGGGGCGGCCCGGGAGCGTGACTACGGCCTGCGGGAGACGAAAGTTACAGCGGGAGATGGAGATAGGGAATGACGCGGGGCCCGGCGGGGGCCCTCACCCTGGCGTCCAGGCGCGACTGCCCCACGTCCTGAACGCCTGTCCCTCTCCCAAAAGAGCCTGGGAAAGGAACCCGGGGGCGCTTCGCGCGGCTACTTCTCCTGGAAACGAGCGATGTGCACCCCCTCCCCCAGGGTAGTTTTTGGGGGGAGGGGGCCGGGGGGAGAGGGCCAGCCGCGGCCGCCCCGATGCCTGCTGCCTCCCGGTCACCCCCCCGCCGTCATCGCCGGCTCGGCGACGGACACCGCCTCGGGCTCGGCCGCGATCTCCACGTCCATCCCGTCCGCGATCTTACGCAGCAGGTGCGGGTCGCGATCCAGGTACTGGAAGACGGTGAGCGCGCGCTCCTGCGGAATCCCGTTCGGGCGCAGGTGGTTGCGGACCGTGCGGACGTCGCGCTCCAGCGCCGCGTTGCGCTGCTTGAAGTGGCGGATGATCGTGCGCTCGCTCCTGGCCACCTCCAGCAGCACCCGGTTGCGCCGCGCGCCCACGGCGGGGTCGAGGTTCACGTCGATCCCGCCGGCCACGTCCATCACCCCGCCGAAGCCGTCCACCAGCGCGGCGCGCAGCGCATCCAGCCTGGCCCACAGCTCCGCCGGCATGTGGCGGCGGGCGACGCGCTCCCACAGCTCGTGCTGGGGCAGCCGCAGCTCCTCGTCGGGGATGCCGGCGCGCTCCCGGGCGTCCGCGACTTCGCCGGGGACGAGGGTGGCGCCAAAGCGCGGGAACGCCACCGGCGCGCGGATGCCGAACGCGGCGAACAGCGGCCGCACCTGCGCGAAGTACGCCGTCTCGGCCGGTCCGCCCACGTAGCTGAGCGTGGGGAAGACGGCGGATTCCACCACCGGGCGCAGGAAGACGTTCGGGCTCAGCGCCCGCGGGTCGTCCCCCAGGATCGCGCGCAGCTCGTCCAACGTGAACCGGCGGCGCGCGTCCTTCGCCTCGAATCCGTCGCCGTCGCGGTACAGGCGCTCGCGGCCGGCGGGGCCGTGCCAGAAGACGTTGGTGGCACCCTCGACCAGCGTGACCTGCGTGGTGTAGCCGGCCGCGCCCAGCGCCGCCGTCTGCTGCGCGATCAGCCGCTCGTGCTCGGCCGCGTTCGCCAGCTCGCCCAGCAGCACCTCCGCGGACGCGGCCTTCAGCGCCGCGTCCGCCGCGTCGGTCACCAGCAGGTCGAAGTCGGAGAAGAGTGCGACGATCGCCGCCCGGAACGCCTCCGCCACCGTCACGCCGGGGCGATACGCATCGCGCAGCAGGGCGATCGGATTCGACGCATCTCCATCTCCCGCGATCTCTCCGCCGACCGTCCGGGCGAAGGCATCGAGCGCGGCGATGACGTCGTCGCCCAGCCGCATCTCGCTCATCGGCACGGCGATGCGGCTGGTGGCGGCGACCTGCACGCGGCGCAGCTCGCCGGCGGCGTCCACCGCGTACGCGTGGTTCACCTCGGCGAAGTCGTGGTCTTCGCTGGCGGCCCAGAAGACGGGGAGCACGAGCACGCCCAGCCGGCGCTCGAGCGCGCCGGCCAGGCGGATGGCGGAAAGGATCTTGTGGACGGTGTAGAGCGGGCCGGTGAAGAGCCCGGCCTGCTGGCCGGTGGTCACCATCGCGCCGCCCTCGTCCACGAAGCGGCGAAGACGCTCGGCGGCGCGCGGACTGGTGGGCGTCAGCGCCGCGGCGGCGCGCTCGCGCTCGGCGCGGCCGAAGCGGGCGCGCACCTCGGCCAGCTTGGCGCGCCAGGCGCCGGGGTCGGCGGGGTTGCCCTCGTAGAAGGCGGCGGCGCGCGGGTCGCCGGCCAGGTACTCGTGCACCAGGCGGGTGCCGCGGACGCGCTCGACGTGGATCTGCAGGCTCAGCGTGCCCTCCCCATCACGATCACGCGCGGCGCGCGCGGCCCCAGCGGCCCGCCGGAATAGTCGCCGAAAGCGGCGAACGGCTCGATCTGCGCCCGTTCCATCATCCCCTGAAGCTCGCCGGCCCCGTACAGCCGCACGCGCTCGTAGAACACGCGCGGCTGGCGGCGCCCCGGTTCGTAGATCTCGATCGTCTTCTGCACCACCCGCCCCTCCTCCACCAGGCAGCGCGTCTGCACCACGCGCCGCCGCCCGATCTCCACCTCGTCGCGGGGGCGCAGCCCGGCGCGCACCCGGTCGGCGTTGAGGAAGTCCACCGCGAACAGCCCGCCCGGCGCCAGCACCCGCCGGATCTCGCCCAGCACCCGCTCGTCGTCGTGCGCGTCGGGGAAGTATCCGAACGAGGTGAAGAAGCTGGTGACCATCGCCACCGCCGCGCCGCGCACCGGCAGCTCGCGCATGTCACCGCGCGCCACCGGCAGCCCGTCTCCGCGCGCCACGCGCAGCAGGTCGTGCGACAGGTCCAGCCCGAAGGCGCGGTAGCCGTGCTCGCGCAGGTGCTCCACGTGCCGCCCCGCGCCGCACGCCAGGTCCAGCACCGCCGCGCCCGGCGGAAGCGCCGCATGGCCGGCGATCAGCGCCACCGCACGCTCCGCCTCGTCGTCGTCGCGGTGCGGGTACAGCTGCAGGTACTCGGCGCCGAACCAGTCCTCGAACCAGTCGTGCTCCGGCGCTGCGGGCGTGTTCATGGCCACAGCTTACACCCCGCCGACCGGCCCCGGCAACCGCCTTCACGAAATCCGTACACCACTGAACCAATTTCGGATCGCGCGGGCGAAATCGCAAACACCGAGGGAGATGGCCTACGTGGGGAGAGCGGGCGGCTGAAGCCGCGAACTACAACCACAGGAAGCCTCGCAAACTGCGCGAGGCTGTAGGTCGATCATCCGCGGCCAGGAGCGCGACGACCACACGAAGGTTTCTTCCGCGCACCCGCGCCGCGCCCGCGCTGAAGCCGGTAGTCCGCGAAGGCGGACTTCGTGTGGTCGTTGCAGCGAATTCATTCGCCCGAGGCTCTCCGGATCATGCTTTCACTGAGGAATCCCGCGCCCGGTCAATCCCGCCCCTTGTGGTACGGCTCGCCGCGCTGGATGGTGCCGGCGCGGTAGAGCTGCTCCGCCAGGATCAGCCGCGCCAGCTCGTGCGGCAGCGTGAAGGCGCCGAGCGAGAGCTGGTGCCGCGCGCGCCGCAGGATCTCGTCCGCAAGCCCGTACGCGCCGCCGACCACGAACGCCGCGCCCGGGCTGCCCCCCACCGCGAGGTCGGCCAGGTAGTCCGCCAGCTTCTGGCTGGTCCACGCCTTCCCGGTCTCGTGCAGGGCCACGATCTCCACCCCGGCGGGGACGCGCGCCAGCAGCCGCTTCCCCTCTTCGTCACGGACGCGAGCGGCGTCGCCGGGCTTCCGGAACGCCTCCTCCTTCACCTCGGCCACCTCGAGCGGGAAGTACCGCCTGGCCCGCGCCTCGTACTCGGCGATCAGCTCCGCGGCCGGTCCCCGCGCCCTTCCCACCGCCGCCACCACGATCTTCACGGTCCGCTCTTCCGTTTGATGGGCTGGACACGTCCAGGGCGAATGAATTCTTCGCTGCAACAACCACACGAAGTCCGCCTGCGCGCCGCCCGCGCGGACTACCGCCACTCGCTCGCCCGTGGCACCGGCGCGCGGAACGAAGATCCGTGCATGTCAGCAGAAAAGCCACCATCGAGCCCGGATGCGCGCACCGGAACCGCGCCCTGAGCCGAGGCCGGTAGTCCCCGCAGGGCGACTTCGTGTAGTCGTTGCAGCGAATTCGTTCTCATCCGGAAATTCGGATGATGGGATGGCGGCAATAAAAGACGACGCATCCGGTGGTGCGGGGGCCGCGAAACAAGAGTAGGTTGGAAATGTGCGAAGTTTCCACCCTCTTGCCCGGGGA
>DASSME010000216.1:0-6886 GCA_035689035.1 Longimicrobium sp. | reverse complement strand
TCACCTCGGGCGGCTGACCCCGTTCGTCTCCACCAAGACCCTCGCGCACCGGTAGTCCAAGTGTCGCAAGCCGAAGCAACGCTCGAGCAGATCCTCGCGCTGCTGCCCTCCCTCGACGATCTCGAGGTGCTGCGGCTGCGGCTCGTTGCATCCGCCGTACGCGACCCCGGCAAGGAGTGGGACGGTTCCAGCGCGATCACCACCATCGACAAGCGGCTGGTGGACGCCGAAACGGCGACGCACGCGCTGGAAGACGCGCGCGCTTCGCTGCATGCGTTCGTGGACGAACTGCACGACGGGCTGCGGCCTTTCTTCGCGAGCTTCTTTGGGGGTGATCACGATCAGGCCGCGCGCGACCTGGTCGCACTGGGCGAAAAGCTGGAAGAGCGCGGGCGGGCTGTGGGAGCGCGCGACTGCTATCGTGCCGCGCTAACTGTTTCCCTCCCGCTGCTCGACAAGGGCGCCCAGATTCTTGCGCTGCGCCGAATTGCCCGCGTTTCCGGCAATCTGGGCGATTTCCAGGAAGCCCTCTCCTATTACGAGCGCAGTGCCGAACTGGCGCGCGATTCGGGGAACCTCCACGCAGAGGTGATCGCCCGCACCGGGCTGGGCAACATGCGCATGTGGCAGGGCCGCTGGAGCGACGCCGAGCGGCACTACCAGGACGCGCTGGCGCTGGCGGAGAGCGCGGGGCCGGGCGACCTGCTGCTGGAACGTGGCCATCTCTACAATAACCTGGGCAATCTTACCACCCGGACCCGGCGGCTGGAGGAGTCAGAACGCTGGTTCGAGAGCGCGTTCCGCACCTGGGATGCGGTGTACTCCCCGGTTGATCTCGCGGTGTGCCACGCGCACCACGCCCACCTGCGCGAGGCGGAGGAAAGGTGGGATGAAGCCCGGCGCTCTTACGAAGCCGCGCTTGCCCTTCCCACCTCGGCCTCCACGCGCTCGGTGATCGCCACCGACTTCGCGGAGTGGTGGCTGCACGAAGGCCATGTCACGCAGGCGGAGGAGTGGGGCCGCAAGGCTGAAGAGCTCGCCATCGCGTCCGGGTCGCCATATACCATCGCACGCATGTACCACGGGCGAGGAAATATCGCTCGTTCGCGCGGAGACGAGGACGGCTTCACGCAGTTCGAGAAGGCGCTGGAGATCGCGCGCGAGAAGGAATATCCATACCTGGAAGCCGAGGTGCTGGTGGACTACGCCTCCCTTCGCGCCGACAACGGCGGCACCGAGGAAGCCGTGGCGTACCTGGAGCGCGCATGCGAGCTGTTCCGCGACCTGGGCGCGCTGGGCGACCTGGAACGGGCGGAGCGCGCCTTGACGGAGCTGCGCACCTCCTCGCCCGCCGAGATCCCGATCGCGGAGCTCGCGGGCGAAGCACCTCTCGCCGGAGCGGCGGATTAGAGGGAACGGGAGCGAGGCCGCGCGCGCACCTGGCACGCGCGAAACGGCGGGGTCGTCACGGAGACGGCCCCGCCGTTTGCGTTTGGGGGATGGGGCGCGAAGATTGCTCCCCCACGCCACGGAACGCTTCAACCCCGTGCCCGGGTACATCCGGACGGCGCCCGCAGCCACGCGGGCGGCCGTCCGTTCCGTCGCTCCAGGCTACGCCTTGCCCCGACGCCGCCCTGCGCTGCTCCGCCCCGCCCTGCTGGCCGCCGCCGTCGCCGCGTGCGCGCCGGCTCTGCTGCGCGCGCAGCAGCCGGCGCCCGGTGACAGCGCGGCGGCCGCGGCGCCCGCCGACAGCGCGGGGTGCCCGCGCATCGGCAACATCTTCGTGGACAACAACTCGGTGTTCGTGGTGGGCGACCCCTCGCTCGACCGGCGCTTCACCGGGCTGTACCGGCTGGCGAACCGGCTGCACTGGCGCACCCGTGAGTCGGTGATCCGCCGCGAGCTGCTCTTTCGCGAGGGCGACTGCTACCGGCCGTACCTGCTGGAAGATTCCGAGCGGATCCTGCGTTCCACCGGCTACCTGGCCGACGCCGACGTCTTCTCCGTCCGCCAGCCCAACGGCAGCTACGACGTGATCGTGGAGACGCGCGACGAGTGGAGCACGCGCATCGAGGCGGCGGCGGGCTCGGGCGAGGTGTCAGGCGTGGAGCTGCGCGAAGACAACCTGCTGGGCCGGGGGATGCGCGTCGCCGCGTTCCTGCGCGAGCAGCAGGGCGAGCGCGTGTACGGCGGCCGCGTGGGCACCCCGCAGCTCTTCGGCACGCACCTGGACGCCGAGGCGTCGCTGGCGCGCACCCCGATCGGCGTGTCGGCGGCCGAGCGGATCAGCTGGCCGTTCCGCGGCGAAACGTCGCGCTGGGCGTTCCGCGAGGCGGTGGTGCGCGACGAGCGCAACTTCCAGTACTTCGTGCAGCCCGAGCCGGGCGCCGGGCTGGAGCGCCTCCTCTTTCCCGTGGAGCGGACCAGCTGGGACGCGGGGCTGGTGCGGCGCTTCGGCCGGCGCGGCAACCTGGTGCTCCTGGGCATGGCCATCGCCGGCGAGCGCTGGAACTTTCCGCAGGACACGGTGAACGCGGCGCGCGACGAGGGGATCCCCGCGCAGGAGCTTCCCGGCGGCGGCGTGGTCCCCGGGCTGGCCGAAGTGTCGGCCACCCGGCTGGTGGCGCTGGGCGGGCTGCGCCGCGTGACCTTCGACCGCCGCCGCGGGCTCGACGCGGTGCACGGCGCCGAAGACGTGGAGCTGGGCGCCGACGTGGAGGCCGCCGTGGGCCGCACCCTGGCCACCTTCGGCACCGACGACGACCTGTCGCTGGACTTCGGCCTGAACGCCAGCGGCGACCTTCCCGGCGGAGTGCTGGGCGGCCTGCGCCTGGTGCTGGAGACCAAGCGCGACTACCGCGCCCCCGGCGGCGCGCTCAACTGGCGCGACTCGTTCGCCCAGGCCGACGTGTGGAGCTACTGGCACCCCAGCGCCGAGGCGCGGCACACGGTGGTGTTCGCGGCGCGCGCGTCGGGCGGGTGGCACACGCGGGTGCCGTTCCAGCTCACGCTGGGCGCGCGCTCGGGGCTGCGGGGATATCCGCGGCAGGTGTTCGCCGGGCAGCGGCGGGTGGTGGTGACGGTGGAGCACCGGGCGTTCCTCGCCTGGCCCTTCCCGCGGCTCTTCGACCTCGGGAGCGCGGTGTTCCTGGACGCGGGGAAGACGTGGGCCGGCGACGACCCGTTCGGGCGCAACTCGGCGGTGCTGCTGGCGGGCGGCGCGGGGCTGCGCTTCGCCTTCCCGCCGGGGTCGCGGCGCACCTACCGGGTGGACGTGGCGTTCCCGCTGGCCCCCGAGTTCCGCCCGCGCGGCCTGCAGATCTCCATCGGCACCGGCCAGGCCGTGGGCCGCACCGCCGTGGACCCCGACCCGCAGATCACGCGCAGCTCCCGCCGGCCGATCGGGTCCAGCCTGTTCGACTACCCGTGAGGGCGCGACGGAGCGGCGGGGTGCGGGGCGTTCAGGGGTGTCGCTCCCACTCGAGGTTCAAGCACCCCGCGGCAGCGTCGACCTGCGCGAGCCGCGAACACGCCACCACACGGGCGCCCCAGTCTTCGTACCTGCCAAAGAACTGCAGCATGCTCAGGCGGCGCTGGAACGAAGCGTACCGCGCGTTCACCTCGTCCCGCCGATGTTCGACCCGCGCCAGTGCCTGCCGCAGCTCGCCCGCCTCGGCGTTCAACCGTTCCGCTTCGGCGTCGTAGGCGGCACAGTCCTCCGGGTGCCCGTCCCGGTAGGTGCAGCGGACCGCGTCGTGTGCCTGCCTGCGCTGGAACCAGTCGCGGCCGCGCGGCTCCAGCGCTTCGGCTTCGCGGTTGATGGCACGTACCTCCACCGCGGTGTGGGCAATGCTGTCGAGCAGCGCCCGCACGTCGTCCAGGGGGCTCCGCTCACCGGGCTGGCATTGTAAGGGTCCGGCATGGACGAGGAGCATCGCCGTGACCGCCGCGATTTTCGGTCGCATGATGAGACCTCCTGTGCTTGCAACCGCAAGGGCACAAGCAAGCGCACCGGCGATTGCGTTGGATGAATGCGCCGAGCGGATCTTCTTCTCCCAACGGCCGATCGCCTCCATGGATGCGGGGAACGGGCGGACTCCGATACCCGCAGCATAGCCCTCGCGCCCGGCCGATCCAAGAGAACGTTTGCCGCGCGGGCGAGCGACCATGCGCGAAGGCACCTCTCCCCAAGCTCGGGAGAGGTGCCTTCGATCGCGGCGCCGGGGCGGCGTCTACTCCATCGCCAGGTGCGCCGCGTCGGCGCCGGGGCGGGCGCGGCCGACCAGGAAGAGCAGCGGGATCAGCGCCACGATGATCGCCGCGGCCAGCACGTAGATCCTGCCGTACGCGATCACGCTGGCCTGCGCGCCGAGCGTGCGGTCCAGCAGCATGAAGGCGCGCTGCCGGGCCGTGCCGGCGTCGGCGCCGCGGGCGACCATCGCCTGCGTGAGCTGGTTGAGCCGGCCCAGCACGTTGGGGTCGGTGTTGACCAGGTGCTCGGCGAGGATCGCCTTGAACTGCGCCGTGTAGCGCGAGAGCAGCGTGGCGATCCCCGCGATGCCGAACGAGCCGCCCAACTGCCGGAAGAAGTTGTACAGCCCCGCCCCCTGCGCCAGCTCGGCCGGCTGGAGCGCGGCGAGGGTGATGGTGGTGAGCGGCACGAACATCAGCCCCAGGCCCAGGCCGCGCAGGATCAGCGGCCAGAAGAAATCAACCGAGCCGCTCTGCATCGTGATCCGCGAGAGCATCATCATCGCCACCGCGAACATCCCCGCGCCCAGCGCCACCAGGATGCGCGCGTCCATCCGCTCCGTCAGCCGCCCGGCGAACGCCATCGACACCGCCGTGGCCAGCGCGCCCGGGAGCATCACCACCCCCGTCTGCTGCGCGGTCATGTGCAGCATCCCCTGCAGGAACACCGGCAGGGTGAACACCGAGGCGTAGAGCCCCACGCCCATCACGATCCCCAGCACCGTGCCCACCCACATCGGCCGGTGGCGCAGCACGCGGAAGTCGATCACCGGGTGGCGCGTGGTCAGCTCGCGCCAGACCAGCGCGGCGCCGCCGGCCACGCCGATCACCGCCAGGGTGGTGATCAGCCGCGAGTCGAACCAGTCCTCGCGCTGGCCGTGCTCCAGCAGGTACTGCAGCGAGCCCACGCTCACCGCCAGCAGCGCGATCCCCAGCGCGTCCACCGAGCCGGGGCGCTTCTGGTCCGGGCGGTCGTGCACGTAGCTGGCGATCAGGAACGCCGCCAGCACGCCCACCGGCAGGTTGATGAAGAAGATCCACGGCCAGCCGTAGTTGTCGGTCAGCCACCCGCCCAGCGTGGGGCCGACGGTGGGGCCCACCATCACGCCCAGCCCGAACAGCGCCATCGCCGTCCCGGCCTGGCGCTTGGGGAACGCCTCCAGCAGCACGGCCTGGCTCACCACCATCAGCGCGCCGCCGCCCACCCCCTGCGCGATCCGCCAGAAGATCAGCGCGCCCAGCGACCCCGCCTCGCCGCAGAAGAACGAGGCGGCGGTGAAGAGGAGGATCGACCCCACGAAGTAGCGCTTGCGCCCGAAGAACGCGCCCAGCCACCCCGTGAGCGGGATCACGATCACGCTGGCCAGGATGTAGCCGGTGGTGACCCAGGCGATCTCGTCCAGGCTGGCGCCCAGGTTCCCCATCATGTCGGGGAGCGCCACGTTGACGATGGAGCTGTCGATCACCTGCATCAGCGCCGCCACCACCACGGCGAACGCGATCAGGTACTTGTGCGGGTCGCCGTCGTCCTCGGTCCACGCCTGCGGCGCGGGGGGGGCGGGCCGGATCTCCGGCTCGGCGGCGTGTTCGGCGATGCTCATCTATACCGTCATCAACTCGCTTGCACGAAATACTGGACTGCACGGTCTACTTATCTTAATTTAGACCACCCAGTCCAGTCGGTCAACCTCGGTGCCCGCGTTTTCGGGACGGGGCGACGAATCTTTTCGGGGTGATGATGACGATGTCCGCCAACGCACGATCCGCCTCCCACGCCCGGCCCAGCGCCGTCACCCGGGCGCCCCGCCAGCAGCGCGGCCAGAAGCGCATCGACGAGATCCTGGACGCGGCGGCCAGCCTGGTGGAAGAGGTGGGGACCGAGGGCGTGACGGTGGGCGCGATCAGCGCGCGCGCCGGGGCGTCGAAGGGTTCGATGTACCACTTCTTCCCCGACCGCGAGAGCGTGCTGATCGCGCTGGTGGAGCGGCACGTGGAGGCGTTGCGCGCGTCGCTCGAGGCGGAGCGCGAGGCCCGCGCCGCCGAGGTGGGGGGATCGGCCGACGGCGCGGTGCGGGCGTTCCTGGAGCCGGTGGACGCGTACGTGCACCGCCACCCGGACCTGACGCGCATCCTGCGCGAGCCCGCCAACCTGAAGCGCTTCGGCGACCAGCGCAGCCGCCTGGCCGCGCTGGTGGAGACCCACGCCGCGTGGATGCTGCGCCTTCGCTACCCCGCCATCGACGAGGCGGCGGCGGATCGCGCCGCCGCGACCATGCTCGCGATCGTGAGCGGTATGCGCAGCGAGCGCGTCCTTGCCGCCGCCGGCTCGCTGGACGCCGTGGCGGCCGAGATGCGGCGCGTCCTGGCGGCGTACGTGGAGTCGTACGCGAGCGAGGAAGCCCGGTAAGTCCGAGCGACGGGGCGGTGCGTCAGCACGCACCACATTGGGCGTCTACCTTCCCCACCGCTCTCGCGCGACGGTTGCGGCGAAGCCCGTCGCGCGTCCAGACTACTCCGGATCGACGTCCCGGTAAGCCGGACCGGTCCCGGGCCTGCGATACGACGCGTTCTACTGATCCGGAAACTCAGTCGTGGTACCGGCTCAACGGATGGGGTCACACGGAGGAGCGGAGGG
>DASSME010000215.1:0-3417 GCA_035689035.1 Longimicrobium sp. | reverse complement strand
CCTCCTGGGTGACGTGGTCTTCGGCGCCGGGTTCGGCGGGTTGCGGCGCGCGCGCGGCAAACGTGCCTCCGCAGCGGCCGACGAGCTGGTGGAGGTGCCGCCCGACGTGGAGGCTACTGTCCAGACCACCGGCCAGGGCGCCACGCCCGCATCCCTTGGATTCGAGGAGCCGCGCGGGCCTCTGCTGCTGCCGCCGGGGCGGCCGGATACGCCACCGGGCGCGATCCCGATGGGGCCGCCCGCGCCGCCCCCGCCCGATTGGCTGGTGAATCTGGAGCGGAACGCCTGGTATCCGCCGCAGGAGTCGAGCGCTTCCGCGCCTGAGTGGCTGCGCACGCTCGAATCCGCGCCGTACCGCTACCCGCGCAGATTCAAGGACGGCTCCCTCGGTATGAATCCGCGCGCCGCCGATGCGCCGGGGCCGCCGATTCTCGACGCCGAAGTTCTCGGTTTCGAGGAAACGCCGACGCCCGATGCTGGCGTCGCCGGTGCGCTCCCGCGCAGGCCATCGCTCGCGCTGCCGGCGGGCGCGGAAGGTACACCGCGGGGCATGTTCGTACCCGAGCCGCCCGCGGGGTCCGTCCCCCCGGCTCCCGCGCAGGGGCCGGTCGATCGCACCTTCCGCTCGTCGTCTGATGAGCCGTGGCCTTGGGCGCCGCGCGGTCCGCTTGCGCTCCCTCCGGGTGGGGCTGACACGCCGGGCGGGATGTTCGTTCCGCCCCCTCCTCCCGGGTCGGTGCCGCCCGCAGCCCCGCGCGGCCCGGTCGAGCGCACGTTCCGCCGGGTTCCCGCATCGTCACCGCCGCCCGCACCGGTGGCGGAACCCGTGCCGGTTGATCCCGAGCTGGCGGCCCAGGCTGCAGGCCGACGCACGCCTGTGCTCAACCCGCAGGAGGCACAGGTCGCAGGGCTTGGTTTCGATGAGCCGAGCGCGGATGTGGCACCCGGATCCCCGGGAGAAGGAGTTCCCCAGGTTGGGCCGGCCGCCGCTCCGCCGGTCGTGGATGAGCGGGCGTTCAAGTCGAAGGAGGCGAGGGGACTCGCGCAGGCAGCGAACGCCGCTGGCGGGGACAAGATGCAGCTCTTCGGGCTGCTGGCGAACCTGTCGGACCCGGCTGTTCTGAAAAATGCGCCGGACGAGAAAGCAGCGCTCCAGCGGGCCATCGCCACGCGGATGGGTGAGCTTCCCGATCCCGTTCGACCGCCGCGCGCCGCGCCCGCACCCGCCGCGCGAGAGGAGCCCCCGGCTCGCCCTACTGAGGCCGCCCCAGCTCCGGCTGCGGGTGGCCTAGACGAAGCGAGGGCGGCCGATGCGGGGAAAGGGCAGAGCGAAGGCGGTACTACTACGCCCCCGGCCCCGGTCTCAGGGGGCAACCCGCAGAAGCCGCAGCGAGGAGCGCGGGTACGTGGCCGCACCCGGTGGGGCGAGACGGTCCAAGGTCGCTTTTTGGAGACCTACGGCTACCCGACGGTGGTAACGGACGACGGAGTGGATGTTCACATCGATTCCGTCGAGGAGGTTCTGGACCCCTCGCCCGTGCCGATCCTCAAGGGAAAACGTAAGGAGTCGCGGCGCGCGTTCGACGAGTGGTTCGACACGCACAGCATCTATGCCGGGGGCAAGGGCGATCGGGAAACGAGGGGCCATTACTACGACACCTGGCGCCGGGGAGTCGAGTACGCGGAGATGGGGCTGCGTAACCCCAGCGGCGCCCGGGGCGACATGGCATTCGGTCCCGGTTACGAGTGGCGGACGGGTTTGCCAGACGCCCAGGCGCGTAACGCGTCGCACGGCATCGCCACGACGGAATCCCGTCCGCGGCCGGTTACTGCCGACGTATTTCACGGGTCGGCCGAGATTGCGCGACGCGGCGGGCTGGAGGGGGATTCATTCCGGCTGGATATCGCACCGGACGGACGTAAACGGAAGCCGGGCGAGACCGTTGATTCTATAGGCACTTGGTGGACCGCATCTCCGAATGATGCCCGCCGATACAGCATGTCCTTCAACGAGGCGGGCGAGCGCGTGCCCGGCGCCGTGGTACACGGTCGCATCACCCTGGAAAACCCGAAGGAATTCGAGTCTCCCGAGGAGTTTAACACGTTCCTCCAGAGCCTTCGGAAGAAAGGTAGCACTCGGCCGGCGGACGGCGTCGCGGTACGCCTTGCCCTGGCGGGCCATGACGGGATCATCGTGCGAGGTGGTGGCCGTGGTGACGGCATGCCGGACGGCGGCGATTTCTATCTGGCGTTCGGGCAGGCGAAGACCAAGATCCACAAGATTGAGGGCCTGCGTAGCGAGCCGCTGCAACCCAGTGATCCGCCAGCGGGTGACGGTCCAGTCAACCTGTTCGGCGAGCGGGAGGCGCCGGTCGTGGAGCAGTCGGGATTGTTCGGCGAGCGCGACTTCGCGGCGGGTGACAAGGCGGCGGCGGATCGAATCAGCGGCCGGAAGATGACGGCCGCCGAGGTCGTGGCGAACACGCGGTCCGAGGGGCGAGAGTCACTGGAGGGCGGTGACCGTGACCTCTTCGAGCCGGACGTGCCGGACCTGGGCGGCGATGGCAGTGCCACCGCTGTCCTCGCACCCCCGAAAAAGAAAGCAGCGCGCGGGATCACTCCGGCGCGGCCGGACCACGTGGATACGCCGCCGGAAGGTGCAGCGGACAACGCCGTCTATCACAAGGTGCGCGAGGCGGCGCGAGGTGTGTCGGACGACGAGCTGCGCGCGCGGTATCTGCGCAACCTGCGCCAGAACATCGACGCCGGGTCCGATGCAGAGGCCCGCCCGTCCCGCACGCGCCGGATTGATCGGGAGGACCGCGACGTTCCGATCTACAAGCCGGTATCGACGGGCGCGGAGCGGAGCCGCTGGAATCGGACGAACAGCGAGGCGAGGCTGGCGGCGTACGGGAACGAGTTGCGAGCCCGCGGCCTGGAAGAGCCACACCCCGACGATGCGTTCCGCGATGTGGGGCCGGAGGAGGTGCCGGAGCGGCTGCACCCGCTACTGCAGGAGGTGCGTGAGGCAGAGACGGCGGACGAGCTGCGCACCATGCTGTATGCCGCTGAACGGCGCGCCATGCGTGATCCGCACGCGGTGGTAGACCGGGCGATCATAGCTGGGGAGATGCGCGCCCGCGGCATCCCCACGTCCACCCGCGAGATGGTGGACGCGGGAGATTTCTCCGGGGCGCTCTACGCGAAGGTTCTCCCGAACGGACCAGGGCTCGGACCCGAGTTGCGTGCCGTCCTCGAGACCCACGTCGAGGGCGCGGCGGATCTCAGTGACCGCGAGCTGGTGCAGCGCGCCGTTCGCGATCGGGTCGTGGACAATCCCACGTACCGCACCGCCGTCTCCGTTCTGGATGACTACGGATTCTGGCGCATCTCCGGGCGGCTCGCGTTCGACCCGCT
>DASSME010000214.1:0-7572 GCA_035689035.1 Longimicrobium sp. | reverse complement strand
TTGACCGCGAACCGTGGCCCTTGACACCAAAGGACTCGGACCGGCAGCCCCGTCGCGTTACGACACGGTTTGCCGTGCCGGCCTCGACGTAGCGGTTGATACGGTGGCCGCGCAGGCGATCCCCGCGCCGTGATTCGCACGACGCGACGCACCGTCCACCTTCCGAAGCGAGCGCGACATGAAAAAGCTGAAGCTCGACATGGAAGATGTCGAACTCGAGTCGTTCGAGACGAGGAGAATCGCGGCGTAGTCAGGGTGCTCGCCGATGGCGGCGAGCACCCTGTACCCGCGCTCCCTCCGTGTGACGGAGCTTGGGGCGGACCTGGTATCAATACCGTTTGTGGAAATGACTGTGCATTCTGCACCCACCCGCCACCTCGTCATCCTGAGGCTGACCACGCACTCGCCGCGGCATGAGCGAGCGGTCGCAAGCCGAAGGATCTGTGGCCGGTCGGGGCAGAAAACCATCGGTAGCGCACCGTTGGTCACAGATGCGCTGCGGCCATCGCGACATCCGCGGCGGAGGCGGGGTCGCGCCCAGGATGATGAGCCATGGGGGACCGGTCGAATGCGCGGTCGATCAGACAAGCCGGTATCACGCAGAGAGACGCAGAGGCACGGAGAGTGGGTCTCTCTCCGTGCCTCTGCGTCTCTACGTGATACGAGCGGGCTCGTCGCCCGCGGTCGTCGTGCCGCCTACCGCACGTGGATCCAGCCGTACATGTTGGCCGCGACGAAGTGCCGCGTGACGGCGCAGATCACCAGGTAGGTGCCGGGCTTGTGGATCGCGATCGAGAGCTGCGGCACCGGCGACGCCTGCAGCGCCAGCCGGTTGGTTCCGTCGAGCACGAAGGTCGACCCGGGGACGACCTTGATGTCTTCGGGACGCGTGCCGGGCTTGTAGATCGCCACCCGGTGCCCGGGGAACACGCGGAAGGTGATCTTCTGGCCCACGTCGACCGCCACGGCGCCCGGGATGACCCGGTCCCTGCCGTGGAACGACGCGTCGTGCTGCCCCGAGGGGTAGGACGTGCCGGCGTCCGGGTTGCCGAAGTACATCATCACCTCCGGCGCCGACGGCGAGCTCAGCACCTGCGCGTCGGCGCTCTGCACCTGCGCGTCGGCGAGCGGCTGCTGCGCGGTCCAATCATCGAGCGTCCAGTTGTCGTTTTCCGACTCCGTCCAGCCGTCGCCGAGCGTGGCCAGCGCCGAGGCGTCACCGAGCGACTCCGTCGAGGCGTCGGCCTTAACAGTCGTGTGCGTGCGCCCCGAAGGGGACACCGGTGTCGCAGATTCGGTGCAGTTGGCGAGGAGCGGTGTGACGAGGAGCAGGGCAAAGATGCGTCGCAAGGGGGCCTCCGAGGAAAGGAAAGGGGTGAGGGCGGCGGCCAAATCGTTTCCCGCCGCAGTATCAAGATGGCTATGACGCCATACGGTGTCAATGTCCATTCCTATACCGTTGCCTGACGGCGCAAACTCAGCGAGCACCCTGGGCAACCGGGTGACTTTCTGCGTCTCTGCGTGAAGCTGGGCAAACGGTTACGGCGAAATCAGAGCGCCGACACATCGGCCGTCGATGGGCCTGGCCCGGGGCCCGCCACAGCTGCGGCCGTGTCCGGATTCGCGGCGAAACGCGGTGAGCCGGGGTGCTCGCGACCCCACGGGCCGCGCCGCCCTGAAGAGCGCGGCGCTCAGGGCGCCGCGCTCTGCAGGGCGCGCCCCAGCCGCGCCACGGCCTCGTCGATCATCTCGGGGGTGGAGTGCGAGAAGTTGAGGCGCATGCAGTTGCTCCCCGTGCGGCTGCCGTCGGCGGCGAAGGCGTGCCCGGGGACGAACGCCACCCGCTGCTCCAGCGCCACGCGCAGCACGTCGCCCGCGTCGACCCCTTCCGGGAGCTCCACCCACACGAACACGCCGGCCGCGGGACGGCGCCAGCGCGCCCCGGCGGGGAAGTGCTTCTCCAGCGCCGCGATCATCGCGTCGCGCCGCCGGCGGTACTCGCGGCGCAGCATGGACAGGTGGCCGGGGAGGTGCCCGCCCTCCAGGTACCGCGACGCCGCCCGCTGCGAGAAGGTCGCGGTGTTGATGTCGCTGGCCTCCTTGGAGATCGCCAGCAGCGGCACCAGGTGCTCCGGCACCATCAGCCACCCCAGCCGGAGCGCCGGCGCCAGCACCTTGGAGAACGATCCCACGTAGAACACCCACTCGCGCTCCAGCGCCCGCAGCGGGTGCGCCGGGGGGCCGTCGTACGCCAGCAGGCCGTACGGGTCGTCCTCCACGATCGGCACGCCGTAGCGGCGCGCCAGCTCCGCCAGCCGCACCCGGTTCTCCTGCGGCATGCTGACCGCCAGCGGGTTGTGCCCGTCGGGCACGGTGTAGATGAAGGCGGGGCGCGCCCCCCCGGCCAGCAGCGCCTCCACCGCGTCCACGTCCATCCCCGTCTCCGGGTTCGTGGGCACGGTCAGCAGGCGGGGCGAGAACGGCTCCACCGCCTGCTGGAAGCCGGTGTAGCACAGCGTCTCGGCGATGACCTCGCCGCCCGGCTCCAGCAGCAGCCGGGCGAGCAGGCTGAGCCCCTGCTGCGCCCCCGCGGTCAGGAACACCTGCTCGGGCGCGAACGCCACCCCGCGCTGCGCCATCAGCGCCGCCACCTGCGTCTGCAGCGGCGCGTGCGGCGGCGAGTACTGCAGGGCGGCGGGGTTCTCGTTCAGCACCGCCGCCGACGCGCTGCCGTACTCCGCGGTGGGGAACAGCTCCGGCGCGGGAAGCCCCAGCGCCAGCGAGATCGTGCCCGGGCGCGTGCCCACCGACAGCATGGTCTGCAGCGCCGACGTGCCCGAGCGTCGCGCCCACTCCGCCAGCCGCAGCTCGGGGGCGCCGGTCTCGGTCTGGATCATCAGATGTTCCCGCGGCGTTCCTGCTCGCGCTCCACCGCTTCGAACAGCGCCTTGATGTTCCCCGAGCCGAAGCCGGTGGAGCCCTGCCGCTCGATGACCTCCACGAACATCGTGGGGCGCGCCTCGATCGGCTCGCTGAAGATCTGCAGCAGGCGCCCGTCGTCGTCCGAGTCCACCAGGATCCCCAGCTCCTGCAGCTCGGCCATCAGCGGCGGGTCGATGGCGCCCACGCGGCTCTCCAGCACCTCGTAGTAGGTGGGGGGGATGCGCAGGAACTTCACCCCGTTGTCGCGGATGGCGCGGACGGTGGCGCGGATGTCGTGCGACAGGAAGGCCACGTGCTGCGCGCCGGCGCCGTGGTTGAAGTTCAGGTATTCCTGCACCTGGCTCTTGGTGCCGTTGTGGGCGGGCTCCAGGATGGGGAACTTGATCTTCCCCGAAGAGTCCTCCACCACCTTCGAATTCATGGCGCTGTGCTTGGTCCACACCATCTCCTGGTGCGACTGGTGGAAGCCCAGCACGTCCTTGTAGAAGGCGACCCACTGGTCCAGCTGCCCCTGCTCCATGCTCACCGCCACGTGGTCCACCTCCACGAACCCCACGGGGCGGGTGGCCGGCGCGTCGGTGATGGCCTCGAACCCGGGGAACAGCTGGTCGGTGTAGCCGTGCCGCTCCACCAGCGAGTGCACCGTGTCGCCCGGGGCGGCGATGGTGGCGCGCACCACGCGGCCGTTCTCGTCCTCGTGCACCTGCGGCGCCGACACCGGCCTGGCGCCGCGGCGCACCGCGATCTGGAAGGCGGACTCCACGTCCTTGACCCGGAACGCCACGTCCTTCACCCCGTCGCCGTGCAGCGCCGCGTGCCGGGCGATCGGCGAGTCGGGGTCGAGCCCGCTGGTGAGCACCAGGCGGTTGTCGCCCTGCTCCAGGACGATCGAGAGCCGGTCGCGCGCGCCGGTCTCCAGCCCCGCCCGCGCCACGGGGCGGAACCCGAACACGCTGCGATAGAAGTGCGCCGCCTGGTAGGCATTGCCCACGTACAGCTCCACGTAGTCGATGCCGTCGAGCTGAACCGCGCTCTGGACGGCGGGGACCTTGACGACTTCCGTATCGAGCGTTGCCATGCCGCCTCCGTTCATGGGTAGATGAGGTCAGGGGGTAGATAGACGAGAACGTGCGGGTGCCGCGAGGAGCCTCGCCCTTGCCGCGGCGCCGGCGCACGGCTCGGACGGCGGGCCTGGTGGGACCTCGCGGGGAATGGTGTGCACGGACCGGCGTGCCGGGGTTCCGCCGGCGGGGTGGGCACGCAGCGGCGATGGGAAGATGTCCTAACGTGACCCGCCAGAATCCGTGATGACCCCCTACTCTAACGATTTCGTTTCGCCCACGTCAACCCGAACCCTTGCGTCCCCGCTCCGAGACGGACCTCGGGTGCGCAGACCGCCCCGGAATTGCCTGTGGGCCTGGCTGCCCGGGTCCCGGCGGCGGGGCGCGCCGGACCCGCGGCAAGGGGCGATCCGGGCAGGATCCACGATGCCGGCTCCGCCGGGGAGCACCGCCTTTGGGGACGCGGGGGAGCCACGGAAAGGCGAGTGAGGCTCGAACGACCCGGCAGGCGGTTGACGAATGCTCGACCGTCCTGTAACTGATTAACTGTCCTGGAAAGCAATCCCACCCTGCCCCAACTCCCGCCGCTCCCGCGTCTCCGGCAAAGGTGCGTACGGACCGATCGCCACGCCGCCGGCCAGCGGGGGCTCCGCGCTCCCGGCTCGCCGGGCGCTCCGGCGTGGCGGGCGCGACCCAGAGAAAGAACGAGAGTGAACGTGACCGCAGTGCCCAAGGTCCCGCCCGCGACGGCGGGGAAGACGTTCGAGCCCGGGCTGCTGCGCGAGTTCTCCTCGCGCGTGCTGCAGACCTTCGGCGTGCCGGCGGAGGACGCGGAGCTGGCGGCGGGCGTGCTGGGCAGCGCGGACCTGCGCGGCATCGACACGCACGGGGTAGCCCGGCTGCCGCAGTACGTGGAGATGCTCGCGCAGGGGCGCATCAACCCACGCCCGCACATCCGGACGGTCCGGGAAACGCCCGCCATGGCCACTGTGGACGGTGACAACGGGCTGGGGCTGGTGGTGGGCCCGCGCGCCAACGAGCTGGCGATGGAGAAGGCGGAGCGGGTGGGGACCGGCTGGGTGGCGGTGGGGAACAGCAATCACTTCGGCGCGGGCGAGTACTACCCGCTGCAGGCGCTCCCTCGCGGCCTGGTCGGCTGGGCGATGACCAACTCCCCGCCGCAGGTGGCGCCGCTGTGGGGCGCCGAGAAGATGCTGGGGACCAACCCCCTGGCGATCGCGTTCCCCGCGCTCGAGGAGCCGCCGGTGGTCATCGACCTCACCACCAGCGCATTCGCCTTCGGCAAGGTGGAGGACGCGGCGCGGCGGGGGATCTCCATCCCGGAAGGGTGCGCCATCGACAGCCGCGGCCGGATGACCACCGATCCGCACGCGATGCTGGACGGAGGCGCGCTCCTTCCGCTGGGGTCCGACCGCGAGCGCGGCGCGCACAAGGGGTACTGCCTGGGGGCGATGGTGGACCTGCTCTGCGGACCCCTGGGGGGTGCCAGCTGGGGGCCCTTCGCGCCGCCGTTCCCCGCGCACCTGCCGCCGCCGGCGCGGACCGTGGGCAAGGGGGTGGGGCACCTGTTCGGCGCGTTCCAGGTGGCCGCGTTCGCCGATCCGGCGGAGTTCGGACGCCAGGTGGATGACTGGATCCGCACGCTCCGCGCGACCCGGCCCGCCGAAGGCACCTCGGGCCCCATGATCCCCGGTGATCCCAACCGCCGCGCGGAAGAGGTGCGGCGGCGGGAGGGGGTCCCGGTCATCGGGCCGGTGGTGGAGGCGCTGGAGCGCGTCGCCCGGCAGACCGGCGTCCCCCTCGGCTGAGGGGCGGATCGCGCGAAGCCGCGGCCGCATCGGCCGTATCCGCGCACCACTGCCCGGGCGCGGGAACCGCCGTCAGGGGGCGCCGAGGCGCTCGCGCGGGCCCTCCGCGCCGGCGCCGTGGATCGCGAGCGTCCCGCATCCGCGCCGCTCCCGGTGCCCCGGCCGGCGGGCGACCCGTCCCTTCCCGCGGGCCCGGGCGGGAGCTGCCGAGCCACGGTCCCCGCCGCCGTCCCGATCAGGCGCTGCCGGACTGCTCCCCGCAATCATCCCGAGCGGCGGTGCACGGGACGTTCTGCCGCATCCGGGCTTGCGCGCCGAAGGAGCCACGGCCGGATGCCGCGCGGAACGCGGAGTCGTGGAACGGGTCACCACCATCACCCAACGGATCGCACGCAATGGCGCTGCACGCCGAGCCCGCAGCCGGCTTCCGGATCCCCGCCGCCGCCCTTCGCGCGGACGCGGCCTGGACCCGGGACGTCCTCACCACCTTCGACCCGACGCCCAGAGAGGTGCTCTACCTGGCCCGGCGCGCCGGGCGGGCCAACACGGGTGCGGCGGGGGAAGACACCGCCCGCACCCTGGCCGGGTGCCTCCACGAGCGGATGATGGAGGTTGCCGCGTGAGACGTCCCGCGGTCAACGCCAACTTCGTGGACGCGCTCGCGCTTCCCCGCCTGGTCTGGCTCCGCCCCAACCTGATCGGATTGGCCTTCCCGCTGATGAAGCTGCTCCCGGCGCGCTTCATCGTCCGCAAGGCGCTGGAGGAGGGCGAGCTGCGGCCGGGCGGCCTCATCGCCGAGACTACCTCCGGGACCTTCGGGCTGGCGCTGGCGATGGTGGCGCGGCTCGGCGGCCACCCGCTGACGCTGGTGAGCGACCCGGCCATCGACGCGCCGCTCAAGCGGCGGCTGGAAGACCTGGGCGCCACGGTGCACATCGTCCGCGAGCCGGGGCCCACCGGCGGCTTCCAGCAGGCGCGGCTGGCCGTGCTCGAGCGGGTGCTGGCCGAGAACCCGGGGAGCTTCTGCCCGCGCCAGTACAGCAACCCGCACAACCCGGGGAGCTACGCCCCCTGCGCCGAGCAGCTGGCCCGCGCCGCCGGGGCGATCGACTGCCTGATCGGCACCGTGGGGTCGGGCGGGAGCGTGTGCGGGATCTCGTCCTGCCTGCGGCTGATCTCCCCCGGGCTCGAGGTGATCGGCGTGGACGCGCACCGCAGCGTCCTCTTCGGCCAGTCCGACGCCGGGGGCGGGCGGCTGCTGCGCGGCCTGGGCAACTCGCTGATGCCGCCGAACGTGGACCACGCGGCGTTCGACCTGGTGCACTGGGTCGGCGCGGCCGAGGCCTTCCTGGCCACCCGCCGGCTCCACCGCGACCACGCGCTGTTCATGGGCGCCACCAGCGGCGCGGCGTACCTGGTGGCCGACGGGTGGGCGCGCGCGAACCCCGACCGGCTGGGCGCCGTGATCTTCCCCGACGAGGGGTACCGCTACCAGGACACCGTCTACGACGATGCCTGGCTCGAGGCGAAAGGGGTACGCCTGGACGAGCTCCCGCGCGAGCCGGTGGAGTGGGACCATCCGCACGACGGCGACGATCCGTGGGCGTTCTTCCGCTGGGGCCGCCGCTCGTACGCCGAGGTGATGCACCGCCCCGCCGCCACCCCGGAGCCGTACCGCCGCGGTTGATCGCCTGTACATTTCAGCCGGACAGAGTTCATCTCACGCAGAGAACAGAAGG
>DASSME010000213.1:0-6368 GCA_035689035.1 Longimicrobium sp. | reverse complement strand
ATTTTTGCGCGGGTATGCGAGTGAACTCGCGGCTACAACGGCACGCAGTCCGCCTGCGCGGACTTCAACCGCATCAAAACACGCGAGAGACGAGCGGCCCCGCTCCGGGATGGAGCGGGGACGCATCAACCGATCAGCCTGCGGGCGGGAACGGATCGTCTCCGTACGTCCACTCCTTCTCGATCGTACCGTCCGCGCGACGAATCACGAGTTGGCTGGGCTGGTTCGCGAGCGCGAGCGTCCTCCCGTGCTGGATCGCATCATCCTTCCTGGCGAAGGTGGAAGAGGTCAGAGAGCCGCGCTTCTTGACGGTCCACCTGTCGCCGCTGGGCGACACATCGTAGATGTTGCGTGCCATCGTTCCTCCTGGGTGAACGTTGCCGAGGGCTTCACCCGTGGGACGGACAACACACGGACGTTTCGCAAACGAATTGCGGCCCCGCTCCGGAGTCGGAGGCGGGGCCGCTGAACATCGATCATCTACCCGATGCAGTCACTGCGGCGGCAGCGGGGGAGGGACGGAGGCGAAGAGGGAGGCGAGCTCGTCCACCTGCGCCGCGGGGGTCCAGGCGGGCATCCCCTGCTTCCAGACCAGCGTCTCGGGGGTGAGCGCGCCGGTGCCGGCGTGCTGGCGCAGCTCGTCGATGCCGTGGGGGCCGCTCTGCTTTCCCTGGATGGCGACGAAGTACGACGCCTGCTGCGGGAGCGGCGGCGGTCCGGCGGAGGCCTGGCCCTGCGGCTGCTGCTGCGGGGCGCCGCCGAACTGCTGGCCCATGGCGCCGGCCATCTGCTGGCCCATCGCCCAGCCCATGGCCATCCCCATCCCCTGCCCGGCGGTGCCGCCGGGGTTCTGCGCGGCCAGCGGGATGCTCTCGGCGGTCTGGAACTGCGCGTAGCGGTTCAGGTCACCGATCACGCCCATGCTGCTGCGTTTGTCGAGCGCCTTCTCCACCTCCTCGGGGAGGGCGATGTTCTCGATCACGAACTGCGTGAGCTCGATCCCCCACTCGCTGAAGTCCGCCTGCATCTTGCCGCGAATCTGCACCCCGATCTCGTCGTAGCGCGAGGCCAGGTCGAGCACGGGGATGTGTGCCTCGGCCACGGCGTCCACGAAGCGCGAGGTCACCAGCGAGCGGAGCTGGTCGTCGACCTCGTCGGTGGTGAAGACGCGGTTGGTGCCCACGATCTGGGCGATGAACTTGGCCGGCTCCACCACGCGGACCACGTAGGTGCCGAAGGCGCGGATGCGCACGGGCCCGAACTCGGGGTCGCGCATCATCACCGGGCTCTTGGTGCCCCACTTCTGGTCGGTGAACTGCTTGGTGGCGACGAAGAAGACCTCGGCCTTGAACGGCGAGTCGAAGCCGTACTTCCACCCCAGGATGGTGCTGAGGATGGGGAGGTTCTCGGTGCGCAGCTCGTAGCGGCCGGGGGGGAACACGTCGGCCACCTGGCCCTGGTTCACGAACACGGCGGCCTGGCCCGGGCGCACGATCAGCTGCGCGCCGTTCTTGATCTCGTTGTCGTGCCCGTCGAACCGCCACACCATCGTGTCGCCGGTGTCGTCCAGCCACTGGATGATGTCGATCAGCTCGCTCTTGACGAAGTCCCAGAGGCCCATGGGTGTGGTCTCTCGCTGCGTTGTGCGGGGTTTGGGATGCGGGATGGCGCGCTTTCAAATACGCCGCCCCGCGCCGGTTGCGCAAGCCGCGGCGCCGTCAGGAGATGGACGATTCCGGCGCCCGGCGGCCCGCGCGGACGGGGTGTACGTGGAAGCGGAGGGGGATGTTTCGGCGCGCGCCGCGGGGAGCCCTCACCCTGGCTTTCAGGCGCGACCGTGTCGCGTCCTGAAAGCCTGTCCCTCTCCCGAACTGCAGGGAACTGCAGGAGAGGGACCCGGGGGCGCTTCGCGCGGCTACTTCGACGCACTCGCGCACCCGTTCTCCCGACCCCGCAAACGCAGGACGCCCGGCTGGTGTGCCGGGCGCCTGGGCTGGCCTCGCGTTGCGGCGCGGGTCAGCTGGCCGGGGCGGGCCGGGAGGTCCCCCCGTCGGCCACGTACTTCCACGTGCCGTCCGGCTGCCGCTGCCAGATGGTGAGGTACTTGGAGTAGTTGGTCCGCACCGTCCCGTCCGGCTGCGGGGCCTTGCGCACCGCGTAGCCGATGGTGTAGCCCAGGTCGCCGCTGGCCGCCGCGCCGGCCGCGATCGGGCCCCACTCCAGCGTGCCGCCGCCGCCCTCGAACGCCGCCGCGATCTCGTCCGGGCCGTACTCGGGGCCGCCCATGATCATCCCCGTCGGCGCGGCGAAGGCCACGAACGCGTCGTGCGGGTTGCGCGCTGCCGACAGCGCGGCGAAGTCGCGGTCGGCCTGCCGCACCGCGTCTACGGCGGCGGCCTGGGTGACGCGGCGGCCCGCGCCCGCCCCGCCGTCGCCGGGCGGGGTACCGAATCCGTCGCGGACGGGGCGCGGGGCCTCGGGGTTCAGCGCGGGTACGTTGGCTTCCACCTTCCAGCTCCCGTTTGCCTGTCGCCGCCAGAAGGTGATCATCCGCACGTGCAGGGTGCTGCCGTCCTGCCCGGCGGCCGTGCCGAACCCCAAGGTGTATCCCGAACGCCCGTCGGTCGATACGTCGGTGC
Source organism: Longimicrobium sp. (assembly GCA_035689035.1). Classification (GTDB taxonomy): domain Bacteria; phylum Gemmatimonadota; class Gemmatimonadetes; order Longimicrobiales; family Longimicrobiaceae; genus Longimicrobium. The sequence goes on along the minus strand of DASSME010000213.1, from coordinate 3,729 downwards.
GCACGTTCACCCACCGCAGCGACCGCAGCAGCGGCGAGGTGCGCAGATATTCCTGCATCGCGGCGCGGCCGCGAATCATGGTGGAGCGTGGCGGAAGGAAGGCGGCGCCGTCCGCGAACCACGCGGTGAAGCCGTCCACCATGCCCCGGGTTTCGGTGGCCAGCGCGAAGGCCCGGTCCGCCGCCGCCAGCGCGGCGCGCCCGGCCACCCGGTCCACCCGCCACGAATCGGCGCGCTGCGTCGGAGCATCGGCGGCGGCCGGGCGGCCCTGCGCCTTCAGCTCGCACGCGCCCGACGCGGTCACCGCCAGCACCGCGATCACTGCCTTCTTCATTGCCGGTCCCCCGGATGTCGTCCGTGATTCCTGTCGATGTGCGCCGTGAGGCGTCTTCCGCGTCGTCGCCAGTATAACGAGCGGGGCGGGCGCATTTTACGGTTGTGCAGCGAGATGACGGGGACGCGCGGCGAGGTGCGGCGGGGTGGGGGTGGATGGAACCCGCTTCACGAGAGATCGACGCACGCGGGGCGAAGGAATTCGCGGCAACGACGACACGAAGTCCGCCGTTCGCGGACTACTGGCAGTGGCGCAAGGAGAGGGGCGGCTCGCGGAAGCAGTGCCGGCGTGGCGGCGGTAGGCCCTCTCCCCATCCTCCTCTCGAAAACCGCCATGGAGCACTGCCCTTCGGCCCGAGATGAAGTAGCCGCGCGAAGCGCCCCCGGGTCCCTCTCCTGCAGTTCGGGAGAGGGACAGGCTTTCTGGACGCGACGCGGTCGCGCCAGGAAGCCAGGGTGAGGGCGGGGCGCCTACTCCCGCGGGGGCGTCTCTTCGGGGCGCTTCCGCCGTCCATCGCCGTGCAGGATCAGCGCGGTGGCGGCGGCGACGGCGGGGAGGGTCATGGCGAGGGTGGTGACGCGCGGGCCCAGCCAGGTGGCCAGCGCGCCGTCCAGCAGGCTGGCGATGGGGCGCGAGCCGAGGAACGCCACGCTCCACAACGCCATGATCCGGCCGCGCTGCTCGTCACCCACGCGAAACTGCAGGAGCGCGGTGGCGCGCGTCTGGCCGCTGAGGTAGCCGAAGCCCGCCACCGCCAGCACGCCCAGCGCGACGCCGAACCCCGGCGCGAACGCGAACGCCGCCATCCCGGCCGCCATAACCGCGATCAGCACGCCGACGCGCGAGAGCGGCGTGCCGGGGTGCGCGGCGGGGAAGAACGACGCCACCACCGCGCCCGCGCCGAACGCCCCGATCAGCACGCCCGCCACCGTGTCGGGCCGGTGGAAGAGCTGCGTGGCGAAGACCGGCCCCAGCGTGTTCACCGGGTCCATGGTGATGGAGACGGCCGCGACCGCCGCGAGGAGGAGCGCCAGCTCGCGGTCGTCGCGCACCAGGCGCAGCGACTCGCGCAGGCGGGGGCGGCGGGCGGGGCGCGGCGGCTGCGCGCGCGGGTGCACCAGCAGGATGCCGATCACCAGCGCCGCGTACGAGCCGGCGTTGAGCGCGAAGGCCCACGCGATCCCCAGCCGGGCCACGATCAGCGCGCCGAGCACGGGCCCCACCGCCCGCGACAGGTTGAAGGTGACCGAGTTCATGGCGATCGCCGCGCCCATGTCCTCGCGGCTGACCAGCGACGGGAGGATGGCTTGCAGCGCGGGGGTGACGAACGCGGTGATCAGCCCCAGCAGCAGCGCCAGCGCCAGCACCACGGGGACCGTGTCCGCGCCCGTGGCGGCGAGGACGGCCAGGGCGCCGACCACCAGCATCGACCCGACCTGCGTGAGGACGATCAGGCGCTTGCGGTCGTAGCGGTCCGCCGCGGAGCCGGTCCACGGGGCCAGCAGCACCACGCCGGCGAACTGCGCGAAGTTGACCACGCCCACCATGAACGCCGACCCGGTGAGCCTGTAGATCAGCAGCGACTGCGCGATGTTCTGGAACCACGTGCCGCAATTGCTGAGCAGGTTCCCGATGAAGTACGGAAGGAAGTTCCGCCGCCCCAGCACCCGCAGCGCCGACTGCCGGCGCGCACCCTCGTCCGCCACCCGTCCTCCGTTGGTCCGCCGATTCGCTCGATCGTCCGTCGCCGACGCGCGGCGCGGGCGCAAGTCGCGCTCCAGCCCTTGCCGCATGGGCGTTCCGCCGTTCGCTTGCAGCGGCGGACCCTCATCCTCCCTCAACTGCAGGAGAAGAGGGTGAGGCAGACCGCCGGCGCGGGCCTGCGGATGCCCGGTGTGGGCTCGAGGCGGCGGCTCCGCGTTCTGATGGATGATCCGAGGAGAACCGATGAGTGAGCCGAGGACGGAGATCGAAGCGGCGGCCGAGGGGCTGGTGTACACCAGCGAGAGCGACCGCCCGTTCGAGTGGTTCGCGCTCGCCGGGGGCGCGGCGGGGTGGCCGTACGGCGCGGACGAGTTCGCGCGGCGGATCGGCGCGGCGGCGGGGGCCCCGGTCGAGGAGCGGACGCTGGACCGCATGTTCAAGCCGCACATCGAGACGGTGGACCCGCTCGACACGCGCGCCATCGAGATCCGGCCGCGCTACGAGGCGCTGAAGAAGCTGCTCAAGGCCCGGCTGCGCGACGTGCGCGTCTTTCGCGTCGGCCGCATCGAGATCGACACCTACGCGGTGGGCGACGACGGGCACGGCAACCTGGCGGGCGTGCGCACGGTGGCCGTGGAGACGTGAGGCGCGCGGCGGCGCGGCGCTTGCCCGTGCGGGCGCCGTCCGGGTGATGAAGCACGGCTGGAGCGGGTCTGGAATCGATCGAGGCGAAAGGTGCCGATGGCTGGACGAACGCTGCTGGTGGGGATGGCGCACCCCGACGACGAGGTGGGGGCGGCCGGGTCGATCCGCGCGCAGGTGGCGCGGGGCGACCGCGTGGTGGTGGTGTGGCTGACGAAGGGGGAGATGACGCAGGCGTTCGGCCCGGTGAGCGAGGACGAGGTGTCGCGCATCCGCGAGGAGCACGGGCGCATCGCCGGCGAGATCCTGGGGTGCGAGACGCGCTTCATGGACTTCCGCGACACGGAGGTGGAGGCCACGCCCGAGGCCGCCCGCCGCGTGGCCGCGCTGATCGCCGAGATCCAGCCCGACGGCGTGATCACCTGGGGCGACGCGTGGGGCCGCGGCATGCGCCACCCCGACCACCAGGCGTGCGGCAAGATCTTTCGCGACGCGGTGACGCTGGCGCGGCTGGCCAAGGTGGTGCACCCCGCCCCGCCCCACCGCGGCGACGCGCCGGTGTTCACCTTCCGCGGCGCGTACTCGCAGCTCCCCGCCGTGGTGGTGGACGTGGAGCCGCACGTGGAGAAGATCCACGAGCTGGCGCGCTTCTACTACGAGCGGATCGGATTCGGCCACCCGGAGTGGCTGGACCGGCGGCTCCGCGCCAGCGCCGAGCCGCACGGCCTTCGCTACGCCGAGGTGTTCGACGCGTGGGAGACCCGCGGCGGCGTGGTGGACGCGCTCCTCCCCGCCGCGATCGGCACGCCGGGCGAGCCCCCGCACCCGTCGCGGTGACGGACCCTCATCCCCCGGCCCCCCACGTGGGGCATCTTCTACTGGATCTGAGAATAGAAGGACGAACAGCTTGAGAGCCTGTCTTCGACTTTTGTCTTCCATGGTGGCGCGCAGCGCGATTGCGGACGCGGGATGACATCGTCCGTTTCATCATGGCGGCAAGCATCCAGGCGGACCGGGAAAGAGAGAAGGGCGCCGGCTCGATCGTCCGA
>DASSME010000212.1:0-3120 GCA_035689035.1 Longimicrobium sp. | reverse complement strand
CCTTGCGCGCACCGGCGGGTGTGGTGAATCTGCCCTTCCCCCGGCGAGTGTCACGGTTCCTCGCGCCGCTCGCAGCGCGGGCGGGCTTCGAGCCGTGATCGCCGCGAAATCGGCCGGCGAACGCGGCCGCGGCCCGATCCTTTCCTCCTCACGACGCACACGCGCGATGCCGATCTCCCGATCCACCGCCCTCTTCCGTACCGCCGCGCTGGGCTTGGCCGCGCTCGCCGCCGCGTGCGCGCCGGGGCCGCGGACGCCCGCCGACTCGCTCCCCGCCGCGCCGGCTCCGTCGGCCGCCGCGAACGAGTCCCTGGCGCCGGGGCGCGTCCCGGACGGCGTGTACGACCTGCTGATCCGCGGCGGGAGGATCATCGACGGGACGGGAAGCCCGTGGGTGCGCGGCGACGTGGCGATCCGCGGCGACCGCATCGCGGCCGTCGGCGTGCTCACGGGGGCGCGGGCGCGCGACACCATCGACGCCACGGGGCTGATCGTGGCGCCGGGGTTCATCGACATGCTCGGCCACTCCGAGTATCCGCTGCTCACCAACCCGCAGGCCGCAAGCAAGATCACCCAGGGGATCACCACCGAGATCACCGGCGAGGTCACCTCCGTCGTCCCCGTGAACGACCGCACCCTGGCCGAGCTGTCCGACAGCGTGCGGGCGCTGGTGACCTGGCGCGACCTGGACGGCTACTTCGCGAAGCTGGACAGCACGCGGCCGGCCATCAACCTGGCCACCTTCGTCACCCTCGGGTCCGTGCGCCGCTACGTGATGGGCGACGAGGACCGCCGCGCCACGCCCCAGGAGCTGCAGCAGATGCGCGGCCTGGTGGCGGACGCGATGCGGCAGGGCGCGATGGGGCTCTCCACGGGGATGGCGTACAGCCCGGCGAGCTTCACGCCCACCGACGAGATCGTGGAGCTGGCGAAGGTGGCGGGGCAGTACGGCGGCGGCTACGCCAGCCACATCCGCAGCGAGGGGAGCCGCCTGGTGGAGGCGATCGACGAGGCGATCCACATCGGCGAGGCGGCGGGGACGTGGGTGGAGGTCCACCACATCAAGGCCAGCGGCAAGGCCAACTGGGGGAAGATGACGCAGGCCGTCGCGGCGATCCAGGCGGCGCGCGCCCGCGGCGTGGACGTGATGGCCGACCAGTACCCGTACCCCGCGTCGGGCACCGACCTGGACGCCATCCTTCCCAACTGGGCGCACGCGGGCGGCACCCAGGCCATGCTGGCGCGCCTGCGCGACCCCGCCACCCGCGCGCGCATCGCCGCCGAGCTCACCGGCGGCGGGGGCGAGAACATCGGCGCCAGCGCCGGCGGGCCCAGCGGGGTGATGCTCGCCGGGATCGCCGAGGACAGCCTGCGTCGCTACCAGGGGATGCGGCTGAGCGAGGTGGCCGCGGCGCGCGGGCAGCCCGTGGTGGAGGCGCTCTTCGACCTGATCCTGGCCGACCGCGCCCGCACCAGCGCCATCTACTTCTCGATGAGCGAGGAGGACATCGAGTACGCCATGCGCCAGCCGTGGGTGAGCGTGGGGATCGACGCGGGCGCGCGGCGGGCGGACAGCACGGTGGTGGAGCACCCGCATCCGCGCGCGTACGGGTCGTTCCCGCGCATCCTTTGCCACTACGTGCGCGAGCGGCGGGTGATCACGCTCGAAGACGCCATCCGCAAGTTCACCGCGCTCCCGTCCGCGCGGGTGGGGCTGGCCGACCGCGGTGTGATCAAGGCCGGGATGTACGCCGACCTCACCATCTTCGACCCGAACACCGTCTGCGACCGCGCGACCTTCGTGAACCCGGTGCAGACCGCCGTCGGCATCCAGCACGTGATCGTGAACGGCGTCCCCGCGATCCGCGGCGGCCGCATCACCGGCGCGCGCGCCGGCCGCGGGCTGCGGCGGGGCGGGGGATGACACCCGGGAAGAGACCTCCGGGTATCCGGTTCATCAGGCGACGATATCCAGGCGATTGAAAGGGAATTCTTTCTCCCGGCCCGCGATCTTGGCCGAGCCGGGGCGCGAACGTATGTTTTTCCGACCTGCCCTTGCGCGGTTCCACGTCTCCCTCCGCACCATCCGATCTTCATGAAGCGCTTCCTGTCACCGCTGCTTGCCCTCGCCGCGCTCGCGGGTGTATCCGCCGCGCATGCGCAGGAGATCGTGTTCCAGCAGATCCCGTGGACCGCGCCGCCCGACACGGTGCGCGCGCGGCTCGAGGCGCAGGGGTTCACCTACCGCGGCATCCAGGACGGCCGGCGCACGTTCGTGCGGCCCGACAGCGCGTACGTGTACGCCATGTTCCGCGGCGTGGAGCACGCGGTGGGCTTCATCGTGGGCGACCCCGCCCGCGGGCCGCGCGCCGAGGGACGGTTTCGCCAATTGGCCGATTCGCTGCAGGCCCGGCTGGGGCAGCCCGTGGACCGGCGGCCCGACGCCGTCCGCTGGGAGAGGGGCCTCACCTCGGTGACCGTGGTGCTGCGCAGCTACGACGACGGCGCCCGCGTGGTGCAGACGGGCTACACCGGCCCCGGCTGGCTCGACGAGGCCGCGGCCGACGGGAGCGGGCCGGGGCTCGCGGACCTGCCGGCCGGCTACACCACCGTGGCCCAGCTCGCGGCGATGCGGGTGGCGATCGACACCTCGTCGATCTCCGCGCTCACCGGCGGCTACCTGCGCGCCCGCTACCGCGTGGACTACGCCGAGCCTCGCGCCGGCGCGGGCGAGCGCTACGACGCGATCGAGTACGCGATGGACTTCGACTGCGGCGGCGGGCGCACGCGCCTGTACAGCCGCACCCCGCTGCTGGCGGGCCGGCGGCAGCGGACCGACTCCTCCGCCGGGCTCCCCTGGCACGCCGCCACGGCCGGTAGCGAGGAGTCGCGCGCGCTGGACGGCGTGTGCCGCGCGCGCGGGCGTGGCCCGGCGACCGTGGCGCGGCCGGCACAGACGCGCCGTTTCGGCGCGCTGCCGCCGGGCTGGATCGTGCTCGCCGAAAGCGACGAGGGACGCTGGTCGGTGGACAGCGCCTCGGTGGCGCCCAGGGGCGGCGGCATCTACACCGCCACCGTGCGCACCGAGAACGGCTCCACGCAGCCCTCGCCGTGGGGCCG
>DASSME010000211.1:0-6613 GCA_035689035.1 Longimicrobium sp. | reverse complement strand
CGGCTGCGTCCCCGGGCAAGAGGGTGGAAACTTCGCACATTTCCAACCTACTCTTGTTTCGCGGCCCCCGCACCACCGGATGCGTCGTCTTTTATTGCCGCCATCCCATCATCCGAATTTCCGGATGAGAACGAATTCATTTCGCCCCACCAGGAGACCGCCTCCCTCTCGTTACCCCCGGGCCCCGCACTCCGGGCAGAACTTGGCCGAGGTGGGGATCTCGGCCTCGCAGCTGCCGCAGTTGCGGGTGAGCGAGACGGGGACTCCGCACTCCGGGCAGAACTTGGCCTTCCCCACGGGCGCGCCGCAGTCGCGGCAGCTCACCACGCGGTCGGTCAGGTCCTCCTTGCTCACCGTGGCCTGCGCGTAGGCCTCTTCGCGGGCGCGGCTCAGCTTGGCCTCGCGGCGGATGGCCGAGAGCTCCGCGTCGAGCCGCGGCACGCAGACGGTGCACACGCCCTCGTCCTCGTTCCAGCAGTTGTCGCAGTAGTGGTTGGCGCAGCGGGCGCAGCGGTGGAAGTGCTCGCGCGCCTGCCCCACCGCCTTGCGCAGCGCGTCGTCCTTGGCCTTGCTCCAGCCGGCGCCGCGCAGGTTGCTCACCGCGTTGCGCGCCGTGCCGAAGATCCCGCCGAAGAGCCCCTCGGCGGCGCCCAGGATGCTTTCCGCCGTCCCCGTGGCGTAGCGGTCGAACGGCGAGCGCCACGCCTCGTGGCAGTGCTCGCAGTAGAATTCGAACTGGAAGCCGTTGTCGGTGGAGAGGTCGTTGTAGTTGTCGCTGAACTGGATTTCGCTCATCGGGACGGGCCTCGGAGAGAGGGGTGAGACGGGAGAGCGGTTGGATCGCGGCGTGGTGGGGTGCCGCCGGTGGTGTCGACGCGCGTCCGGAAAGCCGGACGGCGATGGAAGATACAGCGGGTGTGGCGAGGGTGGAAGGGCGGGAACCGATGGCGCTGGGTGCTGGGTGCTGGGTGCTGGGTGCTGGGGGTGCGAGGGCGCGGCCGATGCGCTTGCTCGGTAATGCCGGCGTCGGCGTGGCCGCGGCGGGCCCCTTCCCCGCCCCTCCCCGCGCTTCGCGGGGGAGGGGGAAACTTCGGCGGGGCGGAAACGGGATCCGCGCGGATGCTGGAGTGGGAGTCCGCGAAGGCGGACTTTTCGATGTTCCAGCGGCGGGTTTCACCCCGCCGCCCCCGCCGCCGGGATTCGCCCTTGCGTGAGGGATGCGCGCCCGGAGGGCCGGGAACCCGGCGGGGCGGGCGCGACGGTGGCCGCCTGGATGCGGCGGGGCCCCCGGCGGAGCGAGTCCGCCGGGGGCCCGGCTGCGTTGGGCACGGCGGTATCGTGCCCTACGCAGCGCGCAGCCCGGCCCGGAGCGCAACGGAGGGACACGCCCCCATCCCGCCCTTCATCTCCAGCCGCCGAACCTCGATCCCTTCCCCCCGCACGAGGGAAATCCGTCAGTCGCGCGCGGGGACGGGGATGTTCCAGATGCGCTCGGCGTACTCGCGCACGCTGCGGTCGCTGCTGAAGAAGCCGCAGCGCGCCACGTTCAGGATCGCGCTCGTGGTCCACGCCTCGGGGTCGCGATAGGCGGCGTCCACCTCGGCCTGCGCGGCCAGATAGGCGTCGAAGTCGGCCAGCACGAAGAAGGGGTCGTGGTGCAGCAGCCCCTCGATCAGCGGGCGGAACTTCCCCGGCTGGTCGGGCGAGAGCATGCCGCTGGCCACGAAGTCGACCACGCGCTTGAGGCGCGGGCTGCGCTCGTACTCGGCGCGCGGGTTGTACCCCTCGTGCCTGCGCTGCTCCACCTCGTCGGCCGTGAGCCCGAAGATGAAGATGTTCTCGCGGCCCACGAAGTCGGCGATCTCCACGTTGGCGCCGTCCAGGGTGCCGATGGTGAGCGCCCCGTTCAGCGCGAACTTCATGTTGCCGGTGCCGCTGGCCTCGAAGCCCGCGGTGGAGATCTGCTCCGACAGGTCGCTGCCGGGAAAGATCCGCTCGGCCACGCTGACGCGGTAGTCGGGGATGAAGGCGACCTTCAGCAGCTTGCTCACCTTTTCGTCGGCGTTCACCACCGTGGCCACGCCGTTGATCAGCTCGATGATCAGCTTGGCCGTCCAATAGGTGGGCGCCGCCTTGCCGCCGAAGAGCACCGCGCGCGGCACCACGTCGGGGGCGGCCGCGTCGCGCAGTTCCAGGTAGCTGTCGATCACCCGCAGCGCGTTCAGCAGCTGGCGCTTGTACTCGTGCATGCGCTTGACGTGCACGTCCACCAGCATCGCCGGGTCGATGCGCACGCCCGCCTCGGCCTTCACCATCTCGGCCAGGCGCTGCTTGTTGCGCGCCTTCACCACCCGCCAGCGCTCGCGGAACGCCGCGTCGGCGGCGTGCGACTCGAGCGCGGCGATGGTCTCGAGCTCCACGTGCCAGTCGTTGCCGACCGCCTCGTCGATCAGCTGGCTGAGGCCGGGGTTGGCCTTCAGCATCCACCGCCGCTGGGTGACCCCGTTGGTGACCGAGGTGAAGCGGTCGGGGAGCATCTCGGCGAATTCGCGGAAGATGTCCTTCTTCAGGATCTCGGTGTGCAGCGCCGCCACGCCGTTGGTGTGGTGGCTCCCCACGATCGCCAGGTTCGCCATCCGGATGGTGCCGCCGGAAAGGATGGCCATCCGCTCCTCGCGGTGCGGCTGGTCGGGGTACTTCTCGCGCACCCGGGCGCGGAAGCGGCGGTCGATCTCCTGCACGATCTCCAGGTGGCGCGGGAGGAGCCGGCTGAACAGGTCGAGCCCCCAGGTCTCCAGCGCCTCGGGGAGCACCGTGTGGTTGGTGTAGGCGAAGGTGTCGCGCGCGATCTCGAAGGCGGCGTCCCACTCCATCCCATGGTCGTCCATCAGCAGCCGCATCAGCTCGGGGATGGCGACGGCGGGATGGGTGTCGTTCAGCTGCACCTGCACCTTGTCGGTGAAGTCGGCGAAGGTGCGGCGTTCGGAGAGGTAGCGCTCCACCACGTCCTGCAGGGTGGCGCTGACGAAGAAGTACTGCTGCTTGAGGCGCAGTTCCTTCCCCGCCCCGGTGTCGTCGGGCGGGTACAGCACCTTGCTGATGGTCTCGCTGTTGGCCTTGGCCTCGACCGCGGCGATGTAGTTGCCGCGGATGAAGTCTTCCAGGTCGAACTCCTCGGTGGCCTTGGCGCCCCACAGCCTGAGCGTGTTGACCGTGTTGTTGCAGTAGCCGGGAACCGGGACGTCGTAGGCCATCGCCAGGACGTCGCTGGTGTCGACCCACTCGTAGTGCACGCGCCCGCCCTCCACGCGGCTGTTCACGCGGCCGTAGAACTTCACGCGGTAGGTGCGGTCGGGGCGGGCGATCTCCCACGGGTTCTCGTCGCGCAGCCAGTTGTCGGGGCGCTCCACCTGGCGCCCGTCCACCACGTCCTGCCTGAAGATCCCGTGCTCGTAGCGGATCCCGTAGCCGTAGGCGGGGATGCCGAGCGTGGCCATGCTGTCCAGGTAGCAGGCGGCCAGGCGCCCCAGGCCGCCGTTCCCCAGGCCTGCGTCGGGCTCCATCGTCTCGAGCTCTTCCAGGTCGTACCCCAGCTCTTCGAGCGCCTCGGCCGTGGCGTCGTCGAGCCCCAGGTTGATCAGCGCGTTCCCCAGCGTGCGGCCGATCAGGAACTCGAGCGAGAGGTAGTAGACGCGCTTGGCGTCCTGCCGGTGGTAGCGCGCCTGGGTGGCGGCCCACTTCTCGGCCAGGCGGTCGCGCACGGCGAACGCGGCGGCGAAGTACACGTCGCGGTCGGTGGCGCTCGCGCGGTCGCGGGCCAGCGTGAAGGTGACGTGGTCGGCGATGCGCTGCTTGAGCGCGTCCACGCGCGTGGACAGGCGCCCGGCATCCAGGATCGAGGTGCTCATATCGGGCTGGCGGACTGCTTCCGCGAATTCGTTAGAGATCGCTACAAATGGCCGGCTGCCCGCCTGCACGGAGTGCGCCGCACGGGCGGCAATGGCACGGAGTGTACGGGTGCGGATGGGGCCGGTGGAGACACCTTGGAGGTACAGCAACCTACCGCCGCCTGTTCCCTGACGAAAGAGCGCCCGCGCAAATCCTAATGAGGGAACGATTTGCGGCCTGCCGGAGGTGTCGCGCCTCGCGGGGGAGAAGAGGTGCGCCGGAACGCGAGGGCGGATGTGTGGCGGGACTGCCGAGCACGCCTTCGGCCCGTGGCGTGGCCTGCTACGAGCGCAGGCTCAACGCGGTGCGCAGCGCGGCGTGCGGGTGCGTTTCGGGGTTGTAGACGCCGAGCCCCTCCGCACGCGCGGCCTCGATCAGTGGCTTGTCGGCGCAGAGCACTACGAGCGGGCGAGGATGGCATAATGCCGCTGCTTGCCGGGCGCTCGCCAAGTGCAGGATGTCCAGCGCGCTAGTGCCCAGTTTCTGGTACTTCTCGGCGAGTCGGAGTGAATGCTCTCGCGTCCGCCGCTCCAGTTCGAGAACGTCGAACTCGTTGTCGAAATCGTGGCGAAATTCGTCGAGCCCATTGCGATACACCTTCTTCGTGATCTGGCCCGTTCGATACTTCTTTCCCAGGGCCGTGATCACCTCCAGGGCAACGAACTCGGTTACGAACTCCCGAATGTCCGGAAGAGCGAAAGCGCTCTTTACGTTCGGAGTGCCCTCCTCCTGTGCGTAACCCTTCACCAGCGCGCTCGCATCCCAGAAAACCCCGCTAGTCGTCGATGACATGAAGTTTCCGCAGGATACGAACGATGAACGCGAGCCACATCGGACGCTGTCTGCCGATCACTCTTGGCCGATTCAGCCCCTGCCGTCCGAGCCGGACTCCGTTAGCCTTCAGCTTCTCCAGGAACGCCCGCTCCTCCGGATCATCCGTGTCGAGAAGCCGTAGTTCCTCTTCCGTGAGCGTCGTCTCCATCGATCGGGCTCCTGGGTAGTCACCCCTGTGAACATCCCCCTTCCGCCTGGAACGTTCGTGCCGCGGCGACGTGATGTCAAGAGCTTCCAGAAGTGTCCAAGTTCTTCATTTGTGGCTATTTACGCCATCCGCCCGCTCCGCAAATCATTGTCCCGTCCAGCGTTATCGGTTAGGCGGGACCCAAGGGAGCGGCACGGGCCGCTTTTACGCTCCATCTGCGTTCGCGGTGGCGTTCTGGTGCGATGTCTCGGTGCCGACCTGGGGGCCCACGCTGTGCTCGCCGAACGAGCGGCCCAGCGCGCGCACCTCGGCCTCCATCTCGGGGACGCGGCGGGCGAGCTGCCGGGCCATGGCGCGGTCGCTCAGGCTGCTCCAGAAGATCTGGCGGATGCCGGCGAGCGGGGCCAGCGAGCGCGGCACGTAGATCTTCCGCCGCCGCTTCGCGATCCCGTCCACGAAGGCGGCGGCGCACTCCTGCACCGTGGTGACGGTGCCGAACGGACCGGGGAGCTTGCCCAGCGTGCGCTCGAAGCTCTTCAGGTCGCGGCGGGTGTCGCGCACCAGGTCGGTGTCGATCCACGCGGGGTGGGCCACGCCGACGGCCACGCCCTTGTGCGCCACCTCCAGCCGCAGCACCGCGCCGAAGTGCTCCACGCCGATCTTGCTGGCCGCGTAGGTGCTCATCCCCGGCAACGGCGCCAGCGCCGAGGCGGACGAGACCAGCAGGAAGTAGCCGCGCCGCTCGGTGACGTGCGGGAGCGTGGCGCTCACCGTCCGCACCAGTCCGATCAGGTTCACCTCCAGCACGCGGACCAGCGCGTCCGCCGGCGTCACCGCCACGGTGCCGTTGCTGGCGATCCCCGCGTTCGCGATCACCACGTCGATCCCGCCGAAGTGCCGGACGGTGCCCGCGACGGCGCGGTCGAGCGCCGCCTGGTCGGTCACGTCGCACTCGAACCAGGCGTGGCCGGGGCCCAGCTCCGCCGCGAGCGCCTCGAGCCGCGCGGGCTCCATTCCCACCAGCGACAATCGCGCGCCGCGGGCCGCCAGCTGCCGCGCCGTCTCTTCGCCGATGCCGCGGGCGGGGCCGGTGACCAGAACCACCTTTCCGGAGATGGGATCCGCCGCCATGTCTGTTCTCGTGTGGTTGGTTGGATGGGTTGAACGGCGGTGAACGCGGAGCAGCGACAGTGCAGAGTTGTGCCCGACGGGGTCTGCCTTGCGCGTCGAACGTTCGGTTCCGAGCTCCGGCGATAGATCCTTCGGCCTGCAAGACGATACAATGCCGCGGATGCGCGGCCCGGCCTCGGGATGACGGCGTCCGGTTTTACCGGAGCGGCAGGCATCCGGGCGGATGGTGTATCAGACGGAGGATTCTACCTCCCCCGCTATCCGGGATACCGTCACCGGCCGAGGCTGTCCAGCAGAGCGCGCCAGTCGTGGGCGATGCGGACCATGGCGGCCCGGGCGGCGGGGGTGACGGTGGTCATGTGGATGAAGCCGTGGCCCAGCGAGGGGAAGCGCACGTGCTCCGTCCGCGTCCCCGCCGCCTTCAGCGCGCCGGCGTAGGCGTCTCCCTCGTCGCGCAGGATGTCGAAGCCGGCGGTGACGACCAGCGCCGGCGCCACCCCGCCCAGCTCCGGCGCGCGGAGCGGGGAGACGCGCCATTCCATCCCCGTGTGC
>DASSME010000210.1:0-32421 GCA_035689035.1 Longimicrobium sp. | reverse complement strand
CTAGTGTAATGCGTCCGAAATAGCTTTGGTTTTGACGTGCCGCATGTTAGATTGTGCAGCATGCCAAGGCCAATTCGAAAGGTCGAGTTGCGCGACGGAGATCGCGCTGACCTGGAGCGGATCGTCCGTTCCCGCACTGCTCCGCAACGCGTCGTTGAGCGCGCCTCCATCGTGCTCGCCTCCGCAGACGGGCAGAAGAGCGAGGATATCTGCGCCACGGTTGGGGTTACCCAGCCCACGGTGAAGAAGTGGCTGGACCGCTACGACGCGGATGGCGTTCCGGCGCTGCTGAGAGACCTGCCGCGTCCTGGTCGGCCGAAGGAGATCGATCCGCGAAAGGCAGCCGAGATCGTTCGCCTGACGCAGCAGGGTCCGCCGCCGGGCACGGGCACGCACTGGAGCCGCCGAACGCTTGCGCCGGTTGCGGGTGTGAGTGCGTCCACCGTCGGTCGCGTCTGGAAGGCGCACGGACTTCAGCCGCACCGGGTCGAGACGTTCAAGATCTCCAAGGACCCGCAGTTCGTGGAGAAGCTGCACGACGTGGTGGGCCTGTACCTGTGCCCTCCTGAGCGGGCGGTCGTCTTCTCGGTCGACGCGAAGACGCAGATCCAGGCACTGGACCGCACCCAACCGGGGCTGCCGCTCAAGAAGGGGCGCGCAGGGACCATGACGCACGATTACAAGCGGCACGGCACCACCACGCTCTTCAGCGCGCTGAACGTCGCGAGCGGCGAGATCATCGGCGAATGCATGGCGCGGCAGCGTCATCAGGAATTCCTGAAATTCGCCAAGAAGGTGGTGGCCACGGTCGATCCAGAGCTCGAGGTGCACTTCATCCTCGACAACGCCTCGGCCCACAAGCACGACGCCGTGAAAGAGTGGGTGGCGAAGAACCCGCGCGTGCACCTGCATTTCGTGCCGACCAGTTCCTCCTGGCTGAACCTAGTGGAGCGCTTCTTCGGCGAGTTGACCCAACGCCAGTTGAAGCGCCTCGCCGTAACCAGCGTCGACCAACTCGTCGCGGCGATCACGGCCTATATCGAGAACCGCAACCGTGTGCCCAAGCCCTTTGTCTGGACCGCGACCGTACAGCACATTCTCGACAAGGTCGGGAAAGCCAAAGAGACTTTGAACGCACTACACTAGTTCGCACGATACGCGGGCGCACGCGGAGACCAACGCCCGTGCTCGCTGATGTACGCCTTCAGCGTGGAGGAAGATCGTCGTGGAAATTCTTCGTGCCGCCGCGATCGGATCGGGATCGCTCGCCGCGCTGGGTTTGACCTTCGTGGCCGTCAAGTTCGTGTCGCCGCGTAAGATCACGCCGCCACCGGCGCTGACCGGGCTCGCGGATCTGGCGCCGGGGGCGTCCACGGACGAACTCTGCGCCGCGTTCCTGGCGTGTGCGGAGCAGATGGATGCCGCGCAACGAAAGTACCTGGTCCGCGTCCGCCGAGTGCCCCAGGGCCCGCACTGGCGAACACAGCTGATGAGCCGCTGGGCTCTCGAGGCGATCCAGGAGGTGAATCTGCGCTGCGCCGAGCCGGGCTCGCCCGACCGGATGTCGGCGATGCAGAGAATCCTCGCGGTGGCGAGTCGGGCCGGCTCGGAGGCCGATCAGGCCAAGCTGGGCCTTGGCCTGCTTCGCGGCTACGATGCGCTGGCATTCAGCGCCGTGCTGCCGCGGCACCTGTTCGCGGCGCTCTATGCCCCCCTCGACACGGTAGTGCCGCTCCCACCGCACCTGCGCACCCTGCCGCCCGACTTCGGCTGCTACATCCGGTCAGTGGGCGGGCGAAGGCCGGTTCCTCAGACGGCTTGAGGAGAGGCGCCACTGGTGCGTGGCCGGCCACCAAGACGAGATGAAGCGGCAAAGCGGCTTCGCGTAACCGGTCCGGACGGCCGCGTTTAACTTGACGGAACGAACGCCTCCAACGCACGTTGAGTTGTCCCGGCATCGGAATCTTCGCTGCCCTGCCACGGCCGTGGTGGAACTCGCCCGCCTGGCAGCCGCTGCGCTACGCGGCACGAACAGGAGTGATGGTCCCCGTGCAGAGGCTGGCGCGGGTCTTTCTCGTGGCCGTGGTGGCCATTCCGATCCTCCTCGCGGTGGGAGGAGCGGGGTTCTATGCAGGCCTGCAAAAGGCCGAGCGCCAGATCACGCGCGAGGTGAACGCGCTGATGCGGCTTCAGGAGGAGCCGTAAATCGCACGGGCGCACGTGACGGGCGGTTTCCGCCGGTCTCGGCCGACCGCTACGAACGCCCGGGCCTCACCGTGTCCGACGAGTCCGACACCCCGGTCGCCTCCTACTCGGGGGTCGACCAGACGCACCTGCTTACCCTCCACGTCCGCGGCGACGGAACGCGCCTGACCTCGCGGCGATAGCGCTTCCCCGACAGCAAGCGAATGCCATGCGTCCCTCATCCGAAAAGCTGGCCCACGCCCTCGCGGAACGGCTGGGAGACGTCCTGCCGCCTCCGTACACGCTGGGCGCGGCAGGCTTCTGGATCTACGTGTACGCGGCCGCCGAGTTCATCGGCAACGACGTGTCCGCGCAGATCGTGGAGGACGAGGGCGACGAACCGCTGGGCGAGCTCGTGGAACGGGTGTCCCGCGCCGTGCTGAGCGGGCTGCAGGACGTCGTGGTCACCCATCGCACCACCTGGTGGCCGGTGGACGGCGAAGGCGGCATGGCGATCCCCAACACGCGCGCCGACGAATACCGCCTCCACCTCTGGTTCGGCGGCCACGAGCCCGGCGCCGTGGTCACGCTCCGCCCGATCGACCTTGCCGAGCTGGTGGAGTAGGCGGGCCAGGCATCCGCGCGCGCCGACGCCAGGCCGCCGCGTACCCCGTACCCCATACCCCGCACCTCCGCACCTACGCACCATCGGTCTGGCGTTTGGCCCGCCTTGGAACAATCTTCCACGCCTCTTCGGTATCTTCCGCACCATTTCCCACACCCCGCCCCGCCGGAGCACGGCCACCATGGACCGGACCCGATTCATCGAGCACAAGGGCAAGCGCATCCTCCATTTCGACTACCGCGGCCTCCGCGACCCCGACGAGGCGCTGGCCGCCATCAAGCACTCCAAGGAGGTGGCACAGAAGCAGCCGCCCAAGTCTCTCCTGGTGATGACCAGCGTGCGCGACGCCCGCTACAACGCCGCGGTGCTGCAGGCCATGAAGGAGCTGGCCAGCGAGAACGAGCCGTACGTGAAGGCGAGCGCCGTGGTGGGGATGGGCGGGCTGCACCGCATCGCCTACCAGGCCGTGATCCTGTTCAGCCGCCGGAAGATCCAGACCTTCGACCGCGAGGAAGAGGCGCTGGACTGGCTCGTGCAGCAAGCGTAGGGGAAGTGCTGGGTGCTGGGTGCTGAGTACCCGGATCTGATCGGCCGTCCGAAGTGGGGTTTCGTCGTCCTTGGAAGTCCAGGCAAGCCTGATGAAGAAGATTCTCTGCGCCGCGGCGGCGCTGGTGCTGGCGCTGGGGGCGGGGCCGGCGCGCGCGCAGCCCAGTGCCGGGCAGCGCGCCGCGGCCACCGAGCTGCTGATGGCCATGCACGTCCCCGAGGTGCTCGACGCCTCGGTGCGGCAGATGCTCGACGAGCAGATCCGCGCCGCGCCCGAGCTGCAGGGCGTGCAGGACGTGATGCGCGAGTTCGCGCGCCGCTTCGTGAGCTGGGAGGCGTTGCGCGAGCAGTACGTGGACATCTACGCCAGCAGCTTCACCGAAGACGAGCTGCGGGAGATGACCGACTTCTACCGCAGCGACGTGGGCCAGAAGCTGGCGCGCGCCACCCCGCGGCTGATGGCCCTGGGCGCCGAGCTGGGCCAGCGCGCCGTGCAGGCGCACCGCGCCGAGCTGGAGCAGATGATCCGCGCCCGCATGGGCCAGCCGGGCGCTCCGCCGCCCGCCCCGCCTCCGCCGGCCGCGCGGCCCTGACGCCGGGGGCGCAAGAGTTCGGTTCCCGCGAATTCGATGACGACGCGAGGCGGAGCGCCAGACGGATGCTCCGCCTCGCGGCGTTGTTCCTTCCACCGGGACGATCGATCGAACCGGTACGCCTAAGCGGCGGAAGGGGCGTCACTTGGCTCCCGCGCCGGAAAGGCGGGGACGGGCGCCGGCGGCCGCCCGACGATACGCGCGGAGCGGCCAGATTGGCGCGCATGAAACCGTCCAGTCTGTTCCTGCCTGAATGCGGGCATCCACTTTCTCGAAATTTGACACCCGACACTCTTGTACAAAGACGCTGGGGACCGTAAGGTAGGCTCCGATTGCGTCCATTTTGTAATTGTTCACAAATGGACAGAATCCGCCCGTTTTGAGCCTATTGGCGGGGAGTTTTCTGTTTGGATCGCGACGCCGAAATCGAGTTCCTCCGCGAGGCGCTGCGCAGGCGCGTGGAGCAGACGTCCGTGCGGCACGTGGCGGCCGAGGTGCAGATGAGCCACGGAGGCGTCTACAACCTGGTGACGGGCCGGGCGGTCCCGTACGGGAAGACGCTGGCCAAGCTGCGCAGCTGGTACCTTCGCGAGTGGGCGCGCGGCGGTGGCGCGCTCACCCTTGCCGTTGCCCGCTACCTGCTGGAGGAGATGCTGGGCACCATCCCGCGCCGCCGCCGCGCGCACGCCGGGCTGGAGCTGATGGACACGCTGGTGGGCCTGTACGCCCGCCACAGCGCCGCCACCCCGGCGTGGGTGGACGCGCTGCGGCACGAGTACGAGGTGGAGACGACGGAGGGGGACTGACCGCGAACGGGTGCGTGAGTGCGGAGGTGCGCGAGTGCGTCAGGGGAAAACGGTAGAACCCGCGCACTCACGCACTGGCGCACTCGCGCACCTGTTCCGCAAAGCCTCGGGCGCGCGCCGACGCTCGCTACCGGGGCGGTTCCGGCACCGCCACCGAAGGATTGTAGTGCCGGAACACCGCCAGGCCGATGCGCGCCATCAGCAGGTTGGCGGGGTTGTCGGGGGCGTACGAGGTGCTGGTGTTCTGGCGGGTCATCACGCACACGGCCACGGGTGCGTCGGGGCCGTACATCACCCCGCAGTCGCTGCGTGACTGGTCCACCTCGCCGGTCTTGTGGGCGAAGCGCAGGTCCTCGGGGAGCCAGCGGGCCAGCTTGGTGGCGTCCTGGTTGTTGCGCAGCATCTCCATGGCCAGCGAGTCCATCGCGGGCGACACGGCGCGGCCGCGGTACAGCAGCTCCAGCAGCCGCACCGTCTCGTCGGGGGTGGTCACGCCCAGCCCGTACTTCACCGAGCTGTCCACGGCGATCGAGGTGGAGCGCAGGAAGGTCTTGGAGTGGATGCGGGTGGCGGGGAGACCCAGCGAGTCCATCTTCTCCCACACCGTCTTCACGTTCAGGTGGTCCAGGATCAGGTTGGTGGCGGTGTTGTCGCTGATGGTGATCATCAGCCACGCCGCGTCGGACACGGTGGGCTGCAGCCCGCCGTCCATGTACTGCAGCACCCCCGAGCCGCCCACCCGGTCGCGCCGCAGCATCGGGATGCGCTCGTCCAGCCCGATCGACCCGCGGTTCACCTGGTCCAGCAGCGCCACCAGCACCGCCACCTTGATCAGCGATGCGCTGGGGTACTTCTCGCCGCCGCAGATGGAGACGCGCTCGCCGTTGTTCAGGTTCACCACGCTCACCCCCGCGATGCCGGGGTAGCCGCGCAGCAGGTCGTCCAGCGTGCGGCGCAGGCGCGTGGTGTCGGCCGGCGCGGCGGCGGGGGTGCGCACGGGTCCGGCGGCGCGCGCGGGCACGCAGGCGCAGAGCAGCGGGGCGAGCGGGAGCACGGCGGCGAGCAGGCGGGCGGCTGGGCGCATCGGCGTGGCGTGTTCGGGAGATGTGGATCGGGCTGGATCGAGCGGCAGTATGGGGATGCATGCCGCGGCTGTCCATCATCCCCCATGCGGTCGAGCCGCCCCGCCGCACGAACCGCGTGGACACGGAGCCACGGAGAACACGGAAGACACGGAGAACCTCATCGCAGGTCTCCGTGGTCTCCGTGGTCTCCGTGGTCTCCGTGTCTTCCGTGGCTCCGTGTTCATGCAGTGGGCCGATTCGGGTCCGCGCCCGTCACCGCAGCTTGCGCATGATCGCCTTCGCGCCGCGCAGCACCCAGCTGCGCGGGGCGATGCGGACGGCGGCGGTGGCGGCGCGGTTCACGAAGCCGGGGGTGACGGTGCCGCCGCCCGCCTCCAGCCCGCGCAGCGCCGCGTCCACCACCTGCTCCGGGGTGCGAACGCCCGGCGCCCGGTCGCGCACCTCGGTGCCGGCCACGGACTGGAACTCCGTCTTCACCGGGCCGGGGTTCAGCGTGACCACGCGGACGCCGGCCTCGCGCGCCTCTTCCCGCAGCGCCTCGCTGAAGGTGACCAGGAACGCCTTGCTGGCGGCGTAGGTGGCCATCAGCGGGATCGGCTGGTAGCCGGCGATCGAGGCCACGTTCACCACCCCGCCGCCGCGCCCGCGCATGTGGCGCAGCGCGAGGTGGCACAGCTCCAGCGGCGCGATGCAGTTCACGCGCACCATCTCGCCCTGCCGCTCGAGCGGAAGCGCGGTGAAGGGCCCCTTCAGCCCGAAGCCGGCGTTGTTCACCAGCAGGTGCACGTCGCGGCCGGCGGCGGTGGCGTGCGCCCACAGCTCCGTGGCGGCGCCGGGCTCGCCCAGGTCGGCCCGCAGCGCCAGCGCGCGCACCCGGTGCGTCCGCGAAAGCTCCTCGGCCAGCGCGCGCAGGCGGTCTTCGCGGCGGGCGGCGAGCAGCAGGTTCATCCCCCGCCGCGCCAGCTCGCGCGCGAACGCCTCGCCGATCCCCGCCGACGCGCCGGTCACCAGCGCCCACCGGCCGCGGTACTCCCATTCCGCACGCGCCATCGATCCTCCCGCTCCTGGATTCCGTTTTGCCGCGTCCATCCAACGAACAGGTGCGTGAGTGCGCAAGTGCGTATGTGCGTGGGCTTCGGCGCGGGGCTGGCCACGGCGCGAGACCCCGACGCTCCGGCGCACCTTTTTTCACGCACTTGCGCACCCGTTCGCCCGTAAAACCGGCTGAAACCGCGCGAAGCTTGCGCCATTGCGTCGGCGCGGCGACATTCCTGACCTTCCGGCGTGCACCTCGCGCGCCGCGCCGCCGATCCGGCGCCCTTCCGGCCCGGTCTCTCCCGCACCGATCATCCGGCACCGCCACCGCCCCCTCACCGGCGGAGCTCCGCCTCGTTCCGTGCGCGCCGCTCGCCCGAACCCACCTTCCCGAACCCAACGATGAGCACTTCCATCCACCTCCGCGCGCGCTCCGCGGTCCTGCGCGCGCTCCTGGCCGGGCTCCCCGTGCTGGCCGCGTGCGGCGACGGCACCGGGAACGACCAGGTCCGCACCGTGGACGACCTTCCGGTTCCGCGCGGCACCGTGGCCGTGCTGCGCTGCACCGCGCAGCTGGCGCCCGCGGGCGTGGTCTGCGACGCCGCGCCCGCCACGGCGCCGGCCGGGCAGAAGAGCGGGCGGCGCGACAACCTGCACCTGCTGGGCGGCCAGGGCACCTACGTGCGCCTGACCTCGTCGAACGTGGCCTACAACGGCACCAGCCACGTCCTCTCGTTCGACGTGACGGTGCAGAACCTGACCACGCTGGCGATGGCCACCGCCGACGGCGCCACGCGCCATGACGGCGGCGTGCAGGTGTTCTTCGCCGCGCCGCCGTCCACCGTCACCGGCACCAGCCAGGTGACCGTGGCCAACGCCACCGGCCAGGCCACCTTCACCGCCGGCGGGCAGGACTACTTCCAGTACGGCGGCAAGATCGGCGGCACCGACCAGGGCGAGCTGGGCGGCGACGGGATCCTTTCCACCGGCGAGGTCTCGTCCTCCAAGAACTGGCAGATGAACGTGCCGCTGGACGTGACCAGCTTCACCTTCCAGCTCTACGTGGCTGCGCAGACGCCCGCGGGCGCCGTCGTGAGCGCCGCGCCGCAGGTCACCTCCATCTCGCCCGCCACGCTGGTGCCCGGCGGCACGGCCACGCTCACCGGGGTCAACTTCAACGCCACGCCGGCGAGCAACGCCGTCACCATCGGCGGCGCGGCGGCCACCGTCACCGGCGGCGGCACCACCTCGCTCACCGTCACCGTCCCCTGCGCGGCCACCGGCACGGTGCCGGTGCAGGTCACGCAGGGGGGGATGAAGGGCGCCGCCTTCTCGCACCCGCTGCAGGGGAACGTCCGCACGCTGGCGGCGGGCCAGGCGGTGATCGTGACCGACCCCAGCCAGGTGCAGTGCAACGAGCTTTCCTCGGCCGGCGGCACGGCGGCGTACGCGGTGGCGGTGTACAACACCAACGCCAACCCGCAGACCGCCACCTCGTTCGCCTTCGCGGGCGACGCGCCGGGCGGCCAGGCGGGCGGGCTGGTCTCCGCCCGCGCGGCCGCGGAGCGCGTGCAGGCCGCGCCGGCGCCGGGCGCGCTCACCCCGGGCGCCGCGGCGGCGCTGCGGGCCGAGCAGCAGGCCGAGGGGCAGCACCTGCGCCTGCTGGAGATGAACCGCGGCGAGTACGCGCGGCTGTTCCGGCGCTTCGGCCAGGCGGAGCGCCTGCGCGCCAGCCGCGCCGGCGGCGCCGCGGCGCTGAACACGCCGCCCGCCACGCGCACCTTCCGGGTGGCCAACATCAACACGGGAAGCTTCTGCACGTCGTACTACTCGGTCACGGCCACGCGGGTGTACTACAACGGCAAGGTCGCCATCTACGAGGACGACGCCACGCCGGCGGCGCTCAAGTCCGGCGCCAACGCACAGATGGCCAGCTACTACCAGAAGATCGGCGACCAGTTCAACGCCGACATGGAGCCGGTGATCCGCAACTACTTCGGCGACCCGCTGCGCCGCGACGCGCAGACCGACAACGACGGGGCGGTGACGGCGCTCTTCACGCCGGTGATCAACACCAACTTCGCCGGCGTGGCCGGGTTCGTGGTGAGCTGCGACCTCTTCCCCAACGACCAGGGGACCACCAACACCAACACCAGCAGCAACTTCGGCGAGGTGTTCTACGCCTACCAGCCCACCGTCACGGGCACCGGCTACGGCACCTTGAACCCCGACTACTGGTACTGGAGCATCCGCGCCACCTTCATCCACGAGACCAAGCACCTGGCCAGCTACGTGGCGCACGTGGCCAACGGCTACAACTTCTTCGAGGAAAGCTGGCTGGAAGAAGGGCTGGCGCGGCACTCCGAGGAGATGTGGGCGCGGGATGCCATCTACAACGTGGCCTGGAAGGCGAACACCGGCTACGGCAGCGCCGGCAGCCCGGGGAGCCTGTACTGCGACGTGCGCCAGACGACGCCGGCGTGCAACACCAACCCGCGCCGCCCGTCGCTGAACATGCAGCGGCACTTCCAGACGCTGTACACCTTCATGGCGAGCCCCACCGACCACTCGCCCTTCGGCCGCACCTCCTTCGACAGCGGCTCGAGCTTCTACGCCACCTCGTGGTCGCTCACCCGCTACGCCATCGACCGCTACGGCGCGTCGGACGCGGCGTTCCTCACCGCGCTCACGCAGTCGAACACGTCGGGGATCACCAACCTGGCGGCGCGAGCCGGCGTGTCGAAGGAGCAGCTGCTGGGCGGCTGGGCGCTGGCGCTGTACGCCGACGACTATCCGGGGCTGGCCACCCCCAGCGCCGACATCCAGATGCCCACCTGGAACTTCACCAACATCTTCGCCGGGCTGCACACCGACTTCGGGGGCAGCTTCCCGCTGGCCTACCCGCTGGTGCCCACCAGCGTGGCCTTCGGGAGCTTCGCGCCGCTCACCGTGGGCAGCCTGAGCGGCGGGAGCGTGAAGTACTACCTGCTGTCGGGGACGCAGAGCGCGGCGCAGCTGCTGAAGCTGCAGTCCACCGGCGGCGGCGCCCCGTCGTCGGACCTGCGCGTCGCCATCGCGCGGCTGCAGTGATGCGGCTGGCCGGGGTGGGGCTGCTGGCGGGGTGGGCGTGCGCGCCGGGTGCGCCCGCCCCGCCCCCGGGCTCGTCCAGCGCCCCGGCCGTGGACGCGGCGATGGAGCAGCGCGCCGACACCCTGCGTGGCACCGTCCGCGAGACCGGCTCCGAGCCGGCCACCCTGTTCGTGCTGCAGACCCCGTTCGGCGCCACGGTGCGGCTCGAGGGCGAGCGCCCGCTGCTGCGCCGCGTCGCCGGCCTGGAGGTGATGCTTCGTGGCGTGGGGGGCGCGGCGGCCGGCTCCCCCTTCGGCGTGCGGGAAGTGAACGTCCGCGCCTCCAACGGCGTCCCCGCGGTCGATGGCGTGCTGGACCGGCGGAACGGCGGCTACGTGCTGGTGACCCGCGACGGCCGCGCGCTCCCCGTCGCCCACCTCCCCGATGCGCTGCGCGGGATGATCGGCGGCCGGATCTGGCTGGCCGGCCCGCTCGACCAGCCTCCCGTCTCCTTCGGCGTCCTTGCCGAGCCGATCACGTAATACCGCTCCGGAAAACTCGATCGTCGTACCGACTCAGCAGGTGGGTCACACGGCCACGGAGCAGCGGAGAACTGCAGATCCCACGCAGTTCTCCGCTGCTCCGTGTGATACCAGTCCACATGGAGGCGGTCGACTACGCTTCGCGTGACTGGAGGGCGTAGCCGAGGACCATCGGGGCGTCTCATACCGGCAGAAGTGGCCTTTGCCCGGATGTGACGGCGCGGGCGCACCTTTCGACCCATTGCCTTTCGCACCTGGTCAGAACAGTATTCTCGCGACAGGCACAGGTGAAAGTCCACCAATGGGAGAATACTCCGGTGAGTGAAACACACTGGATCGCTGAGCGGGAGTTTGAGTTGCGCGAAGAGGAACCGGGGGAGCCGCGAAAAGTGTTCGCTCGCATCGGAGCGCCGGAACAAGTGGAGGATTTTTGGCGTTGCGCGACGTTGATCGAAGGTGCTCCCGTGATGAGCGACGAGTTCCACGCGTTCGGTGAGGACTCGCTCCAAGCCCTGCAACTCGCACTGCAAGGGCTGGCGGCACGTTTGAGCGCCGTTGGCCGCGCCGGGGTGCTCACGTGGTTGGGCGACCGGGATCTTGGGTTCAACTCGCCCAGCGGCGACGAGAGCTAGGCTAAGGAACGAAGGCCTCAAACGGCGCTACCACTTCGGTTGCGCTTGCGTTCGACCATTCACCGGGAGGGCGACAATGAGACATTTCCTGCGTCAATCTCACCTACCGACAATCTTAGCATTACTGATCGCTGCTGCGGCATGCGCGGACCCATCGCGTCCAGTGCGGGCGACCGCGCCTGAGAAGCCATCGGCGACAATGACGTACTTCGATGATGACTACCCCACGTCGGGCGTTCTCACGTCCAGCGGCGACACGTGCCCGAACTTCGTGGTGCCGTCCAGCATTGCCGATCCGTTCTGGAGCGGCGCCGACGAGCAGCGCGTGCAGAACCCGGATTCGGTTGCCGCCGCCGACAGCCTGACGAAGGGCGACCTCAGTTACTCCGCGCCTCTGGCGGTTCTCGATCCGTCGACTGGCGCGGAGTTGGAAGCTGGTAACTGCGAGGTTCTCTACAACCGCTGCGTGGCAGGCTGTCGCCGGCTAGGCACGCGTAGAGCGCGTGCGGTCTGCTATGCGGGCTGCATGGCGCGATACGCTCAGTGCCTCGCCGATGAAGCAGCCCGGAAGTATTTCCCGCCGCCGACTCAGTGTCCGGCGTACGATGCGCAATTGATCTACGACCCCGGCGACCCCGCCTACTCATCGGGAAGCTGTGGCGGGTCCAGCGGCGGCGGCGGAACAGGGGGAGGAGGAGGCGGCGGAAGTGGGAGCTGCGTCACCGATTGGGTAACCATCGAAATCAACGATGGGAATGGCTGGCGAACGTATTGGCAGGGCTATGCCATCGTTTGCGGATGAGTGCTCCGTTGCCTCTTGTCCACCCACAACGAGCTAAACTTGCATATGCCTAAGACGCTTCTGGCCGCGTGCGCGGCCTTCGTCGCCGCTGTGTTGTCGAGCGCGGCAGCCATCGGACAGCAGGCGGGGCCGACCCTAGCCCAACTGCGGCAGCAACAGGAGATGGCGCGGCGGGTGCGAGTCACCATCGCGCTTTCGGACCAACTCCCGGCGCCGGATTCCGTACCCGCCGTGATTCTCCGGCGCGGTTCCACCGCGCCGCGTGACGTGATTCTTCTGCGGAGCGGCGCAACTCCAGGGCAACTCGCGGCGGCCGTGCTGCGGCTGATGGTTATTCGCGACCGCATGGGCGATACGGCGCGGACAGATGCGGCGTTCCGCCTGCCGGGTGCGCACCGGATGCCAAAGGGCGGAGCGACGGAATTGCAGGCCGGACGCACGCTCGCGCGGCTGCGGGGTGCGCCATCGCAGGATCTGCCCGGAGTCGGCCGCGTTCCCGCCGTCGAGGTGTATCTACCTTCGCGAGCCATGCGAGAGGAAGCCCGGCGGCGACACTCAGGCAGGCAGCAGTAAACACGCGCACAGGAGAGGGAAAAGGCGGTCCCCTGGTCGTCGTTGAACCGCGGCTTCAACTGCCGCTCCCGGCGCGGCGGCTGAGGCACCCGGGCCCATCCTACGCCTCGGAGCCGGACCGGGTGCGGTGGTAGTGGCGGCGGGCCTTGGCGCGGTTGCCGCAGTCGCTCATCACGCACCAGCGGCGGCTGCGGTTGCGGCTGGTGTCGATGTACAGCCATTCGCAGCGGTCCCCCTCGCACTCGCCGATCCGCACCAGGTCGCCGCTGGTGAGCAGGTCGGCGGCGGCGCGGGCCACGGGCCAGAGCACGCGGTCCAGCCCCTCGCCCTCCCACGCCCACGCGTAGCCGTCGCCCTCGCGCGCGATGCGCAGGTGCGGCAGCGCGAGTTGCAGCTCGTCGTTCAGCAGCGCCAGGTCCCGCTCGCCGGCGCACGCACCGTGGCAGATCGGCGAAAACACGCGGTACACCGTCTCGCGCAGGGAGAGGGCGCGCGCGAAGACGGCGGCGGCCGCGCCGGGGTCGCCCGCGGCGATCGCCAGGAGCGCGGGCGCGTCGGCCTCGTCCACCGCGCCGGCACGCACGCCCCACCACACCAGGTCCTGGTACCCCGTCAGCCACTCGCTCTCGGGCCGCTCGCCGTGCACGCCGGCGGTGTTGGCGAAGTCCAGCGCCAGGTGTCCGCCGGCCAACTCCTTGTCCGCGAACGGGTTCTGCATCGTCATCACGGTGATCCTCGTCGGGAGGAATATCTAACCTCTAATCTGACACTTGACAGGTTAGATGTCCAGCCCTATCATCCACCTAACCTTCAAAAGGCGTTTTGAAGGTTGCAGGGATCACCCGAGCTGGAGGGACGTTCGATGCACCCCGACGAAGCCGTCGACCTGGCCCTGCAGGATCTGCACATCTCGCTGGGATTTCGCCCCGTGGCGCCCTCCGCGCCGCAGACGCCGTGGCTGGCGCGGATGGCGGGCCGCCTGCTGCGCGCGTGGATGGACGGATGGACGTGGTACGCGCGCCAGGGGTTCGCCCCCGCCGCGGCGGAGCCGGCGTTCCCGCTCCGCGCCCCGTCCACGCCCCGCCGCGCCGTGCGTAGATCCGCCCTCCGCTGGACCACGCCCCAGCCGCCGCGCCCCGTGTCGCTGCTGTACGACTGCGCCACGGGCGCGGGGTGCGCGTGATCGCCCGGCGCGTGCGCGCGATGGGCGCGCGCCGGCTGGCGGCGTACGCGGCCACGTGGATCATCTGGGGAAGCACCTACCTGGCGATCCGCGTGGCCGTGGCGTCCGTTCCGCCGTTCCTGCTGGCCGGCGTGCGCTCGGTGGTCGCGGGGTCGATCCTGGTGGGCATCGCCGCGCTGCGGCACGATCCGCGTCCCCGGCGCGGACAGGTGACGGCCGCGGTGCTGACCGGGGCGATGTTCTTCCTGGTCGGCCACGGCGGGCTGTTCTGGGCCGAGCAGCGCGTGGCCAGCGGCCCCGCGGCGCTGATGATCGCCACCGAGCACTTCTGGCTGCTGCTGGCGGGGTGGATGCTGGGCCGCGTGGTGGCCACGCGGCGCGCCTGGACGGGCGTGGCGGTGGGGCTCTCGGGCGTCACGCTGCTCACGCTGGGCGGCTCGCGCGGCGGGGTGGACCCGGCCGGCGCGGCGGTGCTGCTGGTGGCGTCGCTGGCGTGGTCGCTGGGCACGCTCTACTTCACGGGCGACCGCAAGCCGGCGTCGCAGCCGTACGCGTCCGGCATCCCGCTGCTGGGTGGCGGCGTGCTGCTGCTGATCGCCTCCGCGCTCTCCGGCGAGCCGGGGCGCGTCTCGATCGCCGACGTGCCGCTGAAGGCGGTGCTGGCGCTGGCGTACCTGATCGTCTTCGGCAGCGTGGTGGCGTTCACCGCCTACAGCTGGCTGGTGGAGCGCGAGGGGCCCGCCCGCGCGCTCAGCTTCACCTACGTGAACCCGCTGGTGGCCGTGCTGCTGGGGTCGCTCCTGCTGCACGAGCCGCTCACCTGGCGCATCGGGTTGGCCGCCGCCGCGATCGTCGCGGCCGTGGTGCTGATCATCGGCGGCACGGCGGCCCCCGCGAAGCCGGGGCCCGGGCCGGAGACCGAGCCACCGCCGGACGCCGCACGCGCCGCGCGACGTCCATCCGCCGCGCACCGGCTCTCCGCCTCACCCGCGAGGTCCCGATGATCGCACGTGTCTGGCGCGGCGAAGTCCGCGCCGATGATGCAAACGCCTACGCCCGCTACCTCCGCGCGACCGGCGAGCCCGACTGCCGCACCCTTCCCGGCAACCGCGGCGTCCTGATCCTCCGGCGCGACGGGGAGGAGCGGACGGAGTTCGTCTTCGTCTCCTTCTGGAGCGACATGGCCGCCATCCGCGCGTTCGCCGGCGAAGACGTGGAGCGCGCGCGGTACTATCCCGAAGACGAGCGCTACCTGCTGGCCCTCGACCCCCACGTCCGCCACTTCGACGTGACGACCGCCGGCATCGAGTTCCCCGCCGTGAACGGGGGCTGATCCCGCGGCGGCGGGTGGCCGGGGCGAATGAATTCGCTGCAACGACTACACGAAGTCCGCCTTCGCGGCGCCTTCGCGGACTACCGGCATCCGTGGCCGCCGCGTATTCGATGCGCGGAAGAAGGCTGGAGTCACCAGCGAAGTAGCCGCGCGCAGCGCTCCCGGGTCCCTCTCCCGCAGTTCGGGAGAGGGACAGGCTTTCAGGACGCGACGCAGTCGCGCCTGAAAGCCAGGGTGAGGGCCCTCCTCGGGCCTGTAGCAGTTTGCGTCGTCTGCTGTATCAGCGGACAGATCGCCAGACTTCGGGCAAAATGCACCGGCGCGACGGGAGCCGGCCGCGTGCCGTGCCAGCGGCAAGTGTTTGCGCCGCATCGTCTTCCGCCGCCGTGCCGAACCGGGTACGGCGGTTGCTTTTTACATCTGCCGCTAACCACGACAATCCGGGCGGGTCGTGCGCATGGTGGGCGTGGGCGGACCGGAGCTTACGGGTGTGGGGACACCTTCCGGCCGCCCCGCTCCACCGCGCGCCACGGCGCAAAGGGGCGGCAGAACCGCGGAAACACGCGGCTCTGCCGGGGGTTGCGCCACGGCGTGTGGGGAAGATCTGGGTTGACTCGCCCCGCGGATGGGCTTATCATGGCCCCTCCACTTCATTTACACCGATTGGCCGGGCACATCGCCGGCCGGCTGCACCCCATCAGAGGCATGGCAGGATCTCGCTGGACGCTCATGCTCGTCCCGCACGACAACGAGCGCGTCCGAACGTTCCAGGTCGGTTGGAAGGACGTACGGGCCATCGTGAGCGCCGTGGTGCTGGTGGTGTTCCTGATGGGCACCTTCACCGTGGCGTTCTTCATCAAGCAGAGCCAGCACGTGCGCAGCGGCCAGCTGCGCCGCGAGAACGAGCTGCTGGCCGCCGAGGTCGACCAGATGCGCACCGAGATGGAGCAGCTCAACCGCTCCATGGCCACGCTCTCGGAGAAGGACGAGCAGTACCGGGTGATGAGTGGCCTGGCCGCGCTGGGTGCCGACACGCACCGCCAGGGCGACGCCGGCAGCGTGAGCGAGCAGGCGCTGATGCACCTGAACCCCGAGGTGGGCGGCAAGCTCACCGCGGCCAGCACCAGCCTGGAGGCGCTCACCCGCCGCGCGGCCACGCTCCGCCGCAGCATGGACCAGGCGCTCAGCGCGCTGCAGCGCAACCGCGAGCGCCTGGCCAGCACCCCCACCATCGCCCCCGCCTCGGGGCCGCTCTCGTCGCTCTTCTCCACCGGCCGCTACCACCCGGTGCTCCACATCACCCGCCCGCACAAGGGGATCGACATCGCCGCGCGCGTGGGCGAGCCGATCCTGGCGCCGGCCAAGGGCGTGGTGCGCTTCGCGGGGAACAAGGGGAACGGCTACGGCAACATGGTGGAGATCGACCACGGCTACGGCTACGTGACCCGCTTCGCCCACGCCAGCCGCCTGCTGGTGCGCGACGGCCAGGAGGTGAAGCGCGGCGACGTGATCGCGCTGGTGGGCGCCACCGGCCTGGTCAGCGGCCCGCACCTGCACTACGAGGTGGAGATCGACGGCCGCCAGGTGGACCCGCTCAACTTCATCGTGGCGGACGCCATCCCGGACTGAACGCAGCCAAGTCCCGGGGATGAGAGTTGGAGGGGCGGAGATCGATCGGATCTCCGCCCTTTTCGTTTATGTCTCCCTCGTTAACGGCAGCCTTGCTGGCCACGCCGGCGCAAGCCGGGTCCACCACGTCTCTACGCATCCGGTGTTGACATTCGTCGGGCTTTCTGTTCTCTTTGTGCACCTGCTTTACGGTCGTCGCGACACTCGCACCTGGAGGCGCGCCGCACCGGCGAATCGGATACTGGACCGAGATCACGTGGCGGAGGCCTCAGGCCTTTCCGCGGTATCAGCTATCGCTTATATTCCGGAGGTAGCCTCCATGAGCGACCACTGCCAGGTAAGGTTCCTGCCGGGCGCGGTTCGCGAGTTGAACCGAATCGCGAAGCACGATCCCGCCCGACTGGTGGTCATCGAGCGGAAGGTGGAGCAGGTAGAGGAGGACGGCTGGATCCTATCCACGAAGAGCGAGTTGACCAAAGTTCTGCGCTCGGAGAGTTGCGTGGGTGAGATCCGGGACCTGGGAAGCGGCGGATATCGGCTCTTTTTCTTCTGGGCCGCAGGCGACGATGGACGGGACCTCTACGTCTCGCACGTTCTCGCAAAGTCTCAAGTCACCGGGCGCGCCCGGATCTCCACCGTGCTCGATGCGGTCGAGAAGGTCCGGGAGCGGTTCCTGAGAGAGGAGTGATCGTCCATGTCCCTTCGAAAGAGCGCGGTGAGCGCGCGCGACCTGTTCGACCAAATCAGGCGTGAGAACCAGGCGGTAAGCGACGCGGAACAGAAGCTCGGCTCGCGTCTTACGCTCGCGCGCAACGTGCTGCGCATGCGCAACCAGCGCGGATGGACGCAGGGGCAACTGGCGAAAGCGCTCGGCGTCACGCAACCACGCATCGCCGAGATCGAAGCCGGGCAGGTGAGTGTCCGCACCGACACCATCGACCGGTTGGCGGCGGCGTTCAACGTGGAGCCGAGCTCGCTGCTGCGGCGGCGGGAAGCGGACGAGCCCGATCCTGGCGAAGCCTTGGCCGCCGGGGTGGCGAAGGCGCCGGCCGGGTGACCGGGCGGCCCCGCGATTCGCCTGCCGCCGCCGGATGTCGTAACTTCAGGGAGCGCCCCGGACCCCGGGGCGCTCCTTCTGTGTACGTGGGCTTGCAATGCTGACGCTTTCGCTCGCGCTCTCGCTGATCGCCGCGCCGCCCGACACCACGCGCGACAGGCACCCGCCCCCGCAGGGCGCCCCGGCCATCACGGTGCACAACCAGCCGGCGCTCCCCGTGGTGGCGCTGCGGCTGTCGATCGTGGCCGACGACCCGCCGGGGTACGCCGGGGCCGGGCACTTCTTCCAGCACCTCCTCCTCCCCGGCCTCGAAGAGCAGGCGGCGCGGGTGGGCGGGCGCGTGCAGGCCATCCGCGGCTCCGACGCTGTCGTCTACACCGTCGTCGGGCCCGCCAGCGAGCTCGACTACCTGGCCGGCATCCTGCGCGGCGCGCTGCGCGTGCCCGCTCAGCCCGGCGCCGCGGCCATGCTGCAGTCGCTCAGCGCCCTCGCCAACGAGCGGGCCACCGAGCGCGAGACGGCGCCCGCCTACGTCCGCGCCGCGCTGCGCGGCCAGCTCTTCCCCGCCGACCTCCCCGCCGCCGGCACCGACGACGCGGCCGCCCGGCTGCAGGCCGCCTCGCTCCCGGACGTGTGGGCGCGGATGTACGCGCCCGACCGCGTGTCGATCGTGGCGGTGGGCGACGTCAGCCTGGGCGCCGTGGAGCGAGCCTTCCGCTCCATCCCCGCCGCGGCCGGCGACGCCGCGCCCGCCGGAGAGGTGGACGACACCATGCCCGCCTTCGAGGCCGACACCCCGCAGGCCACGCGCGGCTGGATCGCCCAGGCCTGGCGCGCCGACAGCGCCGGCGCGGCGGCGATGTCGGTGACCGCGCGGCTGCTGCGCACGTACCTGCGGCGGCGGATGACGCGCTCCAACGTGGAGGTGGAGCACTGGTGGACGCACCACGGGCAGGCGCTGGCGCTGGTGGTGGCCACGCCCGACTCGCTGGTCCGCGCCGCGCGCGGCACCGTGGGCGGCGCGCTCACCGCGTTCCGCCCCACGGTGAACGACGACGGGGTACGCGCCGCGGCGCGGGCGATCCGTCGCGAGATGCTGTTCTACTCGCGCACCCCCGAGCGGATGGCCGAGCTGCTGGGCGAGTTCGCCGACCGCGGCGCCGGGCGCGACGCGGCGCAGCGCTACTACGGCGACCTCGACGCGGTGACGGCGGACGACGTGCGGCGCGTGCTGGACCAGCTCGCCGGCGCCGAGCCCGCCACGGTGTTCGTGCCGCCGCAGCGCATCCCGCCGGAGCAGCGCCGCTGATGCGCCCGCGGCTTCTTGGCGCGGCCGGCGCGGCGTTCCTCGCGGCCGCCGCGCTGGCGGGGCGCGCGGCGGCGCAGGAGCGCGTGTTCGTGCGGCCCGAGCCGGGGACGCCCGTGGTGGCCGTGCAGGTGCTGGTCGGCGTGGGGCCGGTGGACGAGGCACCCGAGCAGGCGGGGATCAGCTACCTGGCCGCGCGCGCGGTGGTGGAGCCCGCGCGCACCGTGCTCGACTCGCTGGGCGCGCACCTGGACGTGGACCAGCGCCGCGACGCCATCGCCTTCACCCTCACCGCCGCGCCCGACGCATGGGCGGCGGCCACGCGGGTGCTGATGCTGGCGCTCTTCCGCGACCCCGTGGACAGCGCGTCCGTCGTCCGCACGCGCACCGCCATCGCCCGCGAGCTGGCGGCGCGCGAGGCCAGCCCGGCCGACGCGCTGGAGCGCGAGGTGTCGAAGGCCGTCTACGGGCCCGACCACCCGTGGGGGCGCCCGGTGGTGGGGACGGCCACCAGCGTCCGCGCGATCCGCGTGAGCATGGTGGACGGGTTCCTGCGCCGGAACTTTACCCCCGAGCGCTCCGTAGTGGCGGTGGTGGGCCCGGTGGAAGAGGCCGAGGCGCGCGACGAGCTGGCGCCGCACATGCCCGCCGGCGAGCTGCGCACCGACACCGTGCCGCCCCCCACCCCGGCCGACGCGCCGGTGGAGGCGGAGTACAACTCGATCACCACCTGGGTCAGCGCCACCTGGCGCTTCGGGGGCGACAGCGACGTGGAGGCGCTGCGCATGCTGGCGCAGCTGGCGCTGGACCGGGTCAGCTTCGGGCCCAGCCGCCGCTCCATCTACAACAGCCGCGCCGAGGTGGTGCAGTACGCCGGCGGCGGCGAGGTGAGGCTGACCATCGTGGTGCCGCCGCGCGAGGCCGAGCAGTGGGCGGCGCAGCTGCGCGAGGCGGTGGGCGGGTACGCGGCCGAGCCGCTGGCCCCCGCGCTGTTCCAGGAGCGGCTGCGGCGCTTCCGCGGCGAGCGGCTGCTGGAGCTGGACCTCCCCGAGCAGCGCGCCGCGGCCATGGCGCGCGCTGCCCTGCTGGGCGACCGCACGGCCACGCTGGTCGACTTCACGGGCCTGACCCCCGCGCGCCTGCAGGCGGCCGCGCGGAACCTCGAAAACCCGATCATCGTCTTCCTGGGCCCCGCCGGCAGCCAGGGCGGCGGAACCCACTGAACCGAGCGGAGGGTGTCATGGGCTGGAGCGTACTCTCGATGCTGCTTTCGCTGCTTGAGCTGCTGATCTTCGCGCGGGTGATCCTGTCGTGGGTGGTGAGCCCGCACAGCCGCCACCCCGCGGTGCAGATGATCCGCAACGTGACCGACGTGGTGCTGGAGCCGATCCGCTCCGTCCTCCCCCGCACCGGGATGTTCGACCTGTCGCCGATGGTGGCGATCCTCCTCATCTCGCTCGTCCAGCGCCTGATCTCCGGCTTCCACTGACCGAACGCATCGGGGGGATGAAACACAGACGGCCCGGCATCCAGTCACGATGCCGGGCCGCCGTCGTCTCCATCCGCCAACTCCGATCATGGGCGGAGAAGACCGGAGCAGCGGAGAACTTCCGTGCAGTTTTCCGTTCCTCCGTTGCCCTCCGCTGCTCCGTGTGACCCCAGCGATCCCTTCACTCCGGGGGAAAACCCCGGATCAGCCGCGGTCCGCCTGCGTGGGCGTGTCCGCGCGCCAGAGGGTGCGGTCGGGGGTGTCGCCGGAGCGCAGCGGGGCGCGGCGCGGCTCGGGGTCGGCGAAGCGGTCGCGGAACACGACGGTGCCGGAGAGCTGCGGCCACTCGCCCTCGGGCCACGGCTCGAAGGTCCCCGCCGCCTGCGGGAGGCGCGCATCGGCCTCGGCCGCGGCGGCCAGGAGGAAGTTCTGCCGCTCGGGGTAGTCGCGGCTCAGGTGGTAGTAGAGCCGCAGCGCCGGGAACGCCTCGCGCGCGGTGCGCAGGGTGGACCAGAAGCGCCGGTCGCCCTCGCCCTCGGCCACGCCGATCACGTTCATCACCAGGACCCCGCCGGGGCGCAGCAGCCGCGACAGCTCGCGCATCCCGTCCAGCGTCACCAGCCCGTACGGCACCGTCTCGGTCCCGTCGTACACGTCCACGAACAGCCGGTCGAACGACTGCGGGGGGAGGCCCGCGGCCACCGCCCGCGCGTCGCCGTGGATGGAGTGGATGCCGTGCTCGGGCCGCAGCCCGAACCAGCGGTACGCCGCGCGGGTGACCTCGGGGTCCAGCTCCACCACGGTGATCCTGGCCCGCGGGTCGCGCTCGGCCACCCGCCGCGGCAGGGTGTACGCGCCGCCGCCCAGGAAGAGGTACGCCAGCCCCGGCCGCTCCAGCTCGCCGAAGAGCCGCTCGGCCGCGGCGATGTAGGCGAAGGTGGGGGCGCCGGTGCGCGTCAGCTCGCCCGACTCGATCTCGTCGTTCTGGTACAGCCGCCGCTCGGGCTGCCGCTTGCCCGCGTACACGATCTCCACCACGCGCAGGGTGCCGAACGGCGTCTGCTCCTCCATCAGCACCTGCTCCTCGGCCGCCGTGCCGCGCGCCTTCTGCGGGTACATCAGCGGAAAGGTGACCACCACCGCCGTCCCCAGCAGGAGCAGCCCCGGCGTGAGCAGCGGGAGGAGCACCAGCCCCGAGAGCGCCGCGCCCGCCGCCAGGCCGCCCAGCACCCCCAGCACCAGCTCGGGCGTGCCCAGGCCGGGCTCGTCGTGCCCGTCGTCGTCCTCGGCGCGGCTGGCCTCCCACGCGGCGAGCGCGGGGAGGAGGTAGCCGATGGCGTAGACGGGGATGCCGACCACGCAGAGCAGCCCCACCGCGCGCCCCGCGCCGCCCATCCGCTCGCCCTGGTACACGCGCCAGAAGGTGGCGACCAGGCCGGCCACGCCCAGCGCCACGCCGGTGGCGATCCAGCGCAGCGCCGGCGGGCGCTCGGGCTGGTCGACCGGGGCGCCGGCCCACAGGCCTGCGGCGATCGCCGCGGCGAGCGTGGCCACCAGGCCGGCGGCGGCGGGAAGCGCGCCGCGCGCCTCGTACAGCATCAGGCTGCCGCCGGCGAAGGCGACCACCGCCAGCGCCAATCCCACCACGGCGGGGCGCAGCAGACCGGCCGCGCGGCGCATCAGCTCACGGGACAAAGCGGCCATACCCTCCCCGGTAGTACACCAGCGGCGTACCCTCCAGCGCGTCGCCCGCCAGCACCTCGCCCATGAACACGGTGTGGTCGCCCCCCTCGGCCTGGCCGGCCACGCGGCAGTCCATCCAGGCCAGCGCCTCGTCCAGCACCGGCGCGCCGGTGTGCTCGTCGCGGAAGGCGACCCCGGTGAACTTTTCGCCCGGCTCGCCGATGGCGAAGCGGCGCGCCAGCGTTTCGCCCTTCCCCTCGGCCAGCACGTTCACGGCGAAGAAGCCCGCGTGCACGATGCAGTCGTGCGTGTCGGCGCGCTTCTCCACGCACACCAGCAGCAGCGTGGGGTTCAGCGACAGCGAGCACACCGCGCTGGCGGTGAGCCCGCACGGCGCGCCGCCGGGCGTGCGCGTGGTCACCACGCTCACGCCCGAGGGAAAGTGGCCAATCACGCGCCGGAACTCGCTGGTATCGATCATCTGGCAGGTGCGGGGGGATTGCGGTAGCTTGCGCCGCCGTGCCTTACCGGGCGGGCCCGTGGCCGGCTCCTTGCTGGTGCGGGCTCCGCATACGGCGGACCGGCGCCACGAACGCTCGCGGCCCCGGTCCGCACAAACACGCTTCCGGAATCTGTATGCGCGCACAGCCACGCCGGGCCGTTGGCGCCCTGTTCGCCCTGATTCTAACCAGTCTGGGCGGCTGCGAAAAGGTACAATGGGGCGGCGCC
Organism: Longimicrobium sp.; assembly: GCA_035689035.1. Lineage (GTDB taxonomy): Bacteria > Gemmatimonadota > Gemmatimonadetes > Longimicrobiales > Longimicrobiaceae > Longimicrobium. The sequence goes on along the minus strand of DASSME010000210.1, from coordinate 9,520 downwards.
GAGGTGCGCGTGGTCAAGCCGCCCCCGCCCGAGGGCACCGCCGCCACCACCCCGTCGGCCGCCGAGCAGACCGACCTGGGGCTGCCGCGCGGCACCGTGCTCTTCCACGTGGTGCGCGGCCAGGGACAGGACCGCCTGGTTCCCGTGGCCGAGGTCTCGGGCGATTCGCTGCGCGCGCTGCAGCGGCCGGCGGGGGTGAGCCCGCAGGCGTACGAGCAGCGCTTTCGCGACGCGGTGATGCCGGCCAACGGGCAGTTCGTGCTCTTCCGCCGCGGGGCGCGGGTGGGCACCTTCACCCTCGGCGCGCCGGGGCCGCTCACCTCGTGCGGCGTCCCCACCGGCGTGGGGCAGGCGGCCACGGTCGCCGCCGCCGCGGCCGACCAGGAGTTCCTGGCCTTTCGCAAGGGGCTGGAGCCCGACGTGGTGGGCGAGTTCAGCCCGCCGCAGGTGGACGGGCCGATCCGCCGCTACGCCCCGCTGGTGGCCGAGCGGCTGGTGCTGACCGGCGGGCTCCCGCGCCCGGGAAGCTGGCCCCGCTCCGTGCGCGACCTGCAGGCCCTCGACCTGGTGCGCGGCGGGAACGCCGAGATGGCCACCACCTTCCTCTCGGGTGACAACCTGGCCCCCGGGGCGGGCGACAAGGAGGGGTGGAGCGTGTTCTACGTGGCCGCCTACGAGCAGCGCACCGGCTACAACCCGATCTACAGCGAGGTGGCGGACTACCGCCGGGTGCCCAAGCGCGCGCCCAAGGCGGTGGACTACCTCAACTGGAACGGCAAGGGCGGGAACGAGCTGCTGATCCAGGTGTTCGGGCCGACCGATGCCTGGTACGAGGCGATCAGCGCCGACCGCGGCGGCCGCTGGCTGAAGGTGTGGGAGGGGAAGGCGTGCCGGTGAGCTGACGCCCTCCGCCGCCACTCGTCAGAACGCGAACGGGGACGCCGCCACGGCGTCCCCGTCCTCGTTTCCTTCATCGCCAGCTTTCGCCCGACAGCATCCTCAACGGCAACAGCGGGTCACACGGAGCAGCGGAGGGCAACGGAGGAACGGAGAACTTCGCCCGTTCCTCGGCTTGCACGCTGCTCTCAGTCCGCGGCCTCGCGTGCTTCGTCCCGCGTCGGGGTGTTCGGCGCCGATTGGATCTCGACGTCCGCGCCAATGTCGATCGAGTATTCCGCGTCGGGGAACACCGCACGGATCTGGAGCTCGCCGCCCATCGCCTCGATCACCGCGCGGAGGGTGCTCACGCGCACGTCGGCGCGAGCCTCCATCCTCGACACGCTCACCTGCCGGATCTCGAGCCGCTCGGCCATCTCGTTCTGCGTGAGACCGCGCGCCTCCCGAAGCGCACGGAGCCGGTAGCTGGTGCGCAGCGCGTCGATCCCCTCCCGAACCTCGGGAGAGAGCTTGCCGCGGATTTCCTCCCATGCGATATGTCCGGCCATCAGATCAATCCCTCTTCACTAAGTTCTTGCAGATGAAAATCATACAAATCATCGGCCACTGGAACGTTTCGCTCGTACCAGCGGTCATCGCCAGTCTTGTCCCCACCCAGCAGCAGAATCGCGGTCCGACGCGGATCGAACGCGTAGAGTATGCGAAACGGCCTGCCTTTGTGTTGGACGCGCAACTCACGCATGTGCGAATGCCGTGACCCGATGATCTTCGACGAGAGCGGGTGCTCCAGGGTTGGACCCATGTCCTTGAGACGCTCGATCGTTCGCCGACCACCTTCTGCTCTGCCCACGCAAGCGTCCCGAACCATTCGATGAACTCGTAGGTCCCCTCCACGTTCCACGTCATGGTAATATAGCTGGTAGGGTGTATAACGGCAAGGCTATTTGGCTGTGGACGATCCGACCCTGCCTCCGTGCGGACCACGATCAAGGCACACAGCTACCATGCGCGTCCACGGCCGAAGTGGACACGAAAAAGGGAGCGGATCGCTCCGCTCCCGGAAAGCTGCTACGCTTCAGACGCCGGGCTCAGGTCGAGCACAAGGATGCAGAGTATGCACCTTCGTGCCAACCTTTCCGGCGAAAAATGGACGAGCGCGGACAGACTCGTCTCTACTCGTCCTCGATCTCCTCCAGGCCCTCGCGGACGGGGAGGGTGAAGACGAAGGTGCTGCCGTGGCCGGGGTCGCTCTCGGCCCAGATGCGGCCGTCGTGCGCCTCCACGATCCCCCGGGCGATGGCCAGGCCGAGCCCCGCGCCGTGCCGGTTGGCGGTGCGCACCTTCCAGAAGCGGTCGAACACGTGGCCCAGGTGCTCGTGCGGGATCCCCGGGCCCGTGTCCCACACCTCGAAGCGCACATCCGGGCCGTCCGCCCGCGCGCGCACGCCCACCTGGCCGCCCTGCGGGGTGAACTTGACCGCGTTGCCCAGCAGGTTGGCCAGCACCTGCATGATGCGCTCGCGGTCGCCCACCAGGCTCGGCAGCTCGCCGGCCACCTCGCACTCCACCCGCACGCCCCTTTCGCCCGCCACCCCGCCGAAGTCCTCGGCCGCCTCGGCGCAGAGGTCGCCGGGCTCGAAGTTGTCCCACTCGATCGCCAGCCGCCCGGTCTCGATGCTGGCCACGTCGAGCAGGTCCTGCCGCAGCCGCTGCATCCGCCGGGCAAGGTCGCGGATGCTGGCGATGCGCTTGCGCAGCTCGGCGTTCGCGTCGTCGTCGGGAAGGGTGCGCAGGAGCACGGTGGTGGTCACGATGATGGCGCTGAGCGAGTTGCCCAGGTCGTGGCTGACCACGTGGAGGACGTCTTCGCGGGCGCGGATGGCGCCCTGGGCCGCGGCGTACAGCCGGGTGTTCTCCACCGCCAGCGCGGCGCGGGCGGCCAGCTCGCGCGCGGTGTCGAGCATCGCCGCGTCCCAGCGGCGGCCCGAGCCGGCCATCACCAGCCCCACGGCGCCCACCACCGTGTCGCGCACGGCCAGCGGCACGCAGAGCACGGTGTCCGTCCCCAGCTCGTTCAGGATGCGTGCGTGCTCGTCGTTGCGGGCGATGCCGGGGAGCGAGGGGTCCACGCTCTCCAGCAGCACCGGCTCGCGCGTGTCCATCGCCCGCACCGCGGGGTGGGTGGACGAGGGGTCCACCGGCAGCCCCAGGAGCTCCCGCACCAGCGCCGCGCGCGCACCGTCGCGGTGCTCCACCGCCAGCCGCCGCACCTCGCCGTCGTCTTCGCGGATGAACACCACGCACCAGTCGGCCAGCACGGGGACGGAGACGCGGGCCAGGGTGCGCAGCACGGTGTCGCGGTCCAGCGACTCGAGCAGGCGCGCGCCGGCGTCGGCCAGGAAGCGGGTGCGCTGCTCGGCGGCCTCGGCGGCGGCGCGGGCCTCCTGCTCGCGCACCAGCGCGGCGGCCACCTTCTGCTCGGCCTCCTTGCGGTCGGTGATGTCGCGCAGCACCGCGGTGAACACGCGCGTGCCGGCCAGCTCCAGCCGCGAGATGCTGGCCTCGGCCGGGAACTCGCTCCCGTCCTTGCGGCGGCCGTAGATCTCCTGCCGCTCGCCCATGCGCTTGGCCTGCACCGGGCCCTCGGCGAAGCTGCGGATGTGGTGCTCGTGCCGCCCGTGCACCCGCTCGGGAAGGAGGAGCGACAGCTGCCGGCCCATGATCTCGTCGGCCGTCCAGCCGAAGACGCGCTCGGCGCCCTGGTTGAAGAGGACGATGCGCTGCTCCTCGTCGACCGAGACCACCGCGTCGGTGGAGATGGCGATGATGCCGCTGAACTTGGCCTCGGAGAGGCGCAGCGCCTCTTCGGCGCGGATGCGCTCGGTAGTGTCGCGCACCATGCGGCCGTAGCCGGTGACCCGCCCCTCGGCGTCGAAGAGCGCGGTGGTGATCACCTGCGCCCAGAAGCGCGTGCCGTTCTTGCGCACGCGCCACCCCTCGCTCTCGTCGCGGCCGTTCTGCCGGGCGCGGCGCAGCTCGCGCTCGGGAAGCCCCAGCGCCACGTCGTCGGCCACGTAGAAGCGGGAGAAGTGCACGCCCAGCACGTCGTCTTCGCTCCACCCGGTGACGGCGTGGGCGCCGACGCTCCAGCGCGCCACGCGGCCGCCGGCGTCGAGCGCGAAGATCGCCTCGTCGCGCACGGTATCCAGCAGCATGCGGGCAAGATCGTCGGTGCCGGGCGGAAGAACGCTGCTCATCCGGTTCGGGTCGGGATCCTGGTGCGCGCGTGGGCGCGGTTCAAGCGGGAAGTGCCGGACGTAAGGTAAAGTCCCACTGCGGTGCCCGGTAGTCCGTTATGTCAAGCAATGCCTTACAACCCTGTTGGCGCCACCCGGACGCGGGCCGCACCGGGTCCGTTGCATCGTACAGGTGAGCGAATGGGCGCCGCGCGCGCTCGTGGGCATGCACGACGCAGCGGGAGCAGCATGATGCAGGGAGCGACGGACCAGGGCGGGTGGGCTGAGGTCCTGAAGGAGTTCAGCCGCCGCAACGCGGGGCGCGCCACGCGCCTGCAGGTCGACGACGGCGAGCTGGGCGCGCAGTGGGCCGAGCTGGCGCTGCACTTCCGCGGCGCCGCCTACGAGCCGCGCTACCACCGCGTGGAGCTGATGCTGTCGGACGGGAGCCCGGCCGAGCACCTGACGCACAGCATCGAGGCGGTGACGCACCTCGACGTGCAGCGCGACGCGCAGGGGCGCGACGCCGCGCTGCGCCTGGACCATCCCGGCGGCGAGACGCTGCTGCTCCTGGACCCGGACGCCTGACGGCCGCCGGATCCCGGCCCCGCGGCAAGGGCGCATCTCCTCGCGGGGATGCGCCCTTCTTCGCTCATCCCACGGAACGCCCCGCCCCGCGGGATCGGCCGGACGCGGGGCCGGGGAGCGGCGGTGCGCCGCTCACCGCGGCTGCCTCGCCGACGGGCGGCCGGTGGCGGTGGGGCGCCGCCGCGGCCGGGGGCGATGGTCGAGGTGGTAGTCGATCCAGAGCGCGTCGGGGCCGGTGTCTTCGGGGGTGCGGCGCTCGAACTCCTTCCACTCGGCCCGGGTCAGGCCGTATTTCGCGGCTTCGTCCAGCGGCAGGCGCCCCTGGTCCACGCGGAGCACGCGGCCGCGCGTCTTCCCCTTCAGCCGCTCGTAGAGGGAGGCGAAGGGCATCTTCCAGCGCTTCTTCTTCGCCATCTCCTCGTTGACGGGGATCAGCGCCACCAGGTCGGGGCTGGTCATCTTCTCCAGCCCGTTGGCGCGCAGGGTGGCGTTGTGGCTCCCGTGGTGGCCCACCTTGTAGAGCACGGTGCGCCCCAGCAGGTCGTCGGCGGTGATCTTCGCGCCGTCGGGCTTGCGCGGGTCCGCCGGCCACGACAGCTGCTGCCAGCTCTCCCAGTTCCCCACCTGCGCGTCGGCGGGAAAGAGGAGGACGGGGCCGCCCTCGCCCAGCTCGAACGCCAGCGCCAGCGAGGTGTTGTTGGTGTCGCTGTCCAGCGCCAGCGCCAGGTCGTTGGCCACGCCCAGCCAGTCGCCGTCCACCCGCCGCCACCCGCCGGGCCCCTCGGAGTCGCGCTCCGGGTCACGCCCATCGTCCGTGCGCCCGTAGAAGCCGCGGAAGAAATCGGCGTGGCGCGACTCGCCCGCCGCGCGGGCGGCGATGCGGTGCTTGCGGTCGAAGGGGAAGGCGAGCTCGGCGAGCTCCGGGTCCAGCGCCGCGCCGCCCAGCTCCCGCACCCGCTCGCCGCTCACCCCCAGCCCGGCGAAGAAGGTGTCGGCCAGCGACATGGAGCCCGCCAGCTCGTACACCTCGGCGCCGCGCCTGGTGGGGTCGCTCTTGCGGATCAGGGTGCGGTCCTCGGGCGGGCCCAGCACGAACACGCGCACGCCGTCCACGCCCTTCAGCGCCACCGGCGGCTCGCCCGGGCGGCGGTACACAACCCGCGCGTCGGAGCGTTTCGCCAGCCCTTCCATGGCGTCGCGGGTGGAGCCGCCGCCGCCGCCCGCCGCGCCCAGCCCGCCGAAGAACCCCAGCACCCCCTCGAGCGCCTGCGCGGCCGCGCCGAACGCGGCGTCGCCCGCCATCCGCTGGGCGGCGGCGCGCAGGTGCGCCACCTTGCGCCGGCGGTCCTTCTGGAGCTCGCGCGCCAGCGGGTGCCCGGGGTCTTCGGTCCACGCCAGCCACACCTCGCCCACCTCGATCTCCTTTTCCCACACCTCGGCGGCCTGCACGAAGCCCGAGAGGTGGTCCCAGTGCTCGTGCGTGGCCACCAGCAGGTCGAGCTTCCCCCCGGTCTCCCCGGCGATGCTGCGCGCCACCTTCGGCATGAGGGTGTCGGCGTCGTGCGTGCCCAGGATCACCCCGCAGTCGATCACCAGGTGAAAGCGCCCGCCGCCCTGCTTGGGAAAGGAGATCAGGAAGCAGTCGCCCAGCCCCTGGCGGTACATCCGCACCCGCACGCCGTCGTCGACGGTCTTCCTGGTGGTGGGCATGCTCAGGGCTCCGCTTCGTGCTGGGAGTGAAGGAAGGCGAAAGGCTCGCGCCCCCCCAGCGCGTCGCCGAAGTAGGTGGCGCGCAGCCCGGGAAGGGCGCCCCCGGAGCGGTACGTCTGCTGGCGGCGCAGGCGGTTGATGCTGTCCACGCGCTTGACGATGGCGTAGCGCAGCTGCTGCGACTCGAGGTCCAGGATCAGCGTGCACCCGCCGCGGAAGGTGAAGCTGGGGATCTCGGTGTCGCCGTCCTGGTCGCCCTTCGACCGGTACCACGCCGGGGACGGATCGGCCCCGGGGTCCATCGGCACCTTGCGGGCCTGGGTGATCGAGATCACCACCTCGGAAAGGAGGTCGCCGTCGGGGCCCACGCGCATGGCGGGGCGGATGGAGTGCACCTCGAAGCGCGGGCGCCCCTCGCGCCCCAGCCGCAGCCCCGGAGGCGGGTCTTCGGTGGAGAGGAAGAGCCCGGTCAGGCGCGCGAACAGGTCGCGGTCGTCGTCGAAGCCCGGGTCGTTGATGCTCAGGTTGAGCTGCATCCCGTAGTGCTCCATCGTCCAGAAGATCCGCTCGCGGTCGGAGAGCTCGTCCCATTTCACCGCCTTCGCGCCGCCCATCGCCGCCCACCACGCGGGCTCCTGGTTCTGCGCGGTGATGTAGGTGTGGCGCTGCACGAACTCGCGCAGCACCTCGCAGAGCGGCTCCAGGTTGCAGTCCACGTCGGGGTCGGCCTGCGAGCTCCAGCGCAGCGTGTCTTCGGAGAGGGTGCGCAGGTCGCGCGGGTAGATGCCGCGGCGGCGGAACGCCTCGATGAACGCGACCCGGTAGCCGCGGTCGTCGTCGCGCACGATCTCGTAGTCGGCGGTGATCAGGGCGCGCAGGTAGTCGCCGTAGGTGATGTCCACCGGCGGGCAGTAGTCCAGCGCCCGGATGCACATGTTCAGCACGTGCTGCGCGGTCTTGGCGGCCTCGGTGGCCAGGCGGTTCACCAGGTCGGGGTGCAGCGCGCCGGCCTGCAGCACCCCCGTGCCGCCGGTGGCGATGCGGAACAGGTCGCCGACGCGCGTCTTGTAGATGGAGATGAAGGCGTCGAACACGGCGGCCACCAGGATGGCGCCGCGGTCGTGCGGCTCCAGCACGTTCAGGTAGTCGTCGGGGTCGGGCTGCCGCGGCTCCCACCGGCCGGTCTGCGGGTTGATGGTGCCCAGCGCGTCGCGCAGGGCGCCGTGGCTGCCGATGGCCTGGCCGAACTGCTGCGCCAGCTGGCCCAGCAGGCTCTGGCTGGCCAGGTCGCCGCGGGTGCGGGCGATCTGGTGGCTCAGCACCTCGGGGTAGGTGAAGTGCTGGAAGAGGGCCACGATGTCGGCGAACGCCTCGTGGAACGCCAGCCCGTCGGGGTGCGTGTCCTCGATGAAGCGGCGGTGCATCCCGTCGAGCAGCGCGTGCGTGGTCTCGTGCGCCACCACGTCGTGCGAGAGGCAGGTGAACACCAGCCCGCCGGGGTAGTGGCTCCCCGGCTCGTTCTCGACCGCGGGAAAGTAGCCGAAGAGCAGCGCCTTCTTCTCGGGGCTGTAGTAGGCGTTGGCCTGCCGCAGCGCGTGCGGGTACACGCGCAGCCGCGGCACGTACTCGGTCTTCCATCCCGTGTTGGTGTTGTGCTTGGTGCACCCGCCCAGCGGCACCGACGGCGGCTCGAAGACGTAATCTTCCGGCGCGCTCTTCCGGGGCGGGCGGCGGGACGGCTTGCCGCCCTCGGGGGGGCGGATCTCGCGCGGCGACCAGAGCGCCTTGCGGCCCAGCGCGCGCTCGAAGTTGGCGATGGTGATCATCGCCACGGCGTACACCATCTGCTGGTGGAACTGCGGGTTCCCCTCGGACGGGGTGAGGCCGTCCTGGGCCAGGACGGCGGGGTGGTCCAGCTCCACCGGGGCGTAGAAGCAGCCGCTGGCAGGGTCGTAGTCGACCACTTCCAGGTATTCGCCCACGGGGCCGGGGCCCAGCTTCCGCTCCCAGCGCACGCGGAACGCCATCTCGTTCACCACGGCGGTTTCGAGCTGGGTGGAGAGGCTGGGGTCGAAGGCGTAGCCCCGCAGCATGCGGAAGGCGGGGTCGGACGGGGTATGGGCCATGGGTCCGGCTTTCCGGGCGGGTGGCGCTGGATGGAAGGAAAACGCGGGCGGCATGCAACGAGCGCGGAAACCGCGCAATGGCGCATAGTGCGTCTGCGCCGAAGCCGTTGTCAACGTAATCGAAGCCGCGCTTCCCTTTGATCCAGCTCCGTCCGAACCGCTTTTCCACACAGAAGACACAGGCACGGAGCCGCCGGGAACAACCCGCCGCCGCGATCCGAGAAATGGCCAGCGGTTTCCGTTGCAGCACTGAACCAGGCGGATCTGGTGTGAGCCGGATGGTCCGCTGCGAAAAGCGGGTGCACCAGATCGGCGCACCCGCTTCGTGGATCGACCTGGCGACCCCGCCGGCGGTTACTTACCGGCGCGGGCCTGGCGCTCGATCGGCTCGCGGCGGAAGACGGCCACGCCGTAGGCGCAGGGCTCGGCGGCGCACTGGGCGATGCGCACCGTCACCCGGAACGGGCCGCTCTCGCGCGGAGTGATGGAGACCGTGGGATAGTCGTCGCGGTCGGTGTCCTGCTGCACCAGGCTGTTCCGGGCGTCGTACACGCCCAGGTCCACGTTGCCGCAGCCGGCGTCGCAGCGCGCGGTGACGATGTAGCTCACGCCCTTCTCCAGGGTGAACTCGTGCGCCTGGTCCTGCTCCAGCGGCGCCTGCCCCGTCTCCACCGGGTACGCGGGAACGAAGCCGCGCAGCTGCAGCATCGGGCGGATCACCTCGAGCTGCGCCTCCACCTCGCGCACGGGGTCGCGGCGGGCGGGAGTGCCGTCCACCGGGCGGCGGCCCCGCAGGCGCGGCGGGCCGCCGTGGTCGCCCACCAGCGCCAGCCCGGCCTGGGGGTTGGCCACCAGCACCGCCGGCGAGAACGGCCGCGGCTGGGCGTTGCGCTGCGCCAGCATGGGGCTCAGGTAGCGCACCGGCACGGCCATGTTCAGGTTCTGCCCGCCCATCACCATCAT
>DASSME010000209.1:0-6978 GCA_035689035.1 Longimicrobium sp. | reverse complement strand
GGTGGAGCTGTTCAGCGCGGCGGTGAGGGAGCGCGGCGCCTTCGAGCGTACGATCGTCACCGGGCTGGCCATGCTGATCGCCGTGCCCTTCTGGCTGGCGGCGCTGGGCGACATGCGGGTGATCCCGCTCACCGGCGTGGCGGCGGCGTTCGCGGCGCACGGCGGCGCCAAGCTGCTGGCCAGCGCCTTCGGGGTGGGGATCATCGCGGGGATCAGCCACAAGCGGACCGCGGAGGAACGACTGGGCCACGTGCTCGACGCGCCCGGGGAACGGGCGGAAGCGGAAGGGGTGCGGGTGCTATGACGGTGGAATCGCCCGGGCCGATCCGGGCCTACGGGATGGTGTTCGACGTGGCCGGCGCCAGCGCGCAGGGCCCGCGCGCCGAGAACCAGGACGCCTTCTCGGTCACGCAGTTCCCGCAGCTGGGGCTGATCGCCGTGGCCGACGGGATGGGTGGCCAGCGCGCCGGCCGCGTGGCGGCCGACACGGCGCTGCAGGCGGTGGCCGCGTCGGGGCCGATCCGCTCGCTCGACGCGGCGCGCTACGCCATCCGCGCCGCCGACGACGCGGTGGCCCGCACCGCCGGGGGCGACCCGGCCAAGATGGAGGGGATGGGGTGCGCGCTCGCCGTCCTCTCGCTCACCCAGGACCGCGCGGGCGACGTGGGGTGGATCGCCGCCAGCGTGGGCGACGTGCGGGTGATCAGCCGCTCGCCCGACGGCGTGGTGCGCCTGGAGACGCGCGACCACACGCCGGCGTTCGCGCGCTGGGAGGCGGGCGAGATCGCGCTGGACGAGATCCCCGACAGCCCGGGCGCCAACCGCCTGCAGCGCGCGGTGGGCCACGGCGGCGAGGCCGACACGGTGTGGATCCCCGTGAAGCCGGGGTGGACCTACCTGCTGCACAGCGACGGCGTGACCAAGGCCATGCGCCTGGACGAGCTGGGCGAGGCGATGACGCTCCCCGGCGCGGCCGCCGCCTGCGAGGCCATCACCCGCAAGGTGGAGGAGCGCGGGCCCGACGACAACTACACCGCCGTGGTCGTCCGCGTGCTGCCCGACGACCCGGGCGCGGCGCCGTCGGACGCCACGCTCCCCAACCCCGGTGCCGCCGCGCCGGCGCGCGCCCCGGCCGGCGAGACGCTGGACCGGCCGCGGCGGGCGGCGGCGGTGGACGACCGGCGCGGACCCTTCAACCCTCCCGATGACGTGACGACGAGACGTTCGCCGCTGGGGCCGATCGCGGCCGTGCTGGCGGTGCTCGCGCTGGCGCTGGCCGGGTGGGCCGCGTACGCCGGCAGCCAGGCGCGCTCCGCCGCCGAGACCACGCGCGCCGACGTGGCGGCGCTGCGCCGCAGCGTGGACTCGCTGGCCCTGCGCCTGCCGCCCGACACCGCCGGGCGCCTTCCGGTGACCGCGGGCGACTCGGCGGCGGCCGCCGTGCCGGGCCGCCCGCCGGCCGCGCCCGTCCCGGCTCCCGTGACCCGCACCCGCCCATGAGCGACCTGATCTCCACCCCCGAGGCGTCGGGCCAGGAGCCGCTGCTCGACACGCTCCTGCGCGAGGCGATCCCCGAGATCAAGCTGGCGCTGGGCGACCTGATCGACCGCGAGAACCAGCGCGCGATCCCCGACCGCTACCAGAAGATGCTCCCGGAGAGCACGCTGGTGGTCACGCTGCGCCCCGACGCGGCCACGGCCGTCCAGCCGGTCGCCGCCGAGCTGGAGCGCGAGCTGACGGACAGCTGCATGCGCCACGGCTCGCTGTACGACCGCGCCTACCGCGTGCGCCTGCGCGCCGCGGCCAGCCCCGGCGCGCCGCTCTTCCGCGTGGCCGCGCGCCGCGGCGACGAGCCCGAGCCGGAGCCGTTCCGCGCGCCGGCGCCCGAGCCCACGCCGCGCCCGGCGATCGAGGCCGCGCCGGTCTCCGCGCCGCCGATCCCCAGCGGCCCCAGCGCCGCCGCGGTCGAGGCCGCCGGCAACGAGACGGTGATCGCCGCGCGCCCGCCCGAGCCCGAGCCGGCGCGGCCCTCGCCGCCGTCCATCGACCCCGACGCCACGCGGCTGGACGGGTTCGCGCCCGCGGCCGGCGGGCGCTTCGACGCGCACCGCTTCGCGCTGGTGGTGGAGAGCGAGGAGGGCGAGGAGCGCGAGCGCTTCCCGATCCCCGGGCCGATGACCACCGTGGGGCGCGAGACCGACAACCCCGAGCTGCGCGCCGACGTGGCCATCACCAACGCGCCGCACGTGAGCCGCCGGCAGCTGGCGCTGGTCTGGGCGCCGCGGGGGGACAAGGTCGGCTTCACCGTCTACAACGTGGGGCTGAACCCGCTGCACGTGGACGGCGCCGAGGTGGCCGGCGCCAACCGCGGCAAGGGCGACCTGCGGCTGGAAGAGCTGATGGAGGGCCACACCGAGTGGGTCGCCCCCGGCGTCCCCATGCGCATCGGCGAGCACGGCCCCGTGCTGCGCATCGCCGACCTGCGCGCGCCGGAGGACGGCGGCGGCGGGGACGAGGAGCCGGCCGCCGAGGAGGAGGCGGAGCCCGAGGTGGAGATGGACCCGGACGCGACGCGGTTCGGGTAACACGCCGCCCGACGGGGCATCGGTGCGCTCCGGCGGCGCCGAGCCCCCTCCGCTCGCTGAGGCTCGCACCTCCCCCGTACCGGGAGAGGTAGCGGGAGAGGTCTCCAGTCGCTGAGGCGGGTTCGGCGCGAGCGGAAGCCGGCAGATCGGGCGGATGGTGGCGGCGCAGTCCGCGCAGGCGGACTTTCCGATGTTCCAGCGGCGGGTTTCAACCCGACGGGGGATCCGGTGGTGGGGGCGCCACGAGGGACGCTTCCCCCTGAGGATGCTGGTGTGGGAGTCCGCGAAGGCGGACTTCGGGCCGTGGTTGCCGCGGTTTCAACCGCCCGCCGATGCCGGCGTGCGGGACCAATGCCGCGAGGCACACGAGATACAATCGACACAAGGCGAAATGGCCGGGATCGAAGCGCTGCTGAGGGGCCGGGTGCTGGGCGACCGCTACCGCGTGGAAGACGTGATCGGGCGCGGCGGCATGGGAGCCGTGTACCGCGCGGCCGACGAGCGGCTGGGCCGCCCGGTGGCGGTGAAGGTGATCACCGCCGTGGCCGGCGACCCCGAGACGCGCGAGCGCATGCGCGGCCGCTTCACCCGCGAGGCCCGCGCCGCCGCCCGCCGGCCGCACCACCCCAACGTGGTGCCCGTCTACGACTACGGCACCGACGCCGAGACGGGGCTGGACTACATCGTGATGGAGCTGCTGCGCGGCGAGGACCTGGCCAGCCGCCTGCAGCGCTCCGGCCCGCCGCCGATGGCACAGGCGCTCAGCATCCTGCAGCACGCCGCGCGCGGGGTGAACGTGGGCCACCGCATGGGCGTGATCCACCGTGACGTGAAGCCGGGGAACATCTTCCTGGTGGAGGACGGCGGCGACGCGGGCGACCTGCAGGTGCGCGTGCTCGACTTCGGCATCGCCAAGGTGACCGACGAGGAAGACACGCAGACCGCGCTCACCCGCGACGGCCGCGCCCCGCTCTCGCCCGCCTACGCCAGCCCCGAGCAGCTGCAGGGCACCGACACGCTCACCCCCGCCTCCGACGTCTTCTCGCTGGGCGCCGTGGGCTACCAGATGCTCACCGGCGAAAAGCCTTTCAGCGAGGCCGACCGCAACCGGATGGGGATCGGCGTCCCCGTCCCCGTCCCCTCGCTGCGCTCGCGCAACCCGGCGGTGCCGCCCGCCGTGGAAGAGGTGATCGCGCGCGCGCTGGGCCCCGACCCCGCCACGCGCTACCCCAACGCCGGCGCCTTCGCCGACGCGGTGGAGGCCGCGCTCCGCCGCGTCGAAGGGACCACGGCGGCCGTGGCGATCCCCTCCGTCGCCGGCCCGGTGGTGGCGACGGACGAGGACGACCGTACCGCGCTGGCCGGCGAGGACGACCGCACCGCGCTGGCCCCCGGCGCCGCCGCGGGAGCCGCCACCTACCGCGCCGCCCGACCGCTGCCGCCCCCGCCAATGGACGTGCCGCCGCGCGGCGGCCCCGCCATCCCGCCGCCGCGCCGCCTGCAGGTGGCCGAGCCGCGGCGCGGGGTGAGCCCGGTCGTCTGGGTCCTCCTCCTGCTGGCGCTGGTGGGCGGCGCCGCGGCGGTGTGGTGGGCCGCCGCGGGGAAGGGCGGCGGGGAAGACCGCCCGCTCTCCAACCTTCCCGACAGCGCGCAGAAGGACACCACCGGCGCCGACACCCTCACCGCCGCCGACGCGCCGCGGCTGGACCGGCAGGGGCTGGACCTGGTCCGCGCGGGCGAGTACGCGCAGGCCGCCGACATCTTCCGGCAGGCGATGGAGCTGGACCCCAGCCGCGCGCAGTACAAGGACCACCTGGCCTACGCGCTGATCAAGCAGGGCCAGCCCGACGAGGCGATCACCCTGCTCGAGGCGGCCACCCGTCAGGAGCCCAACTACGACCTCAGCTACAGCCACATGGCCGACGCCCGGCTGCTGCAGGGCGACACCATGGGCGCGGTGGTGGCGCTGAACCGCTTCCTCGCCATCTCCGCCAACCCGCGCGACCGCCAGATCGCGCAGCAGAAGCTCACCGAGCTCACCACCCCGCGCGCCGCGCCGCCGCCCCCGCCGCCCGACACGGCGGTGGTGGTGGACAGCGGCGGCGCGCCCCAGCCCGACGAGCCTCGCGACACCATCCGCATCGCGCCGCCGCGCTGAATCGCCGCGCGGGGGGGATGATGCGGCACGAGGTGGCGGTGAAGGGCGGCGGCCGGGTGGAGCTCGCCGCCTACGGCGTGGCCGACGCCGAGCACCAGGTGGAGAAGGAGCTGCGCGCCGCGTGGCCCGGCGCGCGGGTGACCGTCGTGGAGGTGGCGCGCACCGCGCCCGGCGAGCGGATCGTGGAGGAGTTCGCGGTCCGCTACCGTGTTTCCGGCACCGTCGCGGTGGATGTGGAGAGCCCGGACGAGGCACGCCGCGCGGCGCTGCGAACCCTGCGCGAGCGGTTCGACGGCACGCGCTACGCCCGCATCGTGTGGGACGCGGAGTGACCGGCGGCGGGGTACGGAGCGTGTTTGGCGCGGGGGCAGCGGCCGGGCGGTTCAAACCGCGGCAACAACGGCCCAAAGTCCGCCTTCGGAGACTCCCGCGAGGGGCATTCGCGTGGTGAGCGAAGACCTTCCCCGCGAGCCGTTCACCCACTCCCCCGCGAAGCGCGGGGAGGGGGCGGGGGGAGGGGGCCCGCCGCGGTACGCGCCGAAGCCAGTTTCCGCGCAGGAGTTGCCGCCCCACCTCCCCCGTGCAGTTCAACGGGGGAGGCCGAAAAACGCGGACGGCAGTACCGTCCGTGTTTTTCGGGAGGGGGCCCCCGCCGCGGCGCGCACGAGAACCTACGGACGGACGCCTTGCCCGAGCAGCAGCAGCTTCCCATCGCGGTGATCGGCGCGGGCGCGGCCGGGGCCACGGCGGCCATCTTCGCCGCCGGGGCGGGCGCGCCCGTGCTGCTGCTGGAGCGCACCCGCGACGGCGGCCGCAAGATCCTGATCAGCGGCGGCGGGCGGTGCAACGTCCTCCCGTCGCGGATGGACCCGTCGCAGTACTTCACCGCCAGCTCGCCCAACTCGCTGCGCAAGATCCTCCTCTCCTGGCCGCTGGAGGAGCAGCGCCGCTGGTTCGAGGAAGAGGTCGGCATCCCGCTGGCGCTGGAGCACGAGAGCGGCAAGCTCTTTCCCCGCTCCAACCGGGCGCGCGACGTCCGCGACGGGCTGCTGGAGCTGGCCCGCCACCGCGGCGCGCGCGTCCGCTTCGACGCGTGGGTCGTGGGCCTGGAGCCCGGCGTGGACGGCGGCCCCTGGCGCGTCCTGCTGGACGGCGGCGACGCGGTCCAGGCCCGCCGCGTGGTGATCGCCACCGGCGGCCTCTCCGTTCCGCAGACGGGGAGCGACGGCACCGGCCTGCGCATCGTCCGCCAGCTGGGGCACACGCTGCACGACACCTACGCCGCCCTCACGCCGCTCACCGCCTCGCCGCCGGTGCACGCAGAGCTCGCGGGGGTGTCGCTCACGGCACACCTCGAGGCGCCGCTGCAGCGCGGGTCGCTGGTGGCGGAAGGCGGCTTCCTCTTCACCCACCGCGGCTACAGCGGCCCGTCCGTCCTCAACGTCTCGCACGCCGCCGTCCGCGCCCGCCGCCCCGCCGACCAGCCCGTGTACGTCCGCTGGACCGAGCTGGACGGAGATGCTTGGGAGCGCGCGCTGGCCGGCGGCGGGAGTGGCACCGTGATCGGCCTCCTGCGACGGCACCTCCCCACGCGCCTTGCCGACGCCCTCCTCGCCGAGGCCGGCATCGACGACCGCCGCACGCTGGCCCAGCTCCGCCGCGATGAGCGCGCCCGCCTGGTGGAGCACCTCACCCGCTACCGCCTCCCCTGGACGGGTGACGAGGGCTACAAGAAGGCCGAGGTCACCGGCGGCGGCGTGCCGCTGAACGAGGTGGACGCGCGCACGCTGGAGAGCCGCGTCGTCCCCGGCCTGCACCTGTGCGGCGAGATCCTGGACTGCTTCGGCCCCATCGGCGGCTACAACTTCTGCTGGGCGTGGGCCACGGGGCGCGCGGCGGGCCTGGGCGCCGCGGCGTCCGCGGAAGGATGAGCGCCCCGCCGTAAGGGCCTGCTCCCGAAGCGACCCATGGCCCGGCAGCCGCATCGGCGCCGGGCCATCGTCCTGTCTGCCCACGGGCCACCACTGAAAAGCACGCGGAGGAACGGCGTACAATCGAGGAGCGGAATACTTCATCGCAGTTCTCCGCTGCTCCGTTGCCCTCCGCTCCTCCGTGTGACCGGTGGGACAGAGCCGGAAAAGTCACTGGAACCGCGGATTTCGCATCTGGTCGTGCAAACCTGGCGGATCGTCCCCGAACAGGGTGCTCGCTCCGAACGTCCCGGGGAGAGGTGCG
>DASSME010000208.1:0-3114 GCA_035689035.1 Longimicrobium sp. | reverse complement strand
CGCGGCTCCGCAGCGCCGACGCGAGCTCCGCCGGGAGCGCCTCGCCGCCGCAGAGCGCCCGCATCTCCGGCGCGCCCTCCCACCCCGCGCTCACCAGCATCCGCCAGGTGGCGGGCGTGGCCTGCATCACCGTGGGCGCGTACGCCCGGATCGCCTCGGCCAGCGCCGCCGGGTCGCCGCTCCGCTCCCGCGGCAGCACGATGGTCCGCGCGCCGTGGAGGAGGGGGAGGAAGATCTCCAGCACGGAGATGTCGAAGGCGTACGTGGTCACCGCCAGCAGCCGGTCCGCGGGCTCCATCCCCACGGTCTCGCGCATCGAGCGGAGGAGGTTGACCACGCCGCGGTGCGGGACGGCGACGCCCTTGGGCCGCCCGGTGGAGCCGGAGGTGTAGATCACGTACGCCAGGTGCCCGGGGGTGAGCCCCGCGCGCCCCGGATCGGTCTCGGGGCACCGCGCCCACTCCGCGCCCTCCAGGTCGATCACCGGCGCCTCGACGCCCGCGAACAGCGCCTCCACCCCCTCCAGCGAGCGCTGCGTGAGCACGGCCGCGGGCGCGCTGTCGTCGACGACGTAGCGCAGCCGCTCCGCCGGATACGACGGGTCGAGCGGCACGTATGCGCCGCCGGCCTTGAGGACGCCGAGGAGGCCGACCACCATCTCCAGGCCGCGCCCGGCGCAGACGGCCACCCGCGCGTCGGGTCCCACGCCCAGCGAGCGGAGGTGGTGGGCAAGGCGGTTGGCGCGCGCGTTCAGCTCGGCGTAGCTCAGCGCTTCTCCTTCGTGGACGACCGCGGCCGCCCCCGGCGTGCGCGCCGCCTGCGCCTCGAACAGCTCGTGGACGCACCGGTCCGCCGGATACTCGGCCGCCGTCGCGTTCCACGCCTCCAGGACGAGCGAGCGCTCCGCCGCGCCGAGCAGCTCCAGCCGCGAAAGCCGCACGTCCGCGTCCGCGGCGACCTGCTCCAGCACCCGCGCCAGGTGGCCCAGCATCCGCTCGGCCGTGCCGCGCTCGAAGAGGTCGGTGCTGTAGAGCAGCCCTCCACGCAGCCCCTGCGGGGTCGGGGTGAGCGTCAGGGAGAGATCGAACTTGGCGCTCGCGAGCTCCGCTCCGACTCCGCTCATGCTCAGCCCCGCGAGAGCGCCTCCCCCTCCCCCGCCCCCTCCCCCGCCCCCGCCGTTCTGCACCGTGAACATCACCTGGAACAGGGGCGAGTGGCTCAGGGAGCGCTCCGGCTGCAGCTCGGCCACCAGCTTCTCGAAGGGCACCTCCTGGTTCGCGTACGCGCCCAGCGTGGCCTCGCGCACTCGCCGCAGCGTTTCGCGGAAGCTCGGGTCGCCACCGAGGTCGGTGCGCAGCACCAGCGTGTTGACGAAGAAGCCGATCAGCTCCTCCACCTCGCCGCGCGTGCGCCCCGCGATCGGGCTTCCCACCACCACGTCCTCGCTCCCGCTGTACTTCGAGAGCAGCACCTGGAACGCGGCGAGGAGCACCATGTACAGCGTCGCCCCCTCGCTCCGCCCCAGCGCCTGCAACCGCTCCAGCAGCTCGGGCGAGAGCTCCACCGGCGCTTTCGCGCCCCGGTACGTCTGGACCGCCGGGCGGGGGTGGTCCGTCGGCAGCTCCAGCAGCTCCGGCGCGCCCGCCAGCCGCTTCCGCCAATACGCCAGCTGCCGCTCCAGCGCCTCGCCCGCCAGCTGCTCGCGCTGCCACACCGCGTAGTCGGCGTACTGCACCGGCAGCTCCGGCAGCGGCGATTCACGCCCCTCGCGGTACGCCGCGTACAGCGTGGAGATCTCGCGGAAGAGCACCCCCATGCTCCACTCGTCGCCGACGATGTGGTGCATCGAAAGGAGCAGCACGTGGTCTTCCTCGCCCAGCCGCAGCAGCGCCGCGCGGAAGAGCGGTCCCGCGGCGAGGTCGAACGGCCGTGCCCCCTCCTCGCCGGCGCGCCGCCGGGCCGCCACCTCCCGGTCCGCCTCGCCGAGCCCCGACAGGTCTTCCACCGGCAGGGCGAAGGCGCCGGAGGGCGCCACCACCTGCACCGGCGAGCCGTCCACCTCGGCGAAAACCGTCCGCAGCGCCTCGTGACGCCGCACGACCTCGCCCAGCGCCCGCTCCAGCGCAGCCCGGTCCAGCACACCTCCCAGGCGCCATGACATGGGGAGGTTGTAGACGGCGCTTCCCGGCTCCAGCCGGTCGATGAACCAGAGCCGCTCCTGCGCGAAGGACAGCGGCAGCGCCCGCGTGCGCTCCACCGGCACGATGGGGGAGATCTTGGGCGCGCTGCGCTCCAGGCTGGCGGCGCGCGCCAGCTCGAGGATCCGTTCACGTTCGGCGATCGACAGCGTCGTGCTCATCGGCTCCGGGTGCAGTTCGTGGTTGCGATGGAGGGCGGCTGACCGGTCATCCCGCGTCGGCCGCGCGGACCAGCGCAAGCAGCGCTTCGATCTGGTTCGGATCGAACTGGGCCAGCTGTGCGTCGAGGACGTGCTGGGCCAGCAGGGAAAGCTCTGGCTTTTCGAAGATGTCGCGCACCGAGAGCTCCACGTCCATCTCCCGCCGGATACGGAACACCAGCCGGGTGGCCAGCAGGGAGTTCCCGCCCAGCTGGAAGAAGTCGTCGTGGCGGCCCACCCGCTCCACGCCCAGGAGGTCGGCCCAGATCGCCGCGAGCGCCCCCTCCACCTTCCCCGACGGCGCCTCGTATCCGCGCACGCCGAACGCATCGCCCTCCGGCGCGGGGAGCGCCCTGCGGTCGACCTTCCCGTTCGGGGTGAGCGGAAGCGCGTCCAGGCGCACGTACGCCGCCGGGACCATGTAATCGGGAAGGCGCTCCGAGAGATGCGCCCGCAGCGCGTCCGCCCCCGCCGTCTCGTCGCCCGCCACGTACGCCACCAGCCGCTTCGCGCCCGGCGCGTCCTCGCGGACGAGCACCACCGCCTCGCGGACGCCGGGGTGCGCCGACAGCACCGCCTCGATCTCGCCCGGCTCGATGCGGAAGCCGCGCACCTTGACCTGGTGGTCGACCCGGCCGATGAAGTCGAGCCTCCCGTCCGCGAGCCAGCGCACCCGGTCGCCCGTGCGGTACAGCCGCGCGCCGGGGACGGCGGAG
>DASSME010000207.1:0-7553 GCA_035689035.1 Longimicrobium sp. | reverse complement strand
CGCCACGCTGCTGCACCAGATGCGCGGCCGCCCCCTTCCCCCCGGCCCGCCGCCGGGCGAGGCCGAGCCCTGGCTGGAACGCTTGTTGCGCGCCGGGTGACCCTCCGGCGCGCTTCGTTTCGCGCGCCGCGGAACGCCGTGCCACGCCGCGCCCCCCGCGGGTTCGGCCGATGCACGGTGTTCAGCAGCCCGACCAGGATCATCTCCGACGGACGAACACCGCGAGGGGGGGGACGGAAGATGGCGCGCTACGACGATGGTTATCGGCGCGGCGGCGGGCCGCGTGGGCGGGGAGGATACGACGGCGACGTGCTCCCCGGCGGCCCCAACTACGACCGCGAGGCCGCCGCGCGCGAGGCGTACACCCCCGGCGGCTTCGGCCCTGGGTGGATGCAACGCACCCGCGGCCCCGGCTACGGCGCCGACTTCCGCCCCGGCCAGGGCGGCGGCGCGCTGGACCGCGGCGGCGAGGGCGCCCCGTGGGACGACGAGGAGACGCTGAACGGCCCCGCCCGCTACGGCCTGGGCCCCTACTACCGCCGCCTGGAAAAACGCCGCCGCCCCGACGACGAGGTGCGCAAGGACGTGGAGGAGGCGCTGTTCTACGACACCTGGGTGGACGCGGAATCCATCAGCGTGGACGTGAGCGACGGCGTGGTGACGCTGCGCGGCGCGCTCCCTGACCACGACGAGATCCGCTACGCCACCGACGACGCCTGGGAGGTGGAGGGCGTGCGCGGCGTCCGCACCGAGCTCCGCGTCGACTCCGCCCGCCGCAAGCCGGTGGACGGCGTCGGCGAGCGGAACCGCGAGAGCGGCGGACGGGAGGGAGGAGGAAACGGAGGCGGGCGCGCGAGCCAGGAGCGCACCAAGTCCAAGGAAGGCGGCAACGGCTGACCGCATTGGGGGAGATCGGCACATCGCCGCGCGTCCGGATGCCGGAGGCGCGGCGATCTCTGTTTCGGTATCCGCGCGAGAAGACGTCCATCCTCGCGGCCGCGGCGGGCCCCTCCCCCGCCCCTCCCCGCGCTTCGCGCGCGCTTCGCGGGGGAGGGGAGCACTGCGAGCGGTTGCGCCTCGCCGATGGTTGCTCCGGGCGCCGGCGCCGCGTCCGCGCCGGCGCCGGTAGTCCGCGAAGGCGGCGCGAAGGCGGACTTCGTGTAGTCGTTGCAGCGAATTCATTCGCCCCCCTCCCGCCACCGCGTCCCGAGTGCGGCGCCGCGGCAGATTCCGCCAACTGCTCCATCGTGCACAAACGCTTGTCTCTGCCGCACATAGACGCGCCCCGAACCCGTGGGTGGCTCGCTTTTTGCCCCCTCCGGCACACGGTCCGGGCGCCTTGCGCGCGCGGCGGTTCGCATCCCAAACTGAACACACACCTCCAATCCCCGTCCGGGGGAGGAGAGGCGCCTTGGCTGCCGCTGACTCGAAGGGGACCATCCTGGTCGTCGACGACAACCCCGACAACGTGGAGATCCTCCGCGCCTTCCTGGAAAGCCGCGGCTACGCCGTTGCCCAGGCGCCGGACGGACGCACCGCGCTCGCGCAGATGGAGCAGGTGCGCCCCGAGCTGGTGCTGCTGGACGTGATGATGCCGGGGATGGACGGGTGGCAGGTGTGCAGGACCATCAAGAACCATCCCGAGTTCGGGGGCAGCACCCGCGTGGTGATGGTGACCGCCAAGGGCGCCTTCGAAGACAAGTTCGAGGGGCTGCGCTCCGGCGCCGACGACTACGTGGTGAAGCCCGTGGACTTCAAGGACCTGCTCGACAAGGTGGAGCGCAACCTGGCGGCACGGGGCAGCGCCGCGTGAGGATCGTCGGATACGCGGGTGACGCGGCCCTGCAGGAAGCGCTGGCCGCCGCCGCCGGCCGGCTGGGCGCGGAGCTGGTGAGCATCAACGCGGGAGCGGGCGCGGTGGCGGCCAACACCGACTCGCTCCTCCCCGTGCTGCGCACCCACCCCAACGCGCTCCTCTTCGAGGTCAAGCCCGACCTCCTTCCCACCGTGCGCAGCGAGACCCGCGCGCGCGGCATCTCGCTGATCGCCGCCTGCCACGGCGACGAGGACGTGCGCCGCGCCGTGCGCTGCGGGGTGGACGACTGGATCCTCCTCCCCACCAACGCCGACGAGGTGCACGCGCGCCTGGTGGCGCTCGGCTACCGCCCGCGCGGGGGGATCATCCCCGCCCCGGGCGAGATGGCCGACCACCTGCGCTATGAAGAGCTGCTGTACGACCGCTACACCGGCTTCCCCACCCTGCCGGTGATGCTGGAGCGCGGCCGCGAGCTGCTCGAGCGGCGCGGGCGGATGACGGTGCTCTACATCGAGTTCGTGCGCTACAGCAAGCTCGAGGAGATCTACGGCTGGGAGAAGCTGGACGCGGTGCTGCAGACCACCGCGGCCGCCGTGCGCGACTTCTACGACACGCGCACCGGCGGCGAAGAAAACATGCTGATGGTGAGCCACACCGGCGACGACGACTTCATCTTCTTCACCGACCTCCCCGACGCGATGGAGCAGGCCGAGCGGCGCATCAACGAGATCGCGCACGACCTGGAAGGGCACGTGCGCGGCCGCATCGAAGCCGAGCACGGCGACGACATCGGCGGCCTCTTCGAGATCTACGTCGGCTCCACCACCCTCTTCCGCAACCCCAAGATCCGCCCCGAGCGCATCATCTACCGCGGCATCCGCGAGGCGGCGGCGGCGGCGCGCGGCGTGGAGAGCCGCGAGCGCAGCCGCAAGGTGGCGGACCTGAAGGAAACCATCCGCGAAGAGGCGGTCTACATCGTCTACCACCCGATCGTGGTGACCGAGACCAAGCAGGTGTACGGCTACGAGGCGCTGGCCCGCGGCACCCACCGCGCGCTGCGCTCGCCCGAGGTGATGTTCGGGGTGGCCGAGGAGGCCAACCTGATCTGGGAGCTGTCGCGCCTCTGCCGGCGCAAGGCGATCCGGGGGATGGACGAGACGCTGCACGACGGGCAGTACCTGTTCCTGAACATCGACCCGCACGACTTCCGCGACCCCTCGTTCCGCTACTTCGACGAGGAGGACATGAACGTGCCCCACCCCGAGCGGATCGTGCTGGAGATCACCGAGCGCACGGCGATCACCGACTACCCCACCTTCCAGGGGTACCTGAAGGAGTTCCGCGACCGCGGCTTCCGCTTCGCCGTGGACGACGCGGGGAGCGGCTACGCCGGGCTGGGGAGCATCGCCAACCTGGAGCCCGACTTCATCAAGCTCGACATCTCGCTGATCAGCGGGATCGACACCAACTTCATGAAGCAGAACCTGGTCGAGACCATGGTGCAGTTCGCCAACGACCACGGGATCAAGGTGATCGCCGAGGGGGTGGAGCGCGAGGAAGAGTACGAAACGGTGAAGCAGATCGGCGTCCACCTCACGCAGGGCTTCTACTTCCACAACGCGAGCGCGACGGGAACGCTGGTGGCTGGGGCGAAGGTGTAAGCGGTCGCTTCGCTCGTCGGCTGAGATCGTTCGGGGGCACGGCTGTCTCGAGGGTCACACGGAAGAACGGAGGACAACGGAGCAGCGGAGGACTCCATCGCGGTTCTCCGCTGCTCCGTTCTTCTCCGCTGCTCCGTGTGACCTGCTGTTGCCGACCTCCTCCGAACGCGAAGACTCTGGCGTGGCGGGCCAGTGCCCGCTACGGTGGACGGCAGGCCCTTGTCGGACCACTGGCACGCCGCTCGCGCGGGTGACGGCGGGGATGGCCAGTTTCACCGCTCGAACCGGCTGATGAGCGAGCCTGCACGGAGAGATACGACCCTCGCGGACCCGCCGCGGCCGGAAACGGAGGCCGTGGCGCAGCCGGTCGCGTCCCCCGTCGCCGAGCTGGCGCGGCTGCTGGAGGCGCGGCGCGGCGAGCGGCACGTGGTCGCCATCCAGGACTTCCCCGACCCCGACGCCATCAGCTCCGGGATGGCGTACCGCGAGCTGGCGGGCGCCTACGGGATCACCGCCGACATCATGTACGAGGGGGTGATCAGCCACCCCGAGAACCTGGCGCTGATCAACCTGCTCGAGGTGCAGGTGACCCGCTGGACCCGCGAGACCGACCTGGAGCGCTACGCGGCGGCCGTCTACGTCGACAACCAGGGGACGACCACGCACCTGGCCGAGCGGCTGAAGCAGGCCGGCGTGCCCACGCTCGCCGTGGTCGACCACCACGACCCGCAGGACTTCCTGGACCCCATCTTCACCGACGTGCGGCCCCTGGGCGCGGCGGCCACGATCTTCGCCGAGTACCTGCAGAGCGGCACCATCCTCAAGCTGGAGCCGGGGAACCTGGCGCACGTGCGCCTGGCCACCGCGCTGATGCACGGGCTGCACAGCGAGACCGACGGCTTCGTCCGCGCGCGCCCCCCCGAGTACCAGGCGGCCGGCTACCTGAGCCGCTTCATGGACTCGGACCTGCTGGAGAAGGTGCTGTGCGTGCAGAAGTCGCACGCCACGCTGCGGGTGATCGAAGAGGCGCTGCACGAGCGCACGGTGCGCAACGGCTTCTCCGTCGCCGGCGTGGGCTTCCTGCGCTGGGCCGACCGCGACGCCATCCCCCAGGCCGCCGACTTCCTGCTCACCGAGGAGAACGTGCATACCGCCGTCGTCTACGGCCTGCTGAGCGACCAGAGCGGGCGCGAGGTGATCAGCGGCAGCCTGCGCACCCACCAGGCCACGCTGAAGGTGGACCGGTTCCTGAAGGATGCGCTCGGCGAGGACCTGCGCGGCCGCCCCTACGGCGGCGGGCGCAGCCGGGCGGGCGGCTTCGAGATCGACTGCGGCTTCCTGACGGGGGACGACGACGACGAGCAGCAGCAGGAGCTCAAGTGGCAGCTCTACGACCGCCGTATCCGCCGCAAGCTCTTCCGCGCCACGGGCGTCGAAGACCTGGACTACGTCCTGGAGCGCGCCAGCGACGCCGAAGCGGACGAGCGGGAACGGGAACGGTCGTAGCGGCACCCACACCAGCGGCGGGTTTCAACCCGCCGTGTGGCCAAAATCAAGCGCGGAGGCCGATGCTCGGCCTCCGCGCGATTCGTTTCGCACCACCCTCCGGTCAGGCGATCACCTGCGTCACCCATTCGCAGCCGGCGCCGCCGCGGGCCTCGCAGCGGGGGTGGCTGGCGGAGTGCTTGCGGCCGGTGTACTCGGTGACCAGCTCCGAGAGGGCGCCGGAGTAGAAGGCGCAGGCGGCGCCGCCGGGGTCGGCGTGGCTGGTGATGGAGCCGGTGATGCTGACCGCCACGGGCTTCACGCTCACCTTCAGGGCCGCCTCGCCGGTGAGCTGGCGGAACAGCTTCTCGGCCGCCTTGCGCGCGCTGCGCTGGCGGGCGCCGGCGGGAAGGAAGCGCACCATCCGGCGGAATGTGGCCGAGCGCTCGCTCCACGCGTGGCGCGCCACGCGGCGGCCCGCCTCGTCGAAGATCTCGTCGGCGTCCGGGCGGCGGATCACCAGGCGGATCAGGTCGGCCACCGTCTCCGGGCTCTGCATCCGCTTGCGCTTCACCTCTTCCTGGAAGCGGTGGATCTGCCGGAACACCACGTCCGAAAGGCCCAGCCGCCGCGGCATGCTGGCCGTCGGGTTCTCGCCTTCCAGGTACTCCTCCGGCCGGTCCATGTCGCGCATGGTCTCGAGCAGGATGAGCGGAAAGACGGGGGTGACGGTGGCGCCCGCCCCGGCGGCTGCGTTGGTTGCCATCTATCGGAGATGAGGGTGCTGGGGTACCGCGATGTGGAGGCGGAATTTCGTCCCCGCCCCCGGTTCTGGCAAGGTACGTGGCAGATGCGGAGGCCTGAGCAGAACTGCGGCATCGGCCTGCCTCTTGCACCCCCCGTGCGCCCCGAGGACGGACCCGTTCAGACCAGCCGGAGAAGACCCGTGGCCCACGATCCCAACGACAACCCCACCTGCGTCTTCTGCCGCATCATCGGCGGCGACGAGATGGTGAGCGTCATCCACGAGGACGACGAGATCATCGCCTTCCTCGACATCCAGCCGCTGCACCCCGGCCACGTGCTGGTGGTGCCCAAGCAGCACTACAAGAACCTGTTCTACGTCCCCGAAGAGCTGGCCGCGCGCACCTTCGCCGTGGCGCGCCGCATCATGCCCGGGCTCCGGAAGGCCACCGGGTGCCGGGCGGTCAATCTCTTCAGCCCCAACGGCAGCGATGGCGGCCAGGACGTGTTCCACTTCCACGTGCACCTGATCCCGGTCCCCGAGGGCGCACCCTTCCCGCTGCAGCTCCCCGATCCGGGCGCCGAGGTCCCCAGCCGGTCGCAGCTGGACGTGATGGCCACGCACGTGATCCGCTGCATCCACGACGAGGGCACCGCCCCGGCCGAGGAAGAGGCGGAGGCCGCGAGCGAGGCCGGCGCGGCGGCGTGAGCGCGGCCGCCCCGGGCGGACTCCCAGCGACGAAAGGCCGGGCGCGCCGCCCGGCCTTTCGTCGTTGCGGACGCGCCGCGGCGATCAGCCAGGGTGCGTGCACCACGCGTCGCAGGTGCCGTAGCAGGTGTTGCAGGTGTTCCAGCAGGAGGCGGGGCAGGTGTTGAGGCACGTGTTGACGCAGCTGATGCAGGTGTTCACGCACGATCCGTCGCAGCTCTCCGTGTAGCCCGGTTCGTTCCGCCCGGCCACCGTTCCGCGAACCCCCTCATCGTCCGCGCGCGTGGGGAACGACTCCACCGACAGCTCGCCGATCTCCAGCTTCAGCTTTTTCATGGTATCTCTCCTCATCCGTGAAAGATGGAACTCCGCTCTCGGCGAAGATACGGCGGGAAAGGTCATTCGGATAGGAAACACGGCTCATGCGATGCGAGGGACCGACCGTGCCTTCGAGCCGTCCCCCATCGCACTGCGCGCGACCACGAAGGGATGAAACGACGATCTCTCACGGAGTTCACGGAGTTCACAGAAACAACCGCAGTTTCTGTGGACTCTGTGAACTCTGTGAGAGCCCGGCTGTTGGGTCCTACGTCGTTCGGTAGATACCACGCGGGATGCACGGTCATTCCCCGTTCTGCGGCGGTGGTGCCTCGCAACGCCCATCGCACCGGCCGGGGGTTCCCGGCGGGACGCGTGAGCCTTGACCACCACGCAAGGCCCCCCTACTGTTCCTGTAGATATCCGACAGGAACACCCTCTGCCGATCGGTCGATGGCCCCGATCCCTTCCTCCGACGTACTGCGCGGAACGCTGGACCTGCTGGTGCTGAAGACGCTCACCCTCGAGCCGATGCACGGGTGGGGGATCAGCCAGCGTATCCAGCAGGTCTCGGAGGGGACGTTCGAGGTGAACCAGGGCTCGCTCTACCCGGCGTTGCAGCGGCTGGAGCAGCGCGGGTGGATCGAGAGCGAGTGGCGGGCGAGCGAGAACAACCGCCGCGCCCGCTACTACCGCATCACCGCCGCCGGCCGCGCGGCGCTGGGCGAAGAGGTCGAGAACTGGCGCCGCTACGTGGACGCCGTCGGCCTGGTCCTGCGCACCTCGTAGCTCCCCGCGCCTTGCCCCCCCCCACCCCCCC
>DASSME010000206.1:0-8259 GCA_035689035.1 Longimicrobium sp. | reverse complement strand
AGCAGAGAACTGCCGTGGTTTCTGCTGACCCTGAGGACCCTGCGTGAGGCGATTCCAGGCTTTCGAGTGAGCGAATTCACGCGGAGCTGGTGATCCAGCACCGGCAGCGTCCGCGCCGCGCGACGTCTCCACCCTTACCCGTGGCGGAAGGGCTCGCGCGTGCCGGGCGGGGCGCTGGCGGGGACGCGGAACTTCGGCGCCTGCTCGTCGAGCCTGGCCACCACGCGACCGTCCACCACCAGCGCCGCCCGCAGCGGGAGCGCGCCGGGGACCGGGCGCAGGACGATGCGCGGCGACGTCGCGGGATCGCTTCCGTCGTTCGTGTACCGGATCTGGTACGGGCGGGCGGGCCCGGTCAGCGCGGCGGAAGCGGCCAGGATGCGCGCCTCCCGTCCAACGCCGGAGATCGAGAGCGCGTAGAGCGCGCCGGGCGCGGCGCCGGGCTCGGTCACGGCCAGGATGCTGGCGATCCCCGCCTCGGTGGAGAAGGGGTTGGCGCCCACCAGCCGCACCCCGCCCGTGGCGCCGAACGCCACGTTCTCCCACGCGGACGGGACGGTGGTTTCCGCCGCGTCCTTCAGCGAGGCGCGGCAGAAGAGCACGTCCTTCCCCGCTCCATCGATCGCGCGGCCGCGGAGATCGACCGTCACGTCCAGCCGCTCCACGGCGCCGGGAGTGTGCACCGCGTGGCGTGCGGCCTGGCGCCCGCCGATCAGCCCGACTGCCTCCAGCGTCCCCGCGGCGAATCGATCCAGTCGGAAGGTGAAGGGGGGATGCGGCAGGTGGGTGGAGACGCGGTCGCGGTCGGGGGCGCGGCGCTCGACGACGGCGCCGTTCAGCCGCAGCTCCACCTGCTCGCAGTTGCTGAACACGCGCACCGCGGGCGGCGAATCCGGCGTCCACTCGCTGGCGATGAACACCATCGGGCCCGCATCGGCGTTCGCCGGCCGCTCGCCCGGGTCGCGCTGGCTGCGGTAGAACCAGTAGGCGTACTTCGGCAGCCGCATGATGTCCATGCAGCCGGAGCTCTCGATGTCGGGCGCGTAGCCGCGGTTGTAGTCGTACATCACCCACAGGCCGTCGGCCACGGCCACGCCGCCGCGGTTGTCGTCGTGCGCCTCCTGGAAGTTGAGCGCCTGCTGCAGCATCGCCCGCTCGCCCTGCCAGCGCAGCTGCCGGCTGTTGCTCTGGGCCGGGGTGAGCCCCTGGAAGGCGTCCTGGTCCAGCCCGGCCGTCATCGCGTAGTACTCCCAGTCGCCGTACTCGCTCACCACGCAGGGCTCGGCGTTGTCCGGCGCGCACCCGCCGTGCTGCCGCGCCCGGATGAACACGTCGTAGCCGCGCATCCACCCGCAGGTGTAGCACTGGTCGCCGGGGTACTCCTGGTGCGCGATGGCGTGCGTGCGGGCGACGAACGCGGGCGGCATCGCCGTCTCGTTCAGCGACACCTCCCACAGGACCACCGATGGCCGGTTACGGTCGCGGCGCACCAGGTCGCGGGTGTTGCGGTACTGCAGTTCGGCGAAGGCCGGGTCGGCGCCGAAGTACTGCCAGCCCGGGATGCAGTCCATCACCACCAGCCCCAGCTCGTCGCAGCCGTCCATGAAGGTGGGGGCGTGCGGGTAGTGCGACAGGCGGATGTAGTCGAACCCCGCGTCCTTGATCCGCTTCGCGTCGCGGTACTGCGCCGCGGCGGGGACGGCGTAGCCCACGTACGGATGCTCCTGGTGCCGGTTGGTGCCGCGCAGGAACATCTTCTCGCCGTTGATGCGGAACCCGTCGCGCGCGAACTCGATCCGCCGGATCCCGATCCTCGTCTCCTCCGCGTCCACCACGCGCCCGCCGCTCACGATCTCCGTCCGCAGCGTGTACAGGCTGGGGGACTTCGGGCTCCACAGCCGGGGGTCGGCGACCTCGATCTCCTGCACCACGTCGCGGTCCGCGCCGCGCGCGAGCGTGAGCGCGTCGGACAATTCGGACACCGCCACGCGCCCGTCCGCATCGATCACCGTGGTGCGCACGCGGAAGGTGCGCGGGGCCGGGTGGCCGTTGCGCACGTGGGTCTGCACGCGCACGGTGGCCGCTTCGACGGAGACGCGCGGGTAGGTGACGAAGACACCGCCGCTGGCCGGGCGGTTGGCCAGGATCGGGTCGGTGACGTGGAGCGGGTCCTTGACGACGAGATGGACGTAGCGGTAGAGCCCGCCGTAGGTGTTGAAGTCGAGCTGCGCCAGCGGCTTGGGGCCGGTGACCGGGTTGTCGCGGTTGTCCAGCCGCACCGCCAGCACCGCGTCGTGCCCCGGGCGGATGTGGTCCGTCAGGTCGACGACGAAGGGCGTGAACCCGCCCATGTGGTGGTAGAGGTTGCGGCCGTCGAGCCACACGTCGGCCACGTTCATCGCCGCCTCGAAGTGCAGCCACACCGTCTTCCCCGCCGCGCCGGCCGGGAGACGTAAAGTTCGGCGGTACCAGCAGATGCCCTGCCACTGGTACGTCGGCGACCCCGGCGCGCCGGTCACCAGCGCCTCGATGTGCGCGGTGTGCGGCAGCGTCACCCGCTCCCACCCCGCGTCCGCGAAGGACGGACGTTCCGCGCCGGGCACGTCGCCCAGGTGAAAGCGCCATCCGCCGTCCAGACGCGTCGATCCGGAGGGCGGCGCACTCTCCGCGAGCGCCTCGTCCGCGCGGGTGAGGACCGTGGCCGCGCCGGCGGCGGCGATCGCCTGGATGAAGTCCCTGCGTCTCATCGGCGTCTACAGGTCGAAGTCTCTACCCGCGGCCAGCGACGACGGCTGCAGCGACGAAATGTCATTCGAAGACGACCGTCACGGATTCCACCTCCACGCCGTACGTACCCGCCCGGGGGTCGAAGCCCGGCTCGCGGCGCAGGGAGAACTGCAGCCGCTCCACGTCCCGCAGCCGGATCGCGTCGCCCGGGCCGCCGCGGCCGGCGGCCGGATCGACCCAGTAGTTCCAGGTGCCGGGGTAGCCCTGCGGCAGCTTCACGCCGCGCGCCACGCGGAAGTCGGCGACCGGGATGGTCACCTCGCTCCACTCCGGGCCCGGCTCCACGGCGGCGCTCCAGCTGGTCCCGTCCTTCTCCATCAGCGTCAGGTGCAGCCGCTGCCGCGGGCCGATGCCGCGCAGGCGGATGCGCACGCCCGTGGCGCCCGACAGCGTCTCGCCGCGCGGCGCGATGCGGTCGGGGATCAGCACCGAGGCGGTGTAGTCGTCGGGGGTGATGCCGTCGACGTTCACCGGCAGCTCCAGGTGGAACGCCGGCTCCCCCGTGGCCGCCGAGGTGACGATGCGGAAGATGCCCTGCCGGTACCCGTCGCCGATGCGGCTGAACGAGAGCCGGGCCGCGTCGTCCCCCGGCCGGAACAGCCGCAGCGGCGTCCGCGGGCCGACGATCGTCGTGCGCCAGACGGCGTTCGTCGAGAAATCCCACGCGGACGGCGCGCGGTGGACGCCCTCGGGGAAGGTGACCGTCGAATCGCCCGAGCGGACGCTGACCACGTACTCGTACGGCCCCTCGGGGAGCGCGCCGGCGGGGATGACGGCGCGGTAGCCGTACGCGCCGGCGGGGCGCATCGGGAAGGGGCGGAACCAGGTGACGCCGGCCGGGCGCATCCACACCGTGACCGAGTCCGGCCGCTCGTCGGCCACCACGCGCGCCTCGATCTCCACCGGCCGCCCGGACAGGTGCTGCGGCGGCGGGGTGTGGACCACGCGGGTGGGGAGCGGGTCCGGGTCGGGCACGTGGAACTCGGTGAAGCCGACCTGCCCGATGCGCGCGGGGAAGGTCGCTGGATCGACCGGGCCGCTCGCGGAGAGGACGTACACGCCGGGGCTCACGCTGAATCGCCCGCCCTCCGCGCGCGACTCCGACATGTTGCCGGCGGCCACGGGCTGCACGGTGAAGGTGGAGCCCAGGTCCGGCAGATCGATTGACATCGGCCAGCTCCGGAAGATGGCGCGGGTGACGACCTTGTCCACGCGCTGCATCACGAACGGGTCGTCCACGTCCACCGCGTCGGGATAGACCTCCAGCCGCCAGACGCCCTCGCGCACGCGGTCCAGGAAGTAGATCCCCTCGCCCTCGTAACGCACCACCGGCGACGAGCCGTAGCCCGCGACGCGGCGCAGCAACCGCGCGTCCGGCGGGGTGGTGCGCGTGCTCCCGGCGTAGAGAAAGGCGTCGGGCGCGGCCATCTCGCCCAGGTCCTGCTCGTAGCTGAGGTGGAACGGGCCGAACACCGTGTCAGCGGGATACTCCATCACCGGCCCGCCGCGCGGGAGGCGGCGCATGGCCTCGGCGGCGATGATGGCGCTCATTGCCTTGCGCGGCGTGTAGACGAGGTTCAGCCGGTGCGTCTGCCACCCCAGGTTGCGCGACGCGGTCTGGAGCATGTCGTAGGCGAACATCGCGGCCAGCTGCACGCCGCCGGCGCGAAAGACGCGCGCCATGGCCGGGTACATGTAGCCGGTGAGCTGGTCGGCCGAGTCGAATTCGTACACCAGCCGCGGCATCGCCGCGAGCTCCGGGTTGCGCAGCTGCGGATAGTCGTCCACCGAGCGCAGGTGGTTGCCGCGCAGCTCGTGGCCGCCGTTGAGCCCGGTGGGGTACCAGCCGAACGTCGCCCCTTCCACGTTCGAGCGCCGGACCGCCCGGGCGATGCGGAAGTCCTGGCTCACGTTGTGGAAGGTGATCGCCCGGCTCCCCGTGGACCGCACCGCGGCGACCAGGGTGTCGATGTAGGCGACTGATCCTGCGAGATCCTCCGGATGATGGACCGGCTCGTTGATCATCTCGATGAAGAGGATCGCCGGCTCGTCCTTGAGCGCCGTGCCCGTGTACGGGTTGACGTGGGCCAGGATCTGGCGGATGTAGTTGGCCTGCGCGCGGATGGCGGCGGGGTCGGTGCCCAGCCGGTCCTTGGCTGTGTGCGCGGCGAAGCCGGGGAACGAGTCGCCCTGCGCGTCGGGCCACCCCGCGTCGTAGGTGTGGATCGGGTTGAAGAGGATGTAGATCCCCCGCTCGCGCGCCCGGGCGATCAGGTAGTCGAGCAGGTCCAGGTGGTCGTTCGGGATCAGGTTGCCGGCCGTGTCGGAGTTCTGCCAGTCACCCCAGAACGCCAGCCGCATCCCGTTCCACCCCATCCGGGCGAAGTGCGCCACGTCCTGGTCGATCAGCCGCTTGCGGTCGCTGGTCAGGTACCCCGCCGCGCGGTAGTCCGACGACGAGGCGATGGCGTAGTTGGCCCCGAACAGCCGCACCTCCTCGCGCGTGTCGCGCCAGCGGATCACCCCCTCGCGGTCCACGAACACGCTCCGCACCGGAGGTGCCGGGGGCGCCGTGCGCTGGGCGGCCGCCGCGAGCGGCAGGAGCGTCACGAACAGCAGGGACAGCAGGCGGCGCATCTCGCTCCACGGGTTCGGCGTACGGGCTGGGGACCGGGACGCCGAAGCTGGCGCGGGGGCGGGCCGCTCGTCAAGCGACCCGCCCCCGCGCGCCGGTTCGCGGCACCGGCCGTGGGCTCAGCAGTAGCCGTTCGCGTTGGTCATGCAGTCCGGCTGGCAGGTCAGCTGGTAGGGGCCGTCCAGGCTGCAGTACTGCGACGGGTAGCAGCCCTGTTGCGAGGTACAGTTGTTCAGCGTCACCGCCAGGGCGGCCTCTTCGGTCGCCGTGCCGCCGGGCCTGGTCTCGAACGAGGAGACGGCCAGGTCCTCGGCCTTGAGCGTCTTCTTCATCCCTGAATTCTCCCGCCGTGAAATGGGTGAGGGCACGGGTCCGGTCCCTCCCGCGCCGGGTGGGAATCTATTAATTGTGTCTGGATACGGATAGATTGGGGATGCGAGCCGCGCGCGGGGCACGACTCACCCGCCGGCAGCGGCACGCAACGACACCCGTCGAGCGCGGGTGCCCGGACCCACCACCGCACGGAGAACCACGTGAACAAGCTGCGCCTGGACCCGATCGAGCTCCGCATCGACTCCTTCCCCACCGCCGCGCCGCCGCGCGAGAGCGGCACCGGGGCCGCCTTCATCACCCAGGGCGCGCAGACGTGCTACGACTGCACGCGCTTCGCCTGCGCCGACACTCGCATCTGCTGAACGACCACGAGGATGGCACGAGCACGGCCGCACGGCGCTGCTGCGCCGGGCGGCCGTGTCTTCGTCGCGGATGGACGGGGCGGAAGTCACCCGCACATCGCGGCGGACCGGATCACCGCGGCGCCACGATCCGGATCGGCGTGCAGGCGGTGTTGTTGTCCTCGCGCGCTTCGCCCACGCGCGTGCCGGGGTCCACCACCGCGCCCAGGCAGTAGGTGCCGGGCGGCGTGTCGCGCGGAACCAGGGCGCCCACCGCGTAGGCGCGGCTCTCCCCCGGTGCCAGCGTGACGGTGTTGCTCACCCGGCCGCCGCGCAGCAGCACGCCGTCGCTGAACGCGGGCGCGTACGCCGCCCAGCGCACGGCCGGCGCTCCGCCGCGGGTGAGCACCAGGTCCACCATGTACCCGGCCTGGCCGGCGGCCCCGGTGCCCGGTGCGGGCGCGCGCCCCACGTTGCGGGCCGTCAGCCGCACGCGGCTCGAAATGTCCTCACCGGGGGCGGCCTGGGCCGGCCCGGCCACCGCCACCACCAGGTCCGGCAGCGCGGCGCCCCCGGCCGGCGGCGGCCGGTCCCAGAGGGTGAACTGCATCCCGCCCACCACCCGGCCGCCCGCCAGCTGCGTCACCAGCACGTCGGCGGGCTTCTCCACCGGGCGCGTGGCGGCAAAGCTCAGGCGCACCCCCGCGCCTTCGCGGGCCCGCATGGGGATCCCGGCCACCACCGCGCGGGCGCCGGCCATCTCCAGCAGCACGCCGCCTTCGGCCGTGCTGTCGCCCTCCACCACCCGAAGGCTGTCGGCCCGTCCGCCCGCCTGGCGCCAGCGGGCGGTGAGCTCGCGCCCCAGGTCCAGTTGGATCCGGGTGCTGCCGGCGAGCTCGGGGGGCCGCTGCACCA
This sequence comes from Longimicrobium sp., assembly GCA_035689035.1. Lineage (GTDB taxonomy): Bacteria > Gemmatimonadota > Gemmatimonadetes > Longimicrobiales > Longimicrobiaceae > Longimicrobium. The sequence continues at coordinate 1,248 of DASSME010000206.1, read as the reverse complement.
CCAGGTCCACCCGCGCGTCCGCGTCTTCCACGTTGCGCACGATGAAGCGCGCCTCGCGCTCGGGCGCCAGCGGCGAGGCGGGCGAGACGATCTTCAGGTTCTTCCACGCGATGCTGTTGCTCTGGCCGGTGTTGGCGTCGATGTTCGCGCCCTCGGTGATCCCCAGCGGCGTCTGCACGCCCAGCACGCGGATGTACGCGCACCAGTGGTCCGAGGGGACCGGCGAGGGCGGCGTCCAGGGGAGCGGGCCGATGTCGGTGGTCTGCCCCGGCATCAGGTTGAGGGTGATGAACTGCCGCGACTCGGGGAGCGGCACACCCGCGGTGCCCCCGCCGAAGTCCGCCGGCCACGCCAGCCCGCTCGACGCGTTCGCCACGTACACCCCCACCTCGAGGTACACCACCTGCTGCGCCCCCGGCCGGTCGTTGCGGAGGGTGGCGTAGAGGTAGTTGGTGGTCCCCTCCACCGGGTTCTCGTGGTCGGCCGACGAGCCGCAGTCGCGCGGCGTGCCGGGGCGCGGCTCGGCCGGGGTGCACGTGGCCGGCGCGGTGCGGTTCCACAGGTCGGGGCTCACCCAGTGCGGCCCCGGCGAGGGGATGGCGCCCCCCGCGGCGATGTCGGCCGCGTTGTCGCCGATCCACGCGTCCGAGAGCGGGAGCGGGCCGGGCGCGCAGGTGATGGCCGCCTCGCCGCAGTAGTTGTTGTAGACCACGTCGATCATCTTGTGCCAGCGCCAGAAGACCGGGTCCTTGGGCGACGAGAAGTCGCACATGGCCGCCCACCCGCCGGGCCCCACGTTGCAGTGCACCTGCCCGTGCCACCCGCCTTCCAGCGAGTTCGACATCGAGGGAAGCGTGGTGTATTCCGCCAGGCGGTGCTCCCCGGTCCAGTCGCCCCCCGACCCCCCGGCGTGGGTGAACCAGGTGGGGATGCGGTTGGAATTGGGGTCGTAGCCGCCCAGCCGCGGGGAATGGTCGATCTCGGGGCCGGTGGGGATGGTGGTGCCCGGGTCCCACGGCTCCACCGGCGGGTAGCCGAACTCGGCCAGCCAGTGGTCGAAGCGGGCGATGAGCTCGCGGTGCCAGGGGAGGAACTCGTACAGCCGCGTTCCGAACACCGTGTGCCACTCCACGTGGTCGTCGATCACCCGCCCCTTCTCGGGGTTGGTCTCGGTGGCGGCGCGGTGGTTGGAGGTGTAGAACGCCACCGCCTGCTTCGTGGCGTCGGTGGTGTTGCGCTCCACCTGGA
>DASSME010000205.1:0-3644 GCA_035689035.1 Longimicrobium sp. | reverse complement strand
CGCCAGGTGCGGCCACCGTCGCGCGTCAGCCTGAACTCGTTCGCCAGCGCCGCCGCGACCCCCGTCCGCCCGTCCTCGATCCAGATGGAGCGCAGCCGGCCGGACGCGTCGAACGGGCGCGACACCGTCTTCCACGTGCGTCCGGAATCGCCCGAGAAGACCAGCGTGCCGCTGGAGCCGCCCATCCACACCCCGCCGTTGCGGTCCAGGAACGCGTCGTACACCCACTGGTCGACTCCGAACGAGACGGTGTCCCAGCGCACGCCGCCGTCGGTGGTGCGCAGCACGGCGTCGGTTGCGTCGGCGTCGCCGCGGCGGATATAGCCGGAGGCGATGGCGGTGCGCGGCCCCAACCAGGTCACCCGGTCGATGGTGGGGAGCGAGATGAAGTCGAGCGAGGTGTCGTTGGGGTCGGGCCCCGGCAGCGCCGCCCGCCAGTCGCCGCCGATGCTGTCGGCGACGAAGATCTCGCCCTGCGCCGAGCCCATCCACAGCCGGCCGTCAGGCCCGACGTCCACCTGGCCGACGCGCCCTGCGACCGGCAGCTCCGTCCACGCGCTGTCCGGCGGCACCCTGAGGGCCTGCCAGCGCGCCACCGGCGGCGCGGGGCGGCGTGCGGCGTGCGCGGCGAAGGCGGCCGCGCCGGCCAGCACCGGCAGCCACGCCCAGCGGAGCAGGGAACGCATGCGCATCGTGGGACCTGGGGTTCGGATGGGGGGGCGGATACGGGGAATCGGCGTCGCGACCACAGAACGCGCAAGGAGGGCCGCTTCTGGCACCGGCATGGAAGCGCCGGACATCCTGCCAGGTCCGGAAGCGTGGTCGTGCTACCGGCTCAGCAGGTGGGTCACACGGAGGAGCGGAGTGCAACGGAGCAGCGGAGAACTGCACGGAGTCCGACGCAGTTCTCCGCTGCTCCGCTCGTCTCCGCTGCTCCGTGTGCCCCCTTCAGCCGTGTCATCCAACCACTGAATATCCGGATCAAACGGGGCTCGCACAGACGATCAACGTGCCGAGGCGGGCGGCAGATCCGGTCTGCCGCCCGCCTCGATTCCCTCCGTTCCGCGATCCCTGCGTGCCGCGGTTACCGCTGCAGGGCCACCATCCCGCTCCCCGTGCCGGTGGAAGTCGGGGCCGGCGCCGGGGCGGCGGCGGCGACGGTGGCGGCGATGGCCGTCGTGGTGGCCGTCGTGGTGGTGGTGCCCATGTTCACGGTGGTCACCGGCACGTCACGCTCCGGGTACACGAACTCGCCGCGGGGGATGCGCAGCGCCGTGGCCGGCGAGCGCGTGATGCCGGCGATGCGGGCCATCACCGGGGCGGCGTCGGCACCCGCGGCTTCCAGCTCCAGGCGAACGCGCTGCGCATAGTCGCTGCGGGCGCGGCCGTACACGTCGGGGTGCAGCGTCACGCTGTCGCCGTCCACCTCGGTCAGCCGGTAGATCACCCGCACCCGCACCCGCCCGGCCAGGCTCACCTCGCGGGTGGCGCTGGGATTCCGGATCAGCGCCTGCACCGTGGTGGGGCTCACGCTGGCGCCGCCGTCGGCCTCCATCACCATCTGCGCCAGCTGCAGCACGTCGCGGTTGGCCATGCGGATGCAGCCGTGGCTGGCCGGGTTGCCCAGGCGCCGCTCGTTCCCCGACGGCGTCCCGTGCACGTAGATGTCGCTGAACAGGTGCAGCTTCACGCGCCCCATCGGGTTGCCCCACCCCGGGCCCTTGGGCTTCTCGTTGCGGGCCCACTCCGCGTCGGGCGGCGGCGTCCAGGTGGGGTTCCACACCACGCGGCGGATGGCGCCCTCGTGGGTGGGGGTGGCGTGCATGGCGGTGCCCACCGACACCGGGAAGCTGCGAACCCGCTCCCCGCCCTGCATCACGTCCAGCCGGCCGGCCGGAATGTTGACCACGAGCTCCATCGGGCCCTGCGCCGCGGCCGTGGAAGCGATAACCGTCGAGAGAACCAGCGCGCGAACGACCTGCTTGGTCGAAAACATTGCTCAGTCTGGGGATACAGCGTTGCGGACCGTCTGGTGCACGGCCCCGGGCCTGCCGGGGCGTTGTGTCCGCGAGTGCCGTGGGGAAGATCCCCGCTTCACTTGGGGAGAATGTTACGAGGGCGGTTTCGGCTAGTTTCAGAATTTCTTCAAATCATTATACCACAAATACTTACACCATCTCGTCGCAGAACCGGCGGATGGCACGACTCTGAAACTGAGACATACACGCCCCAATTCGGGGCGTCCTCGGGACGCCGAAGTGGCAGTTCTATTCTTAATCGGCCAAGTGTTACGAGCGTCGTGCGACCGAAACGACCGCTCGACGGATGCATTCGGAGCTCCGCCTCCCCCCCCGTGGCCCGTCATCCTGAGCGCGACCACGCCTGCGCCGCGCACGCCACGATGCCCGCAGCGCGAAGGATCTATAACGTCGGATGCGCTCCGACCGGGTGTTTCGCGTGGACCGGCCACAGATCCTTCGGCTTGCGACCGCTCGCTCATGCCGCGGCGACTTCGTGGTCAGCCTCAGCCTCAGGATGACGGGCGGCGGGTTGGGTGTGGAATGCACGGCCTCGCGGGCGCCGGCCGAGCGCCGCAGGCGTGGTCTCCGCGATCGCCGACAAAACCGGCGGGCGCCTCTCGAACCCGGGAGGCGCCCGCCGCGTTTCCGGAGACGTGATGAGGCGCTACGCCGCCTGCGCGGGGCTGGTCTCCACGCGATCGGTGGCGGGGTCGGGGCGCTCGCCCAGGAACTCCACCCACTGCTTCTTGATGGCGGGGTAGTGCTTGGCCGCCTCCACCAGCTCCAGGAAGCAGTCGATGGTGCCCTCGAAGCGCTGGCGCAGCTGCGCGTCGGCGATGTTCCCGTCCGCGTCGAACGCCTGGTGCGCTTGGGCGAGGGAGAACATGTCCGGGTACACACGCGCGCCCAGGTGCTCCAGCGGGATGCGCAGCGACCACAGCCCCCGGTTGCCGCCCACCATCGAAGGTGACGCGGACAGGAGCAGCGCCTGCCGCCCGTTGAACGGCTGCGGCCGGAAGCGCGAGGCCCAGTCGATGGCGTTCTTCAGGTACCCCGGCATCGACGCGTTGTACTCGGGGCTGGCGATGATCAGCGCGTCCGCCGCCACCAGCCGCTGCCGCAGCCGCTCGGCGCCCAGCGGGATCCCGCTCCCGGTTTCGGCGTCGTTGTCGTAGCCGGGACAGTCGAAATCGGCCATGCGCGCGCGGTCGGCCGCGGCGCCCTTGGCCTCCACCACCCGCGCCGCCAGCTCGGCCAGCCGCTGGTTCAGCGATCCCTCGCGCAGCGACGCGCCGAACACCAGCACGCGCACCGGGCACCGTTCCTCGTTGCTCATCCGCTCGTTCTCCGTTGCAACGAATTTTCCTGGTTGGGCAAAGACCCGCACCAGGTGCAACTCCCGAGCCTTCCACCGTGGCTGTGGATTACCGCACGAGTTGGTCAGAGGACTCGTCACCATCCCGGCGTGATCACGGACGTCTGCGCAGCCGCGGCGGCCCCCCTCCCCCGGCCCCCCCCCGGCCCCTCCCCCCCGCTCCGCGGGGGAAGGGGAGAACTGCATCGAAGGCAGCAGTATAGAACGAAAGTATCGAGCGAATTCACACTCCCCCTCCCCCGCGCAGC
>DASSME010000204.1:0-17781 GCA_035689035.1 Longimicrobium sp. | reverse complement strand
CCGTGGACGCCAGCCCGCTGCTGCGCCGCGCACCGCACCCTCCCCTGCTGCGCATCAGCGAAGACCCCGAGAACCTCGAGACGGCGCTGATCTGGGTGCGGCGCTTCACCGAGATCGAGGTGTTCACCGGCTTCCTGGCCGACGTGCACGCCGAGGTGAGCGGGAACGCCGCCGCCATCCACGCCGCGTGCATGGACGGCCTCCAGCCCGGGGAGCGCGGCTGGGCCGCGCCCGGCGAGGTGTGCCGGCGGGTGCTGGGCCGCTCGCTCTCGTTCATCCTCCTGCACGAGCTCTTCCACTTCTACTGCGGCCACGTGGACGAGCTGCGGGCACGGAGCGGCGACCCCTCGCGCGCGTTCTGCCTGGACGAGCGGCACCTGGGGATGGCGGCCGCGCCCCAGGGGGCGGCCGAGGACGAGGCGTTCCTCACCGCCTACTACCGTGAGATGGAGGCCGACAACTCGGCGGTGCAGTGGATGATGCTCGCCGCGCCCTGGCAGCCGCCCGCCGCGGAGGCCGCCACCCCGCGGCGCGGACCGCGTCCGCGCCCCGCGCCGCCCATGCTGCTGCGCGGCGCGGCCCGGATCCTCGAGTTCCGCGTCCTCCTGGTCACGCTCTGGCTGATGATCCGGCTCATGGAGCGCAAACGCGGCCCGGCGGTCCGCGAGCGCGGCGCCGAGCACCCGCTCCCCGCCGCCCGGATGCTCGCCGGCGTCGCCACCGTGCACGAGGCGTTCGCCGGGATCGACGGCTGGAAGATCAACGCGGCGGGCGAGAAGGTGCGGACGCTCGAAACCGTCCACGTGCGGCGGATGCGCCGTTTCCTGCGGCATGTGTTCAAGCCCGTGCTCCGCGCCTTCGTCACCGGGATGGCGCCGGGCGACGACGGGTTCCAGGCCTCGCCCGTGTGGATCGCGCTGGACACCGGCAACCTCCTGCTGGGCAACGAGCCGGTGACCGAGCCGGGGCGCCAGGTGAAACGGGTCGAGCGCCTGCGCCCCCGGATGCTCGCGCGGCTGGAGCCGTTCCGCTACTTCAACGCCGACGGGTGACGATGCCCCACACCATCGAGTTCGAGGTCCGCGCCGCCGCGTGTTCCCGCGCATCCGGCGGCGGGGGTGAAGCACCGGTGGGCGCCCGGTTCCCGATGGCCCCCGTGGCGGCATCCTTCGTGAGCGGACGGTCTGGTTGACTTCGGAATGGGTTCGCCGCAGCTTGGGATCACCTTGCGCCAGCGCGCGGAGAACGCGGTCGGGGATCGCCACGGACGGCTCGCTGGCGGCGCGTGTCCATTCCCAGCCAGAGGAGGAGGACGATGGCCAAGATGAAGCTCGACCTCGACGCCCTGCAGGTGGAAAGCTTCGACACCGCGGCGGCCGCCCTCGCGCGCGGGACCGTGCATGCGCAGTCCGACGGCGAGCCGCAGCCCGGCGACGTGGCGCTGCTCCCCATCACCGACTGGAAGACGTGCCAGGGCGGCGACTGCACCGCCCGCACGCTCTGCTATTACAGCTGCAACGGCGATTGCTACGCCGTGGACCCCGTCAACGGCGCGATCGCCGTCTGAGCGCGGGCACGCGCACTTCCCCGACACGCCCGCGCGGCCCGGTGCCGCGCGGGCGTTCGCTTTTCCGGCACCGGCGCTTGGGCATCTGACACCGTTGTGCGAAACGACCACGCATTCTGCCCCCAGCCCCGCCGCTCGTCATCCTGAGTGCAACACCGCGCTGTGCGCGACCATGGAGGATGAAAAATCGAAGACAGACTCTCACAGAGTTCACGGAGTCCACAGAGTAACTGCGTTTTTTTCTGTGAACTCCGTGAACTCTGTGAGAGCCCGTCGTTTCATTGCTTCGTGGTCGCGCGCAGAGCCGGTCTGATTGCAACGCCGGCCGTGGTCCCTGATCCAAATCTGGCAGAATCTGTATCTCTCCGCAGCGTCGTCGAGGCTCACAGAAACGGCATTTTGTCTGATGCCGACCCCGTGGGACCCCTGTAAGGCGGTGCCGCGTTTTTTCGAGAACCGTTCACCTTGCTCCGGTGTGAAACTACACCTCTCCCCGGGCGTATAACCCTCCGGGAACGCGGCCCGGCCGCTCCCGTGGACCGGGCTGGCAGGACAGCCGCCTCGGCGCGGCATCACCCACTTCCCCCGTCCCGTTCGATGACCCACCGCATCCGCGCCCTGATCGCCGAGGACGAGCCGCTGGCGCGCGAAAAGCTGGCCGAGCTGCTCGAGCGCGAGCCCGACATCGACCTGGTCGCGGCGTGCCGCGACGGGGGCGAGGCGCTGGAGGCGATCGCCACGCAGAACCCCGAGCTGGTGATCCTGGACGTGCAGATGCCGGTGCTGAGCGGCATGCAGGTGGTGGAGGCGGTCGGCGCGGAGCAGATGCCGCTCACCATCTTCCTGACCGCGTTCGACGCCTTCGCGGTGAAGGCCTTCGAGGTGAACGCGGTGGACTACCTGCTCAAGCCCCTGGACCCGGCGCGCCTGGCCGCGGCGCTGGAGCGGGCGCGCGCGCGGCTGGCCACGCCCGACCGCTCGGCGCTGGGCACCGAGATCCAGCGCATGCTGCGGAGCTTCGCGGGCACGGCGGACTACCCCGCGCGCATCCCCGTGAAGCTGGCGGACCGCTACGAGTTCGTGCGGACGGACGAGATCGAGTGGGTGGAGGCGGCGGACAACTACGTGGCCCTGCACGTGGGCGGCCGCAAGTTCCTGGTGCGCGAGACGGTGAGCGGCTTCGAGCAGAAGCTCGACCCCGAGCGGTTCGTCCGCGTGCGCGCGTCGGCGATCGTCAACCTGGACCGGGTGGCGGCGGTGCGGCCGTGGTCCGGCAGCGAGTACGAGATCCAGCTGCGGGACGGGACGAAGCTCCTTTCTACCCGGATGTTCCGCGAGCGGGTGCGCTCGCTGATCCGCTCCTGACGAGCGCGCCGGTCTCCCTGGGCGCGGCGTCCGGCGGGCGATGGTCCGCGCGGGCTTCGTGCGGGAGCGCCGTGAGCAGCGGAACCTGCAGCCGCAGCTCGGCGGCGCCGTCGCGGCGCACCAGCGTCAGCGACAGCTCGTCGCCGTAGAGCTCGGCCAGCTCCGCGCGCATCCGCTCCAGCTCCTCCACCGCCGCGCGCTCGCCGTCCGGGGCGGGGCAGGGGGTGGCCGCGCGCAGCTCCAGCCAGGCGGCCGACCAGGTGGCCCAGAGCCGCACCGGCGCGGCGCCGGCGCCATCGCCCCGCAGCAGCTCCGCCACCTCCACCAGCCTCTGCAACACCGCGGGGGGGACCAGCGCCCACTCGGCCTCGGCCGGTATGCTCAGCGCGGCCGGCGTGCACGGCGTGGCCGTGGCGCGCGCGACGGCCTGCAGCGCCTCGAGCGCCGCCGCCTCGTCGCGCAGCGGGACCAGCGGCGCGTCTACCCGCCGGAGCATGGCGCGCATCAGCGCCGCCACCTGCAGGAGCAGCCGCTCCGCGGCGTCCACGTCGGTGCGCATGAGCTCGGCCAGCGCGTGGAAGGCGGCGAAGACCAGCGGCGGCTGCAGCTGGACGCGCACGGCCTGCAGGCGGGCGTTGGCCAGCTCGGCGTGCAGCCGGTTCCGGCGCACCTCGGCGTCCCGGTCGCGCGCGAAGTACACCGAGGCGTGCCCGGCGCACACGAAGAGCGTGAAGATCGGGAACAGCCCCCGCGCGGCGGTCAGGAACACCGCGCGCGCGCTGGCGATGCCGGGGGCGGTGGACCACCAGTCGACCGGGTCGCCCGGGTTGGTGTACGGCCACACCGCCAGCCGCATGACCGTGAACAGCGCCACGGCGGCCAGCACGGCCAGCAGGTTCCCCGCCACCACCGCCGCCCCGCGCTCGCCCGTGAGCGGGAACCGGCGCGCCAGCCACACCAGCGCGCCGCCGCCCACCACGTAGGCGGCGATGTACACCCCCGCGCGCCACGCCGCCCGCTCGATGGTGGCGTTCTCTCCCAGCAGCAGCCAGCCGGCGTAGTAGGTCAGCACGTGCAGCACGGCGAAGGCGGCCACGCCGGCCGTCGCCACGGCCCCCGCTCCCCACCGTGGGGCGGGGCGGGGCGCGAACGCCGCCGGGCGGGGCGAGCCGCCCCTCACGCGGGCACCCTCAGCACCACCACCGTTCCCCCCTCTGGCGCCGCCCGCCGCACGGTCAGCGCGAAGCGGTCGCCGTACAGGGTGCGCAGCCGGTCGGCGGTGATCCGCAACCCCAGGCCGGCGCTGCGCTCCAGCGACCAGCCGGGGGGCGGGCCCGCTCCCGTGTCGCTCACCTCCACCTCGAGCCAGCCACCCCGGCGGCGGGCGGAGATGCCCACCCGCATCGGCCCGGGGCGGGGCGCCACCCCGTGCCGGATCGCGTTCTCCACCAGCGGCTGCAGCAGCAAGGGGGGGAGGTGCGCGCCGGCGGCTTCGTCGTCCACCTCCACCTCCACGCGCAGGCGGTCCGCGAAGCGCCGCTGTTCGATCGCCAGGAAGAGCGAGGTCGCCGCGAGCTCGTCGCGCAGGGTCACGGTGGGGGTGTCGGCGCGGTCCAGCGCCAGGCGCAGCAGCTGCTCCAGCTGCAGGAGCGTGCCGGCGGCGGCGTCCGCGTCGCGGCGCAGGAGCGCGGAGACGGTGTTCAGGCTGTTGAACAGGAAGTGCGGGTGCAGCTGGCGCTGCAGCATCTCCAGCCGCGCGCCCGCGAGCTGGGCCTCGAGCCGCGTCGCCGTGCGCTCGCGGCGCAGGGTGGCGAGGTAGTGCTTCACCCCGTACCCGAGCGCGAGGAACCCGCTCACCATCACCAGGTTGGAGGGAAGCACCAGCACCGCCAGCCCCAGCGTGAGCGGCGCACCCGGCATGAGCCAGTTCTGCAGGTCGTAGAGCAGCCCGCGCACGATCACCATCCCCACCACGACGCACAGCAGCCCGGGGAGGGTACGCCGCGAGAGCGGCACGCGCACCGCGATGCTCATGGTGAGGACGCACACCACCATCCACGAGATGTTGCTGAGCACCGCGCCCAGGATCTCGCCGGGCCACGCCAGCCCGGGGGCGTCCTGCGCGTGGATCTCCAGGGCGGAGAGGAAGATCCCCACCAGCCAGAACGCCCCCACGCTCAACCAGGTGAGCGGGTGGCGCCACAGCGCGCGCAAGCGGAACTCCTCGTCCTGCGCGGCGAGATCCGCGCGCGCCGGGGCCGCGGGAAGACGGACGCCGGCGCGCCGCCCGGCGCTCGCCGCGTCTTCCGGCGGGGTCCGCGCCTCGCCCGTGCTCCAGGGCGGGACCGGGGGACGTGCCTCCAACGGGGTCACGACGGGCCCCGGCGGACGGGGTTCATGGTTGCGCGGGGATCAAAGGATTTCGGCAGCAAAGGTCATTGCCATGGTTGAGATCTCATCGGCCCTGCCCGCGGCCCGCGGCGGCGTATGGTCCGCGGTCCGGCTGGGCCGGGTGCAGGGACCCGCCGCCGGGCCGGGCGCTCGCGGGTTCCGATGCGGCCCCCGCATCGATCCGGCAATGCGGAAGGTACACGCCCGGGGGGTCGCGTGGAACCCGTGCGGGTCCGTGCGGCGCCCCGGGCCCACCCTCGGCCACGCGACGCGGGCAGCCGAGCCGGCGGCCGGGGCGCGCCCTCAGGCCGCGCGGCGAGGCCGCACCTCGGCCACCGGCCCGGGCGCCCCCTCCGCGCCGGCCGGCGGCTCCGGCTTCAGCACCTGCGGCAGCACGCGCGTCTCGAACGCCTGCGGCAGGGTGATGTGGGCGCGGCTGGAAAGCTCGCGCAGGGTGCGGCCCGTGAGCTGGCGCGCCAGGCGGCCCAGCGTGTGGGGGTGGATGCCGAGCTCCTCGGCCATCTCGCTCCAGGAGCGGTCCTCCGTCTTGCCGTGCGCGGCGCGCAGCAGCAGCACCCAGTGCAGGAAGTCCTGCAGGCGCAGCTCGCTGTGGCGGCCGACGGACTGCTTCCAGTAGAGCCACAGGGTGCGGCGGTCGCAGCCGGCGGCGGCCGCCAGCTTCTCCACCGTGCGGATGGCGCGTCCGCCGTCGCACGCCAGCGCCAGCGCCTCGCGCAGGCGCGGCGGCAGGTGCGGCGCCCGGCGGAAGCTGGCCGGGAGCGACGGGGGGAGGGACACGTTCCGGCGCGCGGGCGATTCACTCCCCGGGCCGAGAAAACTGGAGATTCTCACGCGGAAATCCACTGGTGACGTTGCGGAAGATGCCGCGTGTGCGACGCAGCGGTTCGATAGGAGGATTCACCCGCGCGCCGCCACCACGCCAGTCAGTTGGGATGGATGACACATCTCGCCGGGTATCCGGCACCATGGCCCGGATCGACACCCGGGCGCCCTGGATGGTATCGGCCGATCCCCGGGGCTCCCGGCCCCGCCGCGATGCACGGCCGCCCTCCCCGATCCGGCCGGGCGCGGCGCGCGAAAACCCCGCCCCGGCAGGTGCCGGGGCGGGGTTCCGCCCTTCATCTTCCCGCAAATCGTCCCGGGTCAGGCGGCCGTCTGCAGGAGCAGGCGGCGGCGGGGCGAGGTGCGCAGCGGCACCGCGCGCGAGCGGCCGTACGCGACCGACGCCGCCAGGACGCCGGTGACGAAGGGGACCGCCGCGCCCGCGCCCAGCCCGCCGGCCACCGTAGTCACCGTCGCGCCGGCCATGATGACGACCAGGCCGGCGGCGGCGAGCGGCGTCAGGCCGGTGCGGATGCGCAGCAGGCCGGGGAGCACCAGCCCGAGCCCGCCCGCGAGCTCGCACACGCCGATGAAGCGCAGGAACAGCACCGGGAACTCGATCGGCCCCTTCAGCATCTCGGGCGGGGCCACCAGCTTCATCCCGCCGGCGAACAGGAAGAGGAGCGCGAGCAGCACCTGCACCGTCCACAGGGTCACGTGGATGGTGCGCTCGCGGCGGGTCTGCGTGGTGGTCGGCATCGTGGTCTCTCCCTCGGCGGTTTGCCGCCGGCGGCCGGTCCCGGCATGGGACCGATACCCATCTCCCGGCTTCCACGAAGGCGACGAACGAGCCCCGCCCGGATCGACATCGACCGCGAAGCATTTTCTTCATCCGATGGAAAGGACGGAGCGGACGCAGGGGCACGGCCGCACCCGCGCGCACCGGGGCGACGTTTTTCGTTGGTGAACGCCGCGGGCCTCTTTAGATTGGATGCGGCACGCCTCGTTCGTCCTCGCCCCGTCCATCCTCCCCCCCACGACCCGCCATGCCCGCCAACGACCACCCCGCCGCGGAACGGCCGCCCGTGGATCCGGCGCCGTTCCAGTACCCGTCGTTCGACGCGCCCGCGCCGCGCCGCAACCTGGTGATCTGCTTCGACGGCACCAACAACCGGTTCGGGCCCGAGAACACCAACGTGGTCCGCCTGGTGCAGGTGCTGGACAGGGACCCCGCCCGCCAGCGGCTGTACTACGACCCCGGCGTGGGCACGCTGCCGCGCCCGGACCTCAACGTGGTCGACGAGCTGCTGTCGCGCGTGCCCGGGCTGGCGTTCGGCATCGGGCTCGAGGAGAACGTGGAGGAAGCGTACGGCTACCTGATGGACATCTGGGAGCCGGGCGACCACGTGCACATCTTCGGCTTCAGCCGCGGGGCGTACACGGCGCGGGTGCTGGCGGGGCTCCTGCACCTGCTGGGGCTGCTGCCGCGCGGCAACCAGAACATGATCACCTACGCGATGGAGCTGTTCCGCGCCGTCCGCGGGAAGAAGGGGAAGAAATACGAGAAGTATCGCGAGCTGTGCGACCAGTTCCGCTGGACCTTCGGGCGGCCCCTGTTCGAGGGCGACGACAAGCGCCACTTCCGCGTCCACTTCCTGGGCGTGTGGGACACGGTCTCGTCCGTGGGCTGGGCCCGGAACCCCAAGAGCTACCAGTTCACCCACCGCAACCCCAGCATCTCGGTGGTCCGCCACGCCGTCTCGGTGGACGAGCGCCGCGCCTTCTTCCGGCAGAACCAGATGGAGCAGACCGGGAGCGAGCAGGACCTGCAGGAGCTGTGGTTCCCCGGCGTGCACTCCGACGTGGGCGGCGGGTACCCCAACGTGCAGGGGAAGCAGCTCTGGCGGGTGTGCTTCGAATGGATGCTCGAGGAGGCGCGCCGGGCGGGGCTGCGGGTGGACGAGGAGCGCCTGGCCATGGTCCGCGGGGCGCCGATCCCGGCCGAGCCGTGGAACGAAGCGATGGGGAATTCGCTGACGCCGGTCTGGCGGTTGGCCGAGTACGTCCCCAAGTGGCGGTACTCGTTCAAGACCGGAGAGCACCACTGGCGGATGAACCTGGGCCGCCCCCGGACCATCAAGAAGGGCTCGCGGATCCACCGCTCCACCCTGCTGCGCATCCGCACGGGCAGGTACGATCCGCCGAACCTGACCCCCGCGTTCATCCAGAAGGTGAAAGCGCTGCCCGACGTTCCCGAGTGGCTGGAGACGGACGACGAGCTCGACTGAACTCCCTGGAGGACCGAAGGAGCCTGGCATGCTCGAACGCAGCGACGTGGCGACCCGCCTCCCCGTGCGGGACCTGGAGCGGGCCCGCGCCTGGTACGCCGAAAAGCTGGGCCTGGAGCCGGTGGAGGAACGCCCCGGCGGCCTGCGCTACCGCTGCGGCGACAGCTACTTCGCGCTGTACCAGACCCCGAACACGGCGTCGGGCACGCACACGCAGATGGGGTGGGAGGTGGCGGACATCGAAGCCGCCGTCGCGGAGCTGAGGGCGCGCGGCGTGGTGTTCGAGGAGTACGGCCTGCCGGGGCTGACGACGGTGGACGGCATCGCCGACATCGAAGGCAACTACCCCAGCAAGGGCACGGGCGAGCGCGGCGCGTGGTTCCGCGACAGCGAGGGCAACCTCCTGGGGATGGGGCAGCCGGTGCGGTGAGATCGCGGGCCGCCCGCGCGCCAGAAACCCCGTCCGTGCGGCACGGACGGGGTTTCGCGTCGGCGCGTGGACGGATCGCGCCGTCCGCTCAGACGCAGCAGACCGGGTCGCCGGTGAAGCGGCAGTCTGAGTAGACCTCGGTGCAGCCGTAGCTGCACAGCGCCGTGCAGTTGAGGTTGCAGGTGAACGGACAGGTGTTGGGGCACGTTTCGGCGCAGGTGATCACCACGCTGACCGGACAGATGGTGGAGAGCGGGTCGCGCTTGCAATCGCGGAGCGGGTCGGTGGGCGGCGGGATGTTCGCCTCGAAGCCGCCGCCGATCGCGTCCAGGTTGCCGCGCACCGTGCCGCGCGCCGGACGCACCGCCAGCGTGTCGAACGACTCCACCTGCAGCTGGTCGAGGTTGAGCCTCACCTTGGCCATGGGGCGACTCCTTGGATGAAGGGACCCGGCTCGCGCGAGAAGGACGGATGCCGGCGGCGGGACCGTTTCCCGCGACCGAACGCTTGAGCCAAAGCGGACGATGGTGTGATCCTACGATGTCCCCGTTCGGACGGTGCGGCAAGCAAACTTTTGTGCCTGAACGCCGGTGCGGCCGGGAGCGCCGGAAGGGAGGACGAAGCGATCGCGCGCCCTCCGCGCCCGCTGGCGGGCCGGTCAACCCGCGCTCGCCTCCAGCACGTCCGCCGCGACGGAGCGGAGGAGCGCGTCGCGGTCGTCGTTCAGCGCCACGCGCGCCGCGCGGAAGCGCAGCCCCGAGCGCTGGCACGCCAGGTCGCACAGGCGCAGCACGCGCGCGATGGACGCCTCGTCGAGCGGCGTGGCGCTGCTGGTGAGCGGCGGGGCCACCGCCTCGCCACGCGCGGCTGCGTCGAGCAGCGCCTGGGTGCGGCTGAGGGTGGCGGCGCGGACGTACAGCTCGATGGCCATGTCCGCCAGCCGCGCCACCACGAACTGCCGGTCCACCACGCCGGCGCCGTAGGTGCGGATCACCCGCTCGGTGGCGGCGCGCAGGTCGCGCGTGTGGTCGGCCAGGTAGTCGAAGTGGCGGCGCAGCGCGGGGTGCACGTCGCTGTCCACGCTGGGCTCGCCGCGGCCCAGCGCCATCCGCACCCGGTCGCCGGCGAACTCGCCCAGCAGCCCCAGCCCCTCGATCGGGTGCCGCAGCGCCTCGCCGATCCGGCGCAGGTACTCGCCGGGGCCCTGGACCCCCGAGAGGCCCACGAACAGGCGCAGGATCTCGTTGGTGCCCTCGAAGATCCGGGTGATGCGCGCGTCGCGGTACATCCGCTCGTACGGGTACCCCTTCACGAAGCCGCGCCCGCCGGCGATCTGCACCGCTTCGTCCACCGCGCGGTCCAGCGCGTCGCTGTTCCACACCTTGGCGGCGGCGCTCTCCAGCGCGTAGTCCACGTCGCCGCGGTCGGCCAGGCCGGTGGTGAAGTACGCCGCGCTCTCGGCCGTGTACGCGTCGGCCGCCATGGCCGCCAGCTTCCCCTGGGTCAGCTCGAACCCGGCGATCGGCTTGCCGAACTGCCGCCGCCCCGCCGCGAACGCCGACGCCATCTCCAGGCACCGCTTGACCCCGCCCGCCGCGCCCGCCGAAAGGCCCTGGCGCCCCGAGTTCAGGATGCGCATGGCCAGCTTGAACCCGCCGCCCACCTCGCCCAGCACGTTCTCGCGCGGCACCCGCACGTCGCGGAAGTGCAGCTCGGCCTGATTGCTCCCCCGCGCGCCCATCTTGCGCAGCGGCTGGCCGCGGGTGAAGCCGGGCATGTCGGCCCGCAGGATGAAGGCGGTCACCCGGTCCACCGTTTTTTCCTCGCGCTCCACCGGCGTCTGCGCGAAGGCCACGATGATCTCGCTGAACGAGCCGTTGCCGATCCAGATCTTGTCGCCATTCAGGATCCAGTGGCTGCCGTCGTCGCTCGGGACCGCACGGCTCTCGATCCCCTGCGCGTCGCTCCCCGCGTTCGGCTCGGTGAGCGCGAACGAGGCGAACCACTCGCCGGCGGCCGCTTTCGGGAGGTAGGCGCGCTTCTGCTCCTCCGTGCCCGCCAGCACGATCCCCTTGGTGCCGATGGACAGGTGCACGCCCAGGATGATCCCCAGCCCCACGTCGTAGCCGGTGATCGCCTCGAACACGCGGCAGTAGGCGCTCTGGCTGAGCCCCATCCCCCCGTATTCGGCGGGGATGGCGATGCCGAACAGCCCCATTCGCGCCAGCTCGGCGATCACGTGCGCGGGCACCTGCTCGTGCTCGTCGACCCAGTCGCGGTCCAGCTCGCGTTCCAGGTACGGCATCACCTCGCCCAGGAAGGCCGAGACCCGTGCGGCCTCATCGTCGCTGATGCGCGGGTAGGGGAAGAGGATGGCGTCGTCGATCGACCCCGAGAAGAACCCGCGCGTGAGCGACTGCGCCTCGCCGGCCATGGTCCCCACCCCCGTCTGGAGTTCGGCTTTCCCCGGCACGCTCGCGCCGCGGCTGCATCCATGATACTGCGTCCGCGCGCCAAGCCATGACGGCAGCGGGCGAATGAATTCGCTGCAACAACCACACGAAGTCCGCCTGCGCGGACTACCGGCGCCGGTGTGGCCGCGGTGGAGGCGCCTCGCGCGGTCTGCGAGGCTTTTCGTGGTTGTTGCTGCGGCGCTGCGGCTTCAGCCGCCGGTGCGATGGTCACGGACCGCATGCGGCAGAGGGGAGAGCGATGGATCCGCTCTCCCCTCCGGTGTTCTCCTATCACTGTGATCGACGCGGGTCCATCACCGCCGCCCGCCGTCGTCGCCGTGGGGGCGGTCGCCGCCGCCGTGGCTCTCGGCCAGGCGCTGGCTCTGCGCGACCAGGCGGACGAACTCGGCGCGGTAGCCGCCGCGGTCGTCGGCCAGCGCGCCGCGTGCCAGCTCGGCCACGGCGGGCCAGGTGGCGTTGCCCTTGAACTTCGAGTCGCGCAGCAGCATTCCCCACTCGGCCACCGCGGCGGCGAAACGGAAGTCGTCGGAGGTGCGCGCCAGCGCGACGCCGCCGTCCAGCACCGGGTGCTGCACCAGGCGCGACGCGATGCCGTCCGGGTCCTTGTAGCGCAGGGCGACGGTCATCAGCTCGTTGCCGCCGGCGCCCGCGCGCGGCTGCGTGGTCTGGTAGCGCAGCGGGCCCGTGCCGCGCACCGGCTCGTCGCTCTCGGCGGGGATGATCTCGTAGAGCGCGGTCACCGAGTGGCCGGCGCCCAGCTCGCCGCCGTCCTTGCTGTCATCCGCGAAGTCTTCGGCGGCGAGCAGGCGGTTCTCGTAGCCGACCAGGCGGTAGGCCTTCACCCGCGCGGGGTTGAACTCCACCTGCACCTTCACGTCCTTGGCGATGGTGAAGAGCGTGCCGCCCATCTCGCGCACCAGCACCTTGCGCGCCTCGGAGAGCTGGTCGATGTAGGCGAAGTTGCCGTTCCCGGCGTCGGCCAGCTGCTCCATCTTGGCGTCCTGGTAGTTCCCCGTGCCGAAGCCCAGGACGGTCAGGAACACGCCGCTCTGCCGCTCCTGCTCGATCAGCCGCACCAGCTCGGCGTCGCTGCTCACGCCCACGTTGAAGTCGCCGTCGGTGGCCAGGATCACGCGGTTGTTGCCGCCGGGGATCATGGCGCCGCGCGCGATCAGGTAGGCCAGGCGGATCCCCCGCGCGCCCGCGGTGGAGCCGCCCGGCTGCAGCGACTCGATCGCCTCGCGCAGCGTCGCCTTGTCCGCGCCCGAGGTGGGCTCGAGCACCAGCCCCGCCGCGCCCGCGTAGACCACGATGGAGACCTTGTCCTGCGGGCGGAGCTGGTCCACCAGCAGCCGGAAGGCCTGCTTGACCAGCGGCAGCTTGTTGGGGTCTTCCATCGACCCCGACACGTCGATCAGGAAGACGAGGTTGCTGGCGGGCAGGTCGCGCGTGTTCATCCGCCGCCCCTGGATCCCCACGTGCACCAGCCGGTGCGCCGGGTTCCACGGGGCGGTGGAGATCTCGGTGGTGATGGAGAAGGGGTCGGTGCCGGTGGGGTCCGGGTAGTCGTAGCTGAAGTAGTTGACCAGCTCCTCCACGCGCACCGCGTCACGCGGGGGCAGCGTCCCGTTGCGCAGGAAGCGGCGCACGTTGCTGTACGAGGCCGCGTCCACGTCGATGGCGAAGGTGCTGAGCGGGTGCCCGGCCACGTCGGCGAACTCGTTCTCCACGATGGCGCGGTAGCCCTCGCGGTTGAACTCCTCCCGCGGGCGTGGCTGCATCGCCCGTGCGTCGCCCTGGTACATCGGGGCGGGCGGCGGCGGGGGCGGCGGGAGCACCGCCGGCGGCGGAGGGGGCGGTGGCGGCGGGATGTGTGAGCAGGCGCCGGCGATGGCCAGCGCGAGGACACCGAGGAACAGGGCCGGACGGAGGCGATGGGAGGGCATGCTTCCTTCTCCGTGCTGTGAGGCGGGATGCGGACCTTGGGAGGATGGTAGTTCCACCCCGGAGCCGGGTCAACGATCCGCGCGCGGCGTTCGACGGTGTCGAGGCGCCGTCGTGCGCAGTCCGCCGGGATGCCGCGCGGCTACCGGCGGACGGCCATCCCCGACAGCGCGGCGCCCAGGCCGGCGGCCAGCCGCACGGCGTTGTCGTTGGCCCAGAAGTGCATGAAGAAGAGGCGCGGCTGCTCGTTGAGCAGGTGCGAGTGCAGCGCCGTGACCTCGATGCCGTGCGCGCGCAGCGTTCGCATCACGCCGCGCACCTCGTCCGCGGTCATCACGAAGTCACCGGTGACGGCCGCGCGCCCGCCGCCGGTGGGCTGGAAGTTGATCGCCGTCGCCACGCCCATCGCCGGCGGAACCACCTGGCCGCCGTCGCGGATGGTTTCGCGGCGCGGCACGCTGACCTGGTAGACGCCGCCGTTCACGCGGCCCGAACGCCCCAGCGCCCTTGCCACCGCGGCGGTATCCAGCTCGATCGGCTCGGCGGGCCCGGCCGGCGGCGGCGGACCCAGCGGCGTGTGGGTGAGCGCCAGCGCCGCGCGCACCTCCTCCGCGATCCGCACCGGGTCTCCGTGCGCCTCCACGTGCATGTACACCACGCGAGGACTCTCGCGCAGCAGGTGGTTGTGCACGGCGGTCAGGCTGATAGTCTGCTGCAGCCGCACGGTCACCGGCGCCACCTCGCTGTCGGTGAGCACCAGGTCGCCCATCGCCATCGCGCCTCCGGGGATGCGGTGGAACGCCAGCCACGACCCCAGCGCCAGCGCGGGCCGGAGCTGCACCCCGTCCACCGTCACGCGCAGGTCGGTGCGCGGGAACGAGAAGCGCACCACGCTGTCGGCCTGCGCCGCGCCCGGCCGGCCCAGCGCCTGCTCGA
Source organism: Longimicrobium sp. (assembly GCA_035689035.1). Lineage (GTDB taxonomy): Bacteria > Gemmatimonadota > Gemmatimonadetes > Longimicrobiales > Longimicrobiaceae > Longimicrobium. The sequence goes on along the minus strand of DASSME010000204.1, from coordinate 3,543 downwards.
CGGCCGACCAGCCGCCCTGCGCCCCCGCCGCCTGCGCGCGCACGGTGGAGGAGGTGACGCACAGGACCATGGTCACGCAGGCGAATCTCACAACGCTGCTGGACTGCATTGCACCTCTCCTTTTTCTCACCAGGCCGCCATCGACCGTCGCCGATCCGCGGGTCCGCCGATCCGCCGATCCGGGAGGGATGGCGCGCTCCGCGGGTAGTGCAGGGCGAATGAATTCTCAGGCCGCGTCCTGGCACCACGTCCGCCATCCACCACGGCACGTCTGGCGGATCGCCGCAATTCGGATTCCGCGTCCATTCGCAATGGAGCGATGGGTGGGCTGATCCGCGCTGAGCGCGGCTCACGGCTTGTCGCGCTGGGCGGCGCGACGTATACCTGAGCGCATCCCCGATCCACGCAGGTTTCCGTCCTCTCCACGCAGCCGGGCTCCATGGACTTCGAGCCGTCCGCACGTTCGCGCGAGTACCGCGACCGCGTCCGCGACTTCATCCGCGAGCACGTGGCGCCCGCCGAGGCCACGTACGCGCGGCAGCTGCGCGAGGCCGGCCACGGGGCAGACTGGCGGCGGTGGCGGGTGCCGCCGGTGATGGACGAGCTGAAGGCCCGCGCCCGCGCCGCCGGGCTGTGGAACCTCTTCCTTCCCGACCCCGCGCACGGGCCTGGGCTGTCGACGCTGGAATACGCGCCGGTGGCCGAGGAGACGGGGCGCAGCCTGATCGCCCCCGAGGTGTTCAACTGCAGCGCCCCCGACACCGGCAACATGGAGGTGCTGCACCGCTACGGATCGGCCGAGCAGAAGGAGCGGTGGCTGGCGCCGCTGCTGGCCGGCGAGATCCGCTCGGTGTTCTGCATGACCGAGCCGGACGTCGCCTCGTCCGACGCGACCAACATGCAGGCCACGGCGGTGGTGGAGGGCGACCAGGTCGTTCTCAACGGCAGGAAGTGGTGGTCCAGCGGGCTGGGGCATCCGCGCGCCCGCGTGGCCATCTTCATGGGCCGCACGCCCGATCCCGACGCGGGTCGGCACGCGCAGCACTCGATGGTTCTCGTACCGCTCGATACGCCGGGGGTGGAGGTCCAGCGCATGCTCCCCGTCTACGGCGAGTACGACGCGCCGCACGGGCACGGCGAGGTGCACTTCCACGACGTGCGTCTGCCGGTGAGCGCCATCGTCGCCGGGCCGGGGCGCGGGTTCGAGATCGCGCAGGGTCGGCTGGGGCCGGGGCGCATCCACCACTGCATGCGCTGCATCGGCGCGGCCGAGCGGGCGCTGGAGCTGATGGTGGAGCGGGGGACGGGGCGCAGCGCGTTCGGCAAGCCGCTGATCGACCTGGGCGGCAACCGCGAGCGGGTGGCGGACGCGCGCATCGCCATCGACCAGGCGCGGCTGCTCACGCTGTACGCGGCGTGGAAGCTGGACGTGGCCGGCGCGCTGGGTGCGATGACCGAGATCAGCGCGATCAAGGTGGTGGCGCCCAACGTGTTGCAGAAGATCGTGGACGACGCCATCCAGCTGCACGGCGGCGCCGGGGTCAGCGACGACACGCCGCTCACCGGCTTCTTCGCGCAGGCCCGGTCGCTGCGCATCGCCGACGGGCCCGACGAGGTGCACAAGGGGCTGATCGCCCGCGCCGAGCTGGCCCGGCACGGCCACGGGGAGCGCGCGCGATGAGCCGCCGCGTCTTCATCACCGGCGGCGCCAGCGGGCTGGGGCGCGGGCTGGCCGAGCGCTACGCCCGCGCCGGCTGCCGCGTGTGCATCGGCGACGTGAACGACGCGCGCGGGGCCGAGACGGCCGAGGCGCTGGGCGGCGAGGCCTTCTACCTGCGCTGCGACGTGCGCCGCGAGGAGGACCTCCAGGCGGTGGCGGCCGAGCTGGAGCGGCGCTGGGGCGGGGTGGACGTGGTGGTCAACAACGCGGGCGTGGCCGGGGCGGGGGCGATCGAGGACGTGACGGAGGAGGACTGGGCCTGGATCATCGACATCAACCTGCTGGGCGTGGTGCGCGGCTGCCGCGTCTTCACCCCCGTCTTCAAGCGCCAGCGCGGCGGGCACTTCATCAACGTGGCCTCGATGGCCGGGCTGCTCGACGTGCCGCTGATGAGCAGCTACAACGCCACCAAGGCCGCCGTGGTCTCCCTCTCCGAGACGCTGCAGCAGGAGCTGGAGGGCGCGGGGATCCGCGTGAGCGTGGTCTGCCCCTCGTTCTTCCGCACCAACCTGAACGAGAACGTCCGCGCGCCCGACCCCGCGCTCCGCGCCACGGTGGACCGGCTGCTGGAGCGCGGGGCGCTCCCCGCCGAGGTGGTGATCGACCGCATCTTCCGCGCGGTGGAGGCGGGCGAGTTCTACGTCCTGCCGCACCCGGTGGGCGCGCGCGCGTGGCGGTTGAAGCGGCTCCTTCCGCGCGCCGCGTACCGCGCCATCGTCCGCGGGCAGTACCGGCGGATGCGGCGCAGCATGACGCGCCCCCGCGGCGAGGGCTGAGCCGTGGCGGCCGATGCGGTGCGCCCGGGCGAGGCGCTGGACGTGGCCGCGGTGGACGCGTGGCTCAAGCTGGAGGTCCCCGGGCTGGAGGGGACGCCCGAGGTCACGCAGTACTCCGGCGGCGCATCCAACTGGACGTACCGGCTGAAGTACCCGGCGCGCGACTTCGTCCTCCGCCGCCCCCCGGCGGGGACCCGGGCGAAGGGCGCGCACGACATGGCGCGCGAGTTCCACGTGCAGCAGGCGCTGAAGCCCGCCTATCCCGCCGTCCCCACCATGGTGGCGCTCTGCCGCGACGCGGCGGTGACCGGCGCCGAGTTCTACGTGATGGAGCGCATCGCCGGGCTGATCCCGCGGGCCCGGATGCCGGAAGGGCTGCGGCTGGACGCGGCGGGGAACCGCCGGCTCTGCCTGAACGTGGTGGAGAAGCTGGTGGAGCTGCACCGCGTCGATCCGTCCGCCGCCGGGCTGCAGTCGCTGGGGAAGGGCCCCGGCTACCCGCGCCGGCAGATCGAGGGATGGAGCGAGCGCTACCTGAAGGCGCGCACCTGGAACGTCCCCCGTTTCACCCGCGTCCGCGCGTGGCTGCACGACCACGTCCCCGACGACGTGGCCACCTGCGTGATCCACAACGACTGGCGGCTCGACAACGTGGTGCTGGCCGAGGACGAGCCGACGCGCGTGGTCGGCGTGCTGGACTGGGAGATGGCCACGCTGGGCGACCCGCTGATGGACCTGGGCAACGCGCTCGCCTACTGGGTGCAGGCCGACGACGACCGCCTGATGCGCGCCATGCGCCGGCAGCCCACGCACCTGCCGGGGATGCTGCGCCGCGACGAGGTGGTGGAGGTCTACCTGGACCGGATGAAGCTCAGGCCCGGCAACTGGACCTTTTACGAAGTATACGGCCTCTTCCGCCTGGCCGTGATCGCGCAGCAGATCTACTACCGCTACCACCACCGCCAGACGCGCAACCCGGCGTTCCGGCACTTCTGGTTCATGGTGCACTACCTGAACTGGCGGTGTTCGCGGTTGATTCGGGCGGGC
>DASSME010000203.1:0-42670 GCA_035689035.1 Longimicrobium sp. | reverse complement strand
CACCGCCGCGGCCGAGCTGCGCGCGGTGGAGACCGAGTGGGAGGGCGAGCCGGTCTTCCTGGTCTCGCTGCGCGACGTGACCGACCGCCGCCTGGCCGAGGAAGGGCGCCGCCAGGCCGCCGCCGACCAGGCCGCCCGCCGCGCGGCCGAGGCCGAGGCCCGGCGCGCGCGCTTCCTTTCCAACGTATCCGCCGTCCTTTCCGCCAGCCTGGACTACCACGCCACGCTGGCCACCCTGGCGCAGCTGGCCGTTCCCGAGCTGGCCGACTGGTGCATGATCGACGTGGCCGAGGAGGACGGCCGCATCGCCCGGCTGGCCGCGGCGCACGCCGACGCCGAGCGCGGGCCGCTGCTGGCGGTGCTGCGCGAGGAGTTCCCCCTGCACCGCGGCGACGCGGCGCCCGCCGCCCAGGCGCTGCGCACGGGGAAGCCGGTGTTCGTCCCCAACCCCAGCGACGAGTGGATCGCCGCGATGGCCAGCGGCCCCGAGCACGCCGCGCTGGTGCGCGCGCTGGGCACCCGGTCGCTGATGGCGGTGCCGCTGGTCGCCCGCGCCGAGACGCTGGGCGCCGTCACCCTGGTGTGCGCGGACCGGCGCTACACGCGCAACGACCTCTCCACCGCCGAAGACTTCGCGCAGCGCGCGGCGCTCAGCATCAGCAACGCGCGGCTCTTCGCGGCGGCGCAGGAGGCCAGCCGCGCCAAGAGCGAGTTCCTGGCGGTGATGAGCCACGAGCTCAGGACGCCGCTGAACGCCGTGCTGGGCTACGCCGACCTGCTGCAGGCGGGGATCGGCGGCGAGATCACCGACCGGCAGCGCGGCTACCTGGACCGCATCCGCGAGTGCGCGCGGCACCTGGAGGGGATCATCGACGAGATCCTGGCCTTCTCGCGGATGGAGGCGGGGACCGAGACGGTGCGGACGCGGCGGGTGGACCTGCGCGACGTGGTGCGCCACGCCACGGCGCTCCTGCGCCCGCTGGCCGGGCAGAAGGGACTGGGCTTCGAGGTGAAGCTCCCCGACGAGCCGGCGATCGTGGAGACCGACCCCGAGAAGGTGCAGCAGATCGTGCGCAACCTGGTGAGCAACGCGGTGAAGTTCACCGACGACGGCGAGGTGCGGGTGGAGGGCGCGCGCGCCGGCGCCCACCACCTGCTGCGCGTGGTGGACACGGGGATCGGGATCGCGCCCGAGCACCACGAACACGTGTTCGACCCGTTCTGGCAGGTGGAGCAGCACAACCGCCGCGAGGTGGGCGGCACCGGGCTGGGCCTGTCCGTCGCGCGGCGGCTGGCCGAGCTGCTGGGCGGCCGGCTGACGCTGGAGAGCGTGCCGGGCCGCGGCAGCACCTTCACCGTGGCCCTTCCCGCCGTGGACCACGAGGCGGCCGACGCGGCCTCGGGCGCGGGGCCCGCGGCCCAGGCAGCCGACCCGCTCACCTCCCACCCCTCCCACTGACCCGGTCCCCCCGCAGCGCAGGAGCAGGCCCCATGTCACGCGGCAGGATTCTGCTCAGGGCCGGCGTCGCCGCCTTCGTCGCGGTGATGCTGGCGGGCCCGGGCGCGGCGGTGTTCCCGTCCACCATGCGCTGGGCGTCGCCGGTCGCCTGCCCGGCCGGGAGCACCCCCGCGCCGCGCACCTTCCACGCATCGTACCACCGCCCGGGCGAGCGGGGCCTGGCGTTCTACTGCGTGGCCGCGGACGGCACCGAGCACGAGCGGACGCTCGCCGCGATGGGCGGGCTGTGGCTGATGTACTTCATGGGGATCCTGGTCCTGCTTTCCGTGCTCGCGCTCCGCCGCCCCGCGGACGATGGGGCGCGCGCCGCCGCGGGCGCGGCGCCGGCCGCGCGCCCGGTGCCGCCCGAGGTCGAGGCCAGGGCGCGCGAGCTGCTGGCGCGCGACCAGAAGATCCACGCCATCCGGATCGTCCGCGAAGCCACGGGGATGGGGCTGAAGGAGGCGAAGGACTGGGTCGAGGCGCTCCCGCACCGCCCCGCCGGCGGCACGGCGCGCGGTGCGCCGCCGTCCGTGGCCGATCCCCGGCTGGCGCTGGACATCGTGCCGCCCGGGGTGGAAGCCGACGCCCGCGCGCTGGTGGCGGGCGGCCAGGCGATCGCGGCGATCAAGCTCGTCCGCGAATTCACCGGGCTGGGGCTGAAGGAGGCGAAGGAGTGGGTCGATGCCCTGCCGCTGCGGCCGCCGAGGGCCGCGACGCCCGAAACCGCCGCGGCGGACGTGCAGCTCAGCCCCGCCTACCGACTCGCCGAGCTGAAGCGGATGCTCGACACCGGCCTGATCACCGCCGCCGAGTTCGAGGCGAAGAAGAGCGAGATCCTGGCGGAGCTGTAGCGCCGCGGAAGCGGCGAGCCTCATCGCCAGGCAGCATGATCCGGCAACTCACCGTGGATGCGAGCGATCCCCGCACGCCTCGTCATCCTGAGCGCGACCACGCCGCACCCGAGGCGTGCTCCGACGGCCGCAGCGGGAAGGATCCGTGGCCGACGATGCGTAACGGCTGGCCCTTTCGCGTTGACGGGCGATGGATCCATCGGTTGACGGAAACGACTGAAAAGCCTCACGCAGAGGAAGCAGAGAAGCAGAGGCAGCAGAGGAATTCTTCTCTGCTGCCTCTGTTTCTCTGCTTCCTCTGCGTGAAACAAGGGCTTTTGCCGATGGGTACCAGCCGGCCTTCGCCAGAACAGGCGGCCTGATCGTCAGGCGGTGCCGTGGCCGCTGAGCTGCTTGCCGCCGATCACGTGCACGTGCAGGTGGGACACGCTCTGGCCACCGTGCGCGCCGGTGTTGATCACCGTGCGGTAGCCCGTCCCCGCCACGCCTTCCTGACGGGCCACGTCGCGGGCGGCCAGCAGCAGGGTGCCGGCCAGCGCGCCGTCGCCGTCCGCCAGGGCGTCGATCGACTCCACGTGGCGCCTGGGGATCACCAGCAGGTGCACCGGCGCGGCGGGGGCGATGTCGCGGATGGCGATCCAGTCGTCGCCCTGCGCCACCGGCTGCGAGGGGATCTCGCCGCGGATGATCTTGCAGAAGATGCAGTTGTCCATCGGTCTCGCACGGAGAAGGGGATCTGGCTCAGCTCGTTTCGGCAAAGTGCGGCGCCGGCCCAGGCTCCACAAGCTCACGCGCGGACCCGCCGCCTCCCTGGCGACATCGAAAGGTTCACAGCGGCCTCACGCAGGGCCCGCAGGGTTCGCAGAAAAACCAGCAGTTCTCTGCGAACCCTGCGGACCCTGCGTGAGGAAGCAGTTCAGCCGCGCCTCTGTGTGAGAACCGGCGGTGGGGGGCGAGGATGATCCCCTGCCGACGTGCGCGCCGTCAGCCGCCCTGCAACTGGCCGACGGTGGTCTGGGTCAGGCGCTCGGCGTCGAAGGCCACCTGCAGCACCGAGAGCGTGTCCTGCAGTGCCTGCACGGTGTTGGCCGGGAGCCCGGACTCGTTCGCCACCTGCTGCGCGGGGGTCAGCAGCAGGTCGCCCACGCTGCGGCTGGCCAGCGCGGCGAAGGGGGCAGGGTCCACGCGCAACGCCAGCACCAGCCGCGCCTTGGTGCGCAGCTCGAGGAGCGTGGCCGGCGCGACCCCGACCTGCGCGGTGAGGGGCACGTTGGCCAGCTGCCCCACGGTGGTGACCCCGGCCCCCGCCAGGCCGGTCTCGCGCGCGGCGTCCACCCCGTCGATGCTGCGCACCGGGAGCCCGGCGCCGAACCCCAGCAGCGGCGGCTCGGCCGGGGGCGGAGGCGGAGGCGGTGGGGGCGGCGGAGGAGGTGGCGGAGGCGGCGGGGGCGGCGGCTCCACCTCGGGCGCGGCGGCGTTGAAGGTGAGCCGCAGCGAGCGCCGCAGGGTGAGCCCGCGGCTCAGGTCGATGCGCGGGTGCACGGCGTAGTCCACCAGCACCCCGCTGCCGGCCGTCCCCGTGGCGTCGCCGCCGAAGACGCCGAACTCGCGCAGCGGGATGAAGCCGTCCTCGGCCAGGTCGTCGCCCGCGAAATCGGCGGTGATCTCCAGCGTCCCCGTCGGCGTCTGGCTGGGGTCGCCGTTCTCGTCCAGGAAGGCGATCTGGCCGGCGGTGACCGGGAGCCGCGCCACCTCGTTGGCCAGCTGCCCGGTGGAGGGCGACACCGCCGGCGGCGCGCCGTCCCACCCGGGCTGGCCGGTGCCCACCGCCCAGAACAGGATCCCCTCCGTCTCGGGATCGCCCTTCATCAGGGTGGCGAGCAGGCGGTTGCAGCTCTCCACGATGGCGTTGTGCCGCCACCCGCGGTCGTCGCGGCACCGCCCGGCCGCGTCGGCCACCCGGTCGTGGTAGATCCCCTTCAGCATGGCAGGCTCCCGGAACGGGGTGCACGCGCGATCACAGCCGCCCCTTGCGGCTGGGCCGCGCCGGCTGGTCACCGCCGGCGTCTCCCCCCTCCTCCGCCGCCGCTGCGGCGGACGCCTCGGCGCCACCGCCCTTCGCCTCGGCTTCCGGGCCGGCCGCACTCCCGCCGCCCCCCTTCGCCGCGGCCTCGGGCGCGCCGGCCTCGCCGCCACCGCCCTTCGCCGCGGCCTCGTCCCCCCCGCCCTCCTTGCCGCCGCCCTTCGCATCGGCCTCGTCGCCGCCGGCCTGCTTCGCCAGCAGCCCCTCCACGCCCTCGGGCAGGCGCTTCTTCAGCACCGTGTCGACCTCCTTGACCCCCAGTTCGGAGAGCTGCTGCGCGGCGCCCACGTTGCGCTCGAAGTCGGTGGTGGTGGCCAGCGTCTTCAGCAGCTGCCGCTCCTTGGGGCGGTCGGGGTCGGCGTGCTTGATCAGCATGTTGCGGATGAAGGCGTCGTCCGACTTCTCCAGCGCCGGCACCACCTTCTCGTACACGTCGTAGTACTTGGTCCGGAACTCCTCGACCATGTCGCCCCAGCAAAGGTCGCTGCGCTCGCGCACCATCTTGAGCCAGGCCTGCACCTTGGGGTCGGGGGAATCGAGCACGCCGGCCTCGGCCAGGGCGCGCCACACCAGCTGTCTCTGGCTCATGGGTCAGCTCTCCGCGATGCGGTAGACGTGGAAGGTGACGTTGGCGGCCACGCTGGTCAGGTTGGTGAACCGCGCCACCGCGATGAACTTCTCCAGCCCGCTCGCCGACGTGTTGCGGTACACGATGTCGGCCATGATGTCGGAGGTCACGTTGGTGCCGAGCGCGTCGACGGTGGTGACCGCCAGGAAGTAGAGCGTCCCGTCGTAGGCGTTGTTGATCACGTAGGTGGCCACGCCGCTGGCGGGCACGTTCACCGTGGCCGACACCACCACCGTCCACTTGATGCGGTCGAAGAGCACCGCGTCGGTGGCCAGCCCGGCGGACCCGATCGGGCGGCCCTGCGCGCCCCCGCTGTGGTTGTGCCCCCCCGCGCCGTCGAAGGTGATCTTGGCCTCGCCCAGCGCGCCGTTGGCCACCTGGGCGCTTCCCACCGTGTTCGCCTTCAGCTGCCCGGTCTCGGCCAGCGACACGTCCAGCCGCTGGTCGAGCGAGGTCAGCCCGCCGCGCGCCGCGGTGACCTCGGCCTGCACGGTGGCCAGGTTGTCGCGCAGCGTGGAGAGGTTGATCCCCGTGCGGCGCAGGTCGGTGATGGCGCTCCCGCCGATCGAGGCGCTGCCGCCGGTGCGCGCCAGCCGCGCCAGCGCCAGGTAGGCGTGCCCGGGGGGGGCGGCGGGGACCGCGCTGCTCCCCTCCACCACGCGCACGGCCCACTCGCGCTTGAGCCGCACCGCCGTCTCCACCCCGATCTGCGGGTTCACCAGCTGGTCGGGGTCCTCGGTGCTGTCCACCTCGCGCTCCCACACGTCCAGGTACACGGTGTCGGTGCGGTTGGAGCCGGGCGTGGTGAGCAGGGGAAGCGGGTCCACGCCCCATTCCGCCGCCAGCGCGTTGTTGTTGAACAGCTTCTGCTGGGCGTAGCGGAGGTCGCTCTCGTTGATCGCCTCCCACCCGGCCACCAGGATGCGCCCCGCCCCGTCGGCCGTGCCGTTGCCGCCGCGGATGCGGAAGTCGTTGGTCTCGGCGGTGGCCTGCACGGCGAAGCCGTCGTTCCCCTGCGGCACGCCGTCGCCCACGAACCAGGTCAGGAAGGTGCGCAGCTCGTAGCGGCGCACGTCGTCCATCTCGTTCCAGTCGGCGTCCACGATGGGTACGCCCTGCTGAAGCCGCACGCCCACGTAGTGCTTCAGCCGGTCGAAGGTATCACGCGAAAAGTTGCCCATGCTCGTTCTCCTGGGGGTCGGGGCCGGGTTCGGAAGTGCTTGGGTGCTGGGTGCTGAGTGCTGAGTGCTGGGTGCTGGGTGCGGATGGAGGTCCGCGGCGCGCCGGGTCAGAAGGTGAGCCGGATCACGCGGATCAGGGTGCTGGCGGGGTCCTTCTGGATCACCCCGTGGCGCACGCTGTTGATCATGAACGGCCCGCCGCCGAACTCGCCGAACAGGCCGAACTCGCGCAGCGGGTAGGCGGTCTCGCCCTCCGGCACGGCGGGGTAGCCGGCCTCGAGGGTGGCCGTCACCTGCAGCCGCGTGGTGGGGCCCTGCACCACGTTCCCGCCGTCGTCCAGGAACGCCACGTTCAGGTCGCCCACCGGGATCGCCGGCTGGTAGCGGTCCAGCAGGTCGATGGCGGCGGGGTCGGGCGCGGGGGTGCCGTCGGTGTCCCACTGCGGCAGCCCGCGGCCCACCGCCAGGAAGCGGATCCCCTGCGTGGGCCCGTTGGCCAGGAACGCCGCCAGCAGCGCCCGCCCGCGGTCAACCACCGTGTTGTTGGTCCACCCGCTGTCGTACCGGGTGTGCCCGTCGGGGCCCACCAGCACGTCGCGGAAGATCCCCCGCAGCGGGGGAAGCGTGCTCTGCATCTGGGTCATCCTCCTGTGTGGATCCCCGTGTGCCGGGTGCGGGGGTTCAGCTCCACGGGCGTGGCCGCGGTGTCGATGGTCGCCGGCCCGGGGGTGTCTTCGCTCCACGAGCTGGCCCACGCCCACCCGTCGGCCACGTCGGCGTAGGTGCTCGCCAGCCCCTGGTAGGCGTCGCCGGCGGGCGAGGTGAGCTGGTCGGCCAGCTCCTCGCCGATCAGGCGCTGCGGGTCGGCGTCGGGGAGCGAGTAGGTGTAGACCGCCTCGCGGGTGACGATCGGGATGATGAACACCACCCGCACCGGCGCCGGCAGGAACTGCCGCAGCACGTTGGTGAGCAGGTTCCGGTTGCGGATGATGGTCCGCTGGTCCTCGGTCGGCGCGTCCAGGTACACGCCCACGGTGTCGCGCGCGTACCAGTCGCGGTCGGTGCGCACCCCGGCGGTGCCCGCGTCGTAGGTGTAGGTGGCGAAGTCCTCGAAGCTTTCGCGCAGGGCGGTCTTCGCCACGTTGCGGCTGTCGGCGGTGGTGGTGCCGGCGTAGCGCGCGTCCAGCGTCTCGGTGGCGCGGTAGACGCGGCTCCCGTAGCGCACGCTCTGGTTGGAGCGGTGGATCACCAGGGTGCCGCCGGCCACCACGACGGGGAAGGGGCCGCTGTGGGTGAACGCCCCCTCGGTGAGCCGCTCGGGCGCGCCCCACGCGGGGGGATCGGCGGTCTGCAGCGCGGTGCGCCACACCGCCCAGCTCCCGCCCTGGTCGCCCGTGTAGAAGAGCTGCAGCGCGCCGGTCTCGTCCAGGTACGCCGCCGGGTCGCGCGCGCCGAAGGCCACCCCCGAGCCGGGAAGGGTGAACACCGGGCTCCAGTCCACCGGCCGGTTCACGTACCAGGTGCGCAGCGACAGGTCGACCGGGTCCTGCTCCGTGTCCACCGTGTGGTGGTCGGGGAAGTCCTCGCTCCACGCGCGGATCCAGGTGAGGTCGTTGGGGTCCAGCCCGGTGGCGGTGCGCCCGGCCACCTGCCAGCGCGTCTCGCCCCCGCCGCTCACCGCCTTGCGCGCCCAGAACACCCAGATGCGCGCCGTCCCGTCGCCCGGGGCGGCGGCGGGCTGGAAGAGGGCGAACACGCCGTCGTGCACCCGCGGGTCGGCGCCGGCGTCGGTGGGAAAGTCGTGCGCCTGCTCCATCGCCCACGGCTCGCCCAGCGAGCGGCGCAGGTAGCGCAGCCCCCACCGCCCGCCCGGGGCGCGCTCCATCCAGAACGCCCACACGCCGCCGGTGTCGTCGGCCACCAGCGCCGGCGCGCGGCGGTCGGTGCCGTCGTCGCCGAAGGTCAGCGTCGACCCCCAGGCGCCGCCGGTGCGCGCGCGGTAGCGGATGCGCCAGCGGCCGGTGGCGGGGTCGTGCTGGTCCCAGAAGAGGTGGAGCGCGCCCTCGGCCACCAGCGCGGCGGGGTGCTTGTCGACCGCCGCGTCGTTGGTCAGCCGCTCGCTGGGCGCCCAGTACTGCACCGCCAGCGCGCCGTCTTCCGCGCGCACCGCGTAGCGGTCGATCCCGTCGGGCGCGGCCACCATCCACCCGTCGCCCGAGGCGCGCACCTCGGCGTCGGCGGGGAGCGGGAAGCCGGCGTCGTCGAAGGCGTCGCGCACGTCGGGGGTCACCACCCCGCTCTCCAGGTCGGGCTGCAGCGCGGCGCTGACGGTGAAGGTGCGCAGCGTCTTGAACCACAGGTCCCACCGGCCGTTGCGCAGGGTGGAGAAGAAGAGCCAGAGCACCCCGTCGCCGTCCACCGCCGCGGCCGGGCGGCCCTCGGTGTCCCAGTCCAGCGAGAGCGGCCCGTCCGAGGGGGTCCACGCGGTCTCGCCGGGGCCGCGCCGCAGGGTGTGCGGGTTCAGGCGCTCGGGCGAGTTGGAGAGCGCCACGTTGTGCACGAACTCCTTGGCGCTGCTCTCCCACCCCAGGACGCGCTTGATGGTGGCCTCGACCGTGGGGACGATGCCGATGGTCTGGTACAGGCTGGGCGCGCTGCGCACCTCGTTGCGCTGCGTGGCGACGTCGAGCCGGTGGTTGGTGTCCCACCCGATCCACGCGGCCAGGAGCGGGAGGAGGCGCCCGTCCACGCGGTCCACGTCGTACAGGTCGAGCGCGGTGCGCGCGGCGCTGTGCAGGTAGTCGAGCTCGCCGCCGGGGATCTGCAGGAAGCGGCGGAGGAAGCCCGGCGCGGGGCCCGCCGCGTCGTAGCGGTGGTAGAGCGCGGGGAGGAGCGCGCCCATCCGCTCGGCCATCGCGTAGCTCGCGGTGGCGGTGGCGGCGGCGCGGTTGGCCGCGTCGGGGCCGTACACCCGCGGATTGCCGGCGTAGGGGAAGAGCGTGTAGTAGTAGACGGTCTCGCCGCGCAGCCCCGTGTCGGCCAGCGTGTACGCCCGCGCGCCGCCGGCCAGGAGGGTGAAGGGGAGGTCCGTCCCCTCGGCCACCACCACGCCGTCCTGCGGCGAGACGGGGTGCGTGGCGGTGCGGCGCACCACGCGCACCCCGGGCCAGCCGGCCGGGTCGGGGTTGGTCCACGCCAGGTCGATGCGGTTCCCCGCCGGATGGGCCGCGGCGGCGATCGAAAGGAGCTTCATGGCGCCCCTCCCTCGCGGGCGGCGCCGGGGAGTGGCCGGCTCACGTCTCGCCCTCTTCGGGAAGGATCACGCGGATGCCGCCGGCGTAGGCCGGGTCGTCGTCGGGGTCGTCGGGGGCGCGCGGGATCTCGTTCACTCCCAGCTCGATCTTTCCCGTGGCCAGCAGCCCGCCGCTGGGCGCGTCGCGCTCGAACTCGGTGATGTTGACGAAGGCGACGCCCTCCAGCGCCTCGAGCGCCTCGTAGAACTTGCTCAGGTACAGCGTCATCCCGAAGTCCACGTTGTCGAAGGCCAGCAGCGCGGCGCCGGCCTGGCGCGCCTGCTCGCGCACCACCTCGGGGTCGTAGTAGGAAAGGACGCCGATCTCGGCGGTCACGTAGACCTTCACGTAGTCCACGTCCTCCACCTCCACGATCGTGGTGATGGGGCGCTTGTCCTCGAAGTAGGCGATGATGCTGGCGCGCAGCACGTCGCTCACGTGGCCGCCGCCGTCGGGCGCCACGAAGAGGCTCACGGTGTTCCAGCTGGTGGCCTCGGCGCGCACCTTTCCCACGCCGCGGAAGTCGAGCGCCAGCGCGCGGTAGTCGCCGGCGGTCACCGCGCGCTTGAGCGAGCGGAACACCTGCGGCGCGTGCTCCACCGCGTGGTCGATCCCCTCGCGGTCCGAGCCGCCGGTGGCGGGGAGCGGGTTGGTGACCTTGGCGGCCAGGAGGGAGAGCTGCGGCGCCGCCGCCACCGTGTCGATCGCCCCCGCGGGGACGTTGCCGTCGCGGCCCCCGCCGGTGCGGTAGGTGGCCCGGATCACCGCGCCCGAGGGGGGGATGGCGCCGAACGCGCCATCGCCGAAGAGGACGGTGGCGCGGTCGTTCTCGTCGATCTCCAGGGCGAAGTCGCGCTGCCCCTCGCGGCTGAAGGCCAGGCTCTCCTGCAGCGTCCACTCCTCCACCACCATCCCCGGCCCGCTCCCCAGCTCGGTGGTCACCACGATGTCGCGGTTCACCGACTGCCCCACCCCCAGCGAGCGGAGGATCATCCGCGCGCGGGCCAGCGGGAACTGCTGGTTGGGCGCGCCGTCGCTGGTCCCCAGCACCTCGGAGGCGACCAGCGTCCCTTCTTCCACCGGCACGCCGTCGAACACCTTCTTCCCCTGGCCGTCGGGGGTGATGGAATCGAGGTCGATGCGCAGCGGCGCCTGGCGGGTGTACTCGAAGCGCAGCGAGGGGCGGTCGCGGGTGCCGCGGGTGGAGAAGGCGTCGCCGCGCTGGATCTCCACCGTGCCGGCGGCGGTGCCGGGAAAGGTGAGCCGCAGCAGCGCCGAGGCGGGCGCCGCGGTGGCCAGCCGGTAGCCGATCAGCCGCAGGTGGTGGATCACGCTGCGGCGCGTCTGCGCCGTGGCCAGGAAGCTCTCGGTGAAGACGCGGTCCTGGTAGAAGCTGAGCACGTCGCCCATGTGGGCGAAGAGCTGCAGGAGCGCGTTGCCGAAGTCGGCCTCGGCCTCGTACTCGGTCCACTCGGGGAGGGTGGCGGGGATCCGCTCGCGCATGGAGCGCAGCAGGCTGTCGTAGTCCCGCGCCATGTAGTCGGGCGCCGGAAGTCCAGCGGCGCGCGTGGTATCGGCCATCGAAAGGTCCCCGTGTGGGGTTGGGATGATCCGCCGCCGGCGCGCCGGGGCGGACGCTCGATCGGTTCTAGCGGAACTGGATGCGCACGGCCTGGCGCACCAGGTCGCGGCGGCGGGTGTAGGCCACCTGCACCAGCACCACGCCCTCGTCCTCCACCGTCACGTCCACGCCGTCCACCAGCACCTCGTCGCGCAGCCAGCGGGCGAGCGCCTCGCCGATGGTGAACTCGGTGGCGGCGCGCAGCACGTCGTCGCGCGGCTCGAACACCAGGTTGAACAGCCCGCACCCGAACTCGGGGAGGTTGACCCGCTCGCCGGGGGCGGTGAACAGCACCTGCAGGATCATGGCGCGGATCGCCGGGTCGCCGCCGATGGCGGTGATGCGGCCGCCGGTGTCGGGCGCCAGGGGGAACGGGAAGGTGGTGCGCAGGTCGCTCATGCTCGCTCTCGCGTGGGTGCGGGGCCTCAGGCGAAGGTGCCGGTGCCCGCCACCTGGGTGGAGACCACGTTGTTGGGCGCCTTGGCCTGCACGCCGCTCAGCTCCAGGTTGCTCAGCAGGTGGTTCACCACGCCGGTGGCGATGGCGAAGGCCAGCTTGCGCCACCCGTCGCGCACGGGCTCCTGGTCGGCCGGCGAGAGCGCGGCCAGCCCCGCCCCCAGCGAGTCCTCGAGCTGGTCGTAGATCGCCTTGCTCATCCCCGTGCTCGCCTGCTCATCGCCGATCGCCAGCGCCATGCGCCCTCTCTCCGCTCTGGATTCATCTGCCGCGTCCCCTCCCGCTCTCCGTCCACCGCGGGAGCCGCGATTCCCCGTCGCCCCGCCCACCTGAACTCGTCGCCATCCGGTTCCCCCGCCCGCCGCGCCGGTCCCCGGCCCGCGGACTCCGCGCGCCCGGCTGGACCCTGGCGAGCCCGTCGTTTTCCGCGGTTCTCCGCTGCTCCGCTCTCCTCCGCTCCTCCGTGTGACCCGCCGTTGCCGTTCCCATCCTGCGCGAAGGCAGCCGGAGCTCTACTCGGTCTTGTGCTTGGTCGAGATCGGCACGTCCAGCGGGCTGAGCGGCGGCACCGGCGGCGAGGTGGGCGCGCCCAGGTTGCCCACGTGCGTGTGGGCGACGAGCTGGGCCATGAACGAGGCCATCATGGACTTGAACTGCGTTCCCAGCACCAGCGCCTCGGCCGCGGAATCGCTCCCGATCTGGATGCCCGCGGCGCCCATCACCACCTTGTTGCCGTTCGCGTCCTCGACCACGGTCCCCGTCGCGGACTGCGTGACCTTGTTGCCGTTCTTGTCCTCCACCGTGGTGCCGTCGGCGTTCTGCGTGGCCTTGTTGCCGTTGGTGTCTTCCACGCGGATCCCGTCGTCGTCCAGGGTGATGGTGTTCCCCTTGAAGACGATGGTCAGGCTGCTCTTGCCCAGCACCACGCGGTTCTCGTTGGGCCCGTCGGCCAGGATGATCCGCACCTCCTTGCCGTCGTCGTCCTCGAACTGGAGGGTGTGGCCCGCCACCGTCTTGATGATCTTGGCGGTGTGGGGCGACTGCACGCTCCCCTCCTCCGCCCCGTCGGGCCCGTTCGGCTTGGGGAGCTCGCTGTCGCCGCCGGGCTTGGCCCACACGGTCCCCACCCAGACCGGGAACTCCAGGTCGCCCTCCTCGAACTCGATCCACAGCTGCGCGTCGACCTCGGGGATCATCAGGAACCCCTGGTTCATGGCGCCGCCGTACGGCACGCACGGCACCGCCCACCCGGTCACCACGTCGGGGCCCAGGACGCTGGGCACGCGCACCTTCAGCCGCCCCAGGCTCTCGGGGTCGTCACGGTCCACCACGAAGCCGCGGTACTTGCCGTAGAAGCGGCGCTCCACCCCCTCGGCCACGCGGACCAGCAGCTGCTCCCACTCCATGCGCGTATCCCGGGGTCGGTCAGAGAAGGCCCAGCACCCCGCCGCCGGACGCGAAGTCCTCGGCGCCGGTGGGAAGGAGCCCGTCGCGGCGGGCGCGGAAGTTCTGCGTGTAGCCGTCGGGGGTCACCGCGTGGCGCACCCAGCTCACGTACCAGACGCCGCTGTGGCTTTCGCCCACCCCCTTGATGGTGACCATCGCCCGCGGCCGCAGCACGTGGCCGTACGCCGGCCCGTCGATCTCGCCCTCGCCGCTCACCATCCAGGCGCCCTCGCCGAACAGCCCCTGCACCAGCGCCGTCATCTCGGGGACCCCGGTCGCCGCGTTCTTGCTGACGATCACCTTCGCCGGGTCGATCCCCGCGGGGAGGAGGGCGGCGGCGTCGAGCGAGCCCAGCGGGTCGCGGGTGGCGGTGGTGGCCTCGGCACTGACGACCTCCTTGGTCAGCCGGTCCACCTGGTGCATGGCGACCTGCGCCGGCCGCAGCCCGTCCACGGTGGCCGAGAAGGAGAGGAGGTTGGTCTCGTCGCCGAAGAAGGCGGCCAGCAGCGGCTGCGGCGGCTCGCCGGCCGCGGGGACGGGGCCGAAGTGGCCGGTCCCCTCTTCCACCCAGCAGCCGTAGCCGTTGCGGGTGGAGAGCCGCCGCAGCAGCTGCCAGTCGGTCTCGCGCTGGATCACCGTGGACAGCGCCTCGTCGTGGCTCACCTGGGTGGCCTCCACCTGCGGGGTCAGCCCGTAGGCGGTGAACAGCTCGGTGGCGATGTCGCTGTCCTTGCGGTTGGGCCAGTCCTTCAGCTTCTCCTCGCGGTCCATGCGGATGCTGGCGTCGACCCCGGCCACCTCGAACATCGACGCCTCCTCGTCGCGGCTGAAGCGGGCGTGGCTCCCGGTCACGTAGCCGCGCAGCACCTCCTCGGGGCCGGCGTCGTCGTAGCCCATGCGGATCACCACCTCGCTCCAGGGGCGGAAGCGCTCGTCGTCCACCCAGTTCCAGGCGCCGTCCTCGGCCTGCCGCTGGATGCGCAGCGTGAGCCGGAAGGTGGCCGGCGCCTCGTCGCTCAGCTCGACTTCCACCCCGGCCAGGTCGGCGTACAGGTCGTCGGCCTCCTGGCCGCCGATGTCGATGGCGAAGCTCTCGAACGGCATGGCGGCGCCCGCTCAGATCCGCCGCGGGGGCACGACCACCGGCTTCCCCACCCGCCCCACCGGCTGCGGCGGGCCCGCGCGGAACCCGGCGCCCTCCACCACCCCCTGCAGCGCCACCGCCGAGGTCAGCCCCGTGTCGAAGTCGATCTCCACCGTCCAGCCGTGCTCGCGCACGCCCTCCAGCACCCCCAGCCGCGCGGGGTCCTCGGCCAGGCGCACCACGTAGACGGCGCCGCCCGCCTCGTCCACCAGGATCCAGGTGGCCGGGTCCGGCTTGTCGATGCGGAGCTCCGCGGGAAGGTCGATCCCCCCCTCGGCCAGGAAGGCCCCGGCCACCTGCGGCGTCACCTGCTGCCCCTGCACGCTGGCGTCGAGCTGGGCCGCCAGGGCGGGGTCGATCTCGAACAGCTCCTGGTCGTCGGCGACGATCAGGGTGGGCAGGAGCGCGTCTTCGGTCCCCGCCGCCGCGCGCTCCACGCCGGGGAGGGCGCGCAGGGTGGCCAGGAGCGCGGCCCACGGCGCCTCGAACCCCACCCAGGCCACGGGGATGCGCACGGTGGCGCGGGGCTCCTTCCCCAGCAGCGCCCAGGGGGAGAGGAACGCCGGGTTGGCGTCGGCGATGCGCCACCAGTCGCGCGGCTGCGAGTAGTAGCGCACGCCCAGGTGGTCCAGCCGGTCGGCCTCTTCCACGGTGTGCAGGAAGGTGCCGGGGGTGGGCGGAACCAGGCGCAGGCTCTTCCACGCCACGGTGAAGCCGCGGGCGTCGGGGGTGGCCTCGTCGGGGAGGAGGCGGTAGCGCGAGATGCGGGAGAACATCAGCCGGGAACCACCACGTTGGCGATGTCGGCGACGTTGGCCAGGTTCAGCACCGAGCTGACCTCCTTCGCCACCTTGGAGTAGGTGAACAGCGGGTTCTTCCCCTCGATCACGGTCAGGTTGACCGAGACGGTGGCGCGGACGGGATCGAGCAGGGTGCTGAAGTCGGTCTCGCGGATCGACATCGAGTTGATGTTCACCGGGAGCACCCGCTTGTGCCCCCAGATGAAGAGGACCAGCGGGGGGTTCTCGCCCCGGGTGAAGCTGAACCCGCCCGGCGACCCCAAGAGCGACCCCAGCGCCGCGCCGATCAGGCTCTCGCCCTTGGGGTAGGTCATCAGCTCCAGCGTGGAGAGCTGCGGGAGGACGCCGAAGGTGGCGGCGATCGGATCGCCCTCCTCCATGCGGTCGGTGGCGTCCAGCCGGATGTCGAAGGAGAGCGTCTCCTCCTGCACCGTCACCTTCTGGTTCTTCTGCACGTCGGAGAGGTCGCCCTGCTTGAGGTGCCAGTCGCGGAGCGCCCGGGTGCGCTCCACGGTTTGCGCCTTGGCCTTCTCCTCGCCGCCCTTTTCGGTGGCCGCGGGTGGGCAGATCACCGATTCGCCGGGCGCCGAGAAGGAGAGCGAGCGGCTGCGCGACAGCTCTTCGGGGTTGAACTGGAACACCACGAAGAGCGGCGGCAGGCTCAGGCCGTACTCCACGAAGGCGCCGCGGAGGATGCGGGGTGCGTTGTTCAGGGGCATGGGCCGGGTGCCCGCCGGCGGTGCGCGGGCCAAGGGGGTTCAGGGGTTCTGCTTCTTGAGCTTCTTCAGGTCTTCCCACGTCATCTTCGGCTTCTCGGTGTCGCTGGACACCCGCTCGCCGGTCTGCTCGTACGAGTCGTACCACAGCACCCGGTTGTGATAGGCCTTGCCGGTCCAGCCGTAGGCCGTCACGTCGCGCTTGGCGAGCTCCTTGGCCTTGCTCTTCACCTTCTTGAGCATGTCGAGCCCGTACACGCCCGCGCCGGCGTTGCACCCGCGCATGAACACGCTCGCCCCGTCGGCCAGGGGGGTGAAGATGCGGGTGAAGTGCTGGGGATACGCGTCGAGCGAGGCGTTGTCGATCTGGCGGTCGGCCACGTTCTGCTCGCCCGCGCCCACGCTCTGGTTCCCCGGCGCGGCGTGCCCGTAGAAGGAGAGCAGGCCGATGCTGGTGGGGAGCCCCAGCTTTCCCGCGGCGGCGGTGAGCTCGTTCAGCCGGTCGCCCGCCTCCTGCAGGCTGTTGGCCTTGAGGGTGAAGGTCTCGCTGGGCGCGTCTTCGTAGCCGGTGCCGTGGTCGGTGGTCTCGTACACTCCCACGTCCAGCGTCTTGGAGCGCTGGATGCACGGCTGCACCGTCCGCGTCCCACTGGCGGTGGCGCGGGCGGCGGCGGCGCCGGGCGCGGCCTTCAGGTCGCCCACGCGGCCGGCCACCCGCTCGGCCTCGCGCTCGGCGCCGTCGCCGGGGTCGCTCACGCGCAGGGGGCCGTGCGCCGCGTCGTCGTGCATCCCCTGCTGCAGCGCGTGGGTCACCTCGTGCGCCAGCAGCCGCATCCCCGCCCCGCTCCCGGGCCGGTACCGCCCCTCGCCGAAGTACAGGTTGCGCCCCCAGGTGAACGCCTCGGCGCCCAGCGACCGGCTGAGCCGCGCGGCGTCGGGCCCGGTGTGCACCCGCACGGCCCCCAGGTCGGCGCCCAGCGACGCCCCCAGCCAGGCGCGCGGCGCCTCGTCCAGCGGCCGGCCGGCGCCGCGCGTGGCCCGGAGCGCCGCCGCCAGGCCGTCGCCGCCCGCGGGGCCCGCCTCCCCGCGGCCGCGGCCCATCCGCAGCATGGCCTGGTTCCCGGCGGCGCGCGGCATCGCCATGGACGCCGGCTGCGCGGGCGCGGCCCCTGCGCGGGGCGCGGCCGCGGGCCTGGCCGCCGCCGCCCGGCGGCGCGCGCGCTGGGCGAGCCGGCTCACGCGCGGCCTCCCGCGCGCGTCGCCCCGCTCCGGTCCGCGGCGCGCGCGCCCATCAGGCGTTCCCGAAGATGGCGGCGCACTGCGACGCGTCGAGCGTGGAGGCGGTGCGGCCGGGCGCGTACATCAGGTTGGTCTTGTCGGCGGGGTCCACGATGCCGTGATGGTCGCCCGAGTTGATCAGGATGTGCCCCATCTCGTGCGCCAGGGTGTCGGCGTACCCGCGGTTCTCCACGATCAGGTGGTTCACGTAGCCGGCCGCCGTCCCCGTGGCGCAGTACGGCGGCAGCGAGTAGGCGTAGGCGTTGTAGCCCGAGATCGACTTGGCGAAGAACGCGCGCATGCGGCTCCCCAGCTTCAGGTCCTTGGCCGCGTTGTCGTACAGCGACTTCTCCTCGGCGCTCACCGAGCCGCACGCGGGCGCCACGTTCACGTCCTGGTCGCCGATCCAGGCGGTGGTCTGCGCGGCGGTGGCGGTGTGGCTGGCCCCGAGGGTGAACTCCACGCAGCAGGGCGCGTAGATCTTGTTCATCTCGGCCAGGTCGGCCGCGGGGTCGTGGCTGGAGCCGTCCAGCTTCACCAGGTCGATCGTGACCGTCTTCTTCCCACCCGCGCAGGGGCCCGCCGCCTTCTTCTTCTCGCGCCGCAGCACCGGCCCGTCCACCGCGGGGACAGGGGACGCCGCCCGGTTTTCCCCCGGCTTGGCGTGCGCGCCGCCCACCCGCAGCATCCCCTGGTTGCCCATGGCGCGCATCAGCGCCGGCGCGGCGGGGAGCGGCGCCCCGGAGCGGGCGGACGGGCGGCGCGGCGCCGGCGCGTCGGCGGCGCGGCGCTCGTGGGCAAGGGCGCTCACCCCGCCACCTCCCCGGCCCCGGGGGCCGGCCGATGCGCGTGCGTGCCCATCAGGCGTTCCCGAAGATGGCGGCGCATTGCGACGCGTCGAGCGTGGAGCCGGTGCGGCCGGGGGCGTACATCAGGTTGGTCTTGTCGGCGGGGTTGTCGATGCCGTGGTGGTCGCCCGAGTTGATCAGGATGTGCCCCATCTCGTGCGCCAGGGTGTCGGCGAACGCGTCGTTCTCCACGATCAGGTGGTTCACGTAGCCGGCCGCCGCGCCGGTGGCGCAGTACGGCGGCAGCGAGTAGGCGTAGGCGCTGATCCCCGAGATGGTGTTCACGTAGAAGGCGCGCATGCGGCTGCCCAGCTTCAGGTCCTTGGCCGCGTTGTCGTAGAGCGACTTCTCCTCGGCGCTCACCGAGCCGCACGCCGGCGACACGTTCACGTCCTGGTCGCCGATCCACGCGGTGGTCTGCGCGGCGGTGGCGGTGTGGCTGGACCCGGTGGTGAACTCCACGCAGCAGGGCGCGAAGACCTGGTTCAGCTTGGTCAAGTCGGCCGCGGGGTCGCGGCTGGAGCCGTCCATCTTCACCAGGTCCACCGCGATCGTCTTCTTCCCGCCGGCGCAGGGGCCCGCCGCCTTCTTCTTCTCGCGCTGCAGCACCGGCGCGTCCGGGGCGGGGACCGGGGTCGCCCCGCGGCTTTCCCCCGGCTTGGCCCGCGCGCCGCCCAGCCGCAGCACCTCCTGGTTCCCCAGGGCGCGCGTCAGCGCCGGCGCGGCGGGGAGCGGCGCCGCGGGGCGGGCGGGCGGGCGGCGCGGCGCCGGCGCTTCGGTGCCGCGGCGCTCGCGGGCAAAGGCGCTCACCCCGCCACCTCCCCGGCCCCGCGGGCCGCCCGACACGCGCGCGTGCCCATCAGGCGTTCCCGAAGATGGTGGCGCACTGCGACGCGTCGAGATTGGAGCCCGTCCGCCCCGGCGCGAACATCAGGTTGCTCTTGTCCGCGGGGTTGTCGACCCCGGCGTGGGTCCCCGAGTTCAGCAGGGTGTGCCCGAACTCGTGGGCCATGCTGTCGCTGAGCGCGTCGTTCTCGATCACCAGGTGGTTCACGTAGGCGGCCGCGGTGCCGGTGGCGCAGTACGGCGGGTTGCTGAGGCCGTAGGCGCTCACCCCCGACATGCTGGAGACGAAGAAGGCCTTCATCCGGCTCCCCAGCGCCCACTTGGCGGTGGCGCCGTCGTAGAGCGCCTTCTGCTCGCCCGTCACCGTGCCGCAGGTGGCCGACACGGCCAGGTCCTGGTCGCCGATCCAGCCGGTGGTCTCGGCCGCGGTGGCCGTCTTGTCGGCGCCCACCGTGAACTCCACGCAGCAGGGGGCGAAGATGCGGTTCACCTCGGCCAGGTCGCTGGCAGGGGTGCGCGTGGAGCCGTCGAGCTTCACCAGGTCCACCGCGACCGTCTTCTTGCCGCCCGCGCAGGGGCCCGCCGCCTTCTTCTTCTCGCGCTGCAGCACCGGCCCGTCCGCGGCCGCCGCACCCGCCCGGGTGTCGCACGGGGTGGATCCCGACCGGGCCAGGGCGCCTCCCATCCGCAGCATCGCCTGGTTGCCCACGGCGCGCGTCAGCGCCGGCGCGGCGGGGAGCGGTGCCGCGGAGCGGGCGGACGGGCGGCGGGGCTCCGGCGCGTCGGCGCGTCGGCGCTCGCGGGCAAAGGCGTTCACCGGGCCACCCGGGCGGAAGGGAGCGAGGGACGGCTCATCAGGCGTTCCCGAAGATGGCGGCGCACTGCGAGGCGTCGAGCTTGGAGCCCGTCCGCCCCGGCGCGAACATCAGGTTGTTCTTGTCCGACGGGTCGTCGATCCCGGCGTGGGTCCCCGAGTTGATCAGGATGTGCCCGAACTCGTGGGCCATGCTGTCGGAGAGGGCGTCGTTCTCGATGATCATGTTGTTGCCGTAGCCGGCCGCCGCGCCCTTGGCGCAGTACCCGCCGATGCTGTACCCGTACGCGCTGACTCCCGAGATGCTGTTCACGAAGTAGGCGCGGATGCGGCTGGTCAGCTTGAGATCCTTGATCGCGTTGTCGTACAGCGACTTTTCCTCGGCCTCGATGTCGCCGCAGCCGGGCGCCACCTTCACGTCCTGGTCGCCGATCCACGCGGTGGTCTGCGCTGCGGTGGCGGTGTGGCTGGACCCGGCGGTGAACTTCACGCAGCACGGGGCGAAGATCTTGTTCACCTCGGCCAGGTCGTCGGCGGGGGTGCGGGTGGCGCCGTCCATCTTCACCAGGTCCACCGTGACGGTCTTGGTGCCGCCCGCGCAGGGGCCGGCCGCCTTCTTCTTCTCGCGCTGCACCCGCGGGCCCACGGGCGTGCGCCGCGCCGTTTCGGGGGGCTCGGCCGCGCCGCCCTGCTGCACCACGTGGGTCAGCTCGTGCGCCAGCAGCCGCTTTCCCGCGTCGTTCCCCGGCGTGTACTCGCCCGCGCCGAAGACCACGTGGTTGCCCACCGTGTACGCCCGCGCGCCCACCGACCGCGCGGCCACGTCGGCGCTCGCCCCGGTGTGGACGCGCACGCCTTCGAAGCCCGCGCCGAAGCGCGGCTCAATGAACGAGCGCGTCCCCGCGTCCAGCGGCTCGCCGGGGCTGCGCAGGATTTCGCTCGCCTCGGCCGGCGCCTCGCGGCCCGCGTGCGGGTCGCCGTCGGCGGACTTGGCCTGCACCAGCTCACGCTCGTCGTCGTCGTCCCCCGCGCGCTGCACGCCGCCCGGGGGGAGCGGGGTGATACCGGCGACCAGGGGCTGGGCTTGCAGCTCGCTCTCCTCCTCGTCCCCCTGGCGCTGGACCGACGGCGCGGCGGTGGACTCGACCGATCCGGGCGCGGGCATGCGCATCACCTGCTCGGCCACCTGGTCGGCCTCGCGCTCGTAGGCGTCGCCCGCGGCGCCCACGGTGAGCTTGGCCTGCAGCGGCGGCGGCTCCTCCTTCTTGGCGCTGCAGCTGGGGCAGCTGCCGCCGCACGAGCAGCGCTGCAGCCGTGCCGCGGCCAGGCCGCCGAAGCCCTGGTTCCCCAGCTGCCGCGCCAGGACGGGCGCGGCCGGCCGGGGCGCCACCCGTTCGGCGGGCGGGCGGGTGGGCGCCTCGGGGGCGCGCGGGGCCGGTTCTCGCTGGTGCATCATTTCGCCGCCTCCGAGCTCGCCGACTCCGCGGTCGCCGACTGATTCGCGGGGGCCGTGGCCGGCGCGTTCGGCGCGGCGGGAGCGCCGGGAGCGCCGGGCGCGCCGGGCGAGGTCCCGCCCGGGGCGGGGATCGTCGCCGTGGCCTTGCAGCGCGGGATGTCGGCGGCGGTCAGGGCGCGGTACTGCTCGGGCGTGTGCTTGGCGCCGAACGCCGACTCCATCTCGCGCCGCGCCTCGCGGACCTCGCGCGCCGTCTCGCTCTTGTCGCCGTCCTTGATGTCCGTTCCCGCCAACTCGAAGTCGGCCAGCCACTCCTTCTGCAGGTTGGAGTCGCTGCACTTGGGCCGCGCGAACCCCCTCACCTCCACCTTGGTCGCGTTCACGCGCGAGGCGCAGAAGATCTTCTTCGCCATCGGCTCGTTCAGGCGCACGCACCCGTGCGAGAGCGGCGTGCCGTCCACCGGCGAGTACTTGTGCAGGGCGATGGCGCGGTCGTGGTCGAACTCGCTCCAGTAGTACACGCCCCCGTGGTCGTACGTCTTGCCGGTGATCAGCCGGCCCTTGGTGATCGGCGTGCAGTTGGTGCCGTCGAGCCGCGACTGCGTTTCGGTGCACGCCACGCCGTTGGCAGTCTCGGTGCAGCAGTGGCCCTTACCGCTGGAGCACTGGTCCGACTCGGTGGTCCCGTCGCTCCACTCCACGGTGGCGGTCTGCGGCGTCTCCTGGTTCACCGTCACCTTCTTGATCCACTTGTCCTTGGGCTCGCCGACGCAGTGGTCCACGGCGGGCGCGCGCTGCAGCCGCTGCACCGCGCCGCGCGACTCGGCCGCGCCGCCCTGCTGCACCACATGGGTCAGCTCGTGCGCCAGCAGCCGCTTCCCCGCGTCGTTCCCCGGCGTGTACTGCCCGGCCCCGAAGACCACGTGGTTGCCCACCGTGTACGCCCGCGCGCCCACCGAGCGCGCCGCCACGTCGGCGCTCGCCCCGGTGTGGATGCGCACCCCGCCGAAACCCGCGCCGAAGCGCGGCTCCATGAACGAGCGCGTCCCCGCGTCCAGCGGCTCGCCGGGGCTCTGCAGGATGTCGCGCGCCTCGAACGGCGCCTCGCGGCCGGCGTGCGGGTCGCCGCCCGCGGACTTGGCCTGCACCAGCTCGCGCTCGTCGTCATCGTCCCCCGCGCGCTGCACGCCGCCGGGGGCGAGCGGGGTGATGCCGGAGACGAGAGGCTGGGCTTGCAGCTCGCTCTCCTCCTCGTCCCCCTGGCGCTGGACCGACGGCGCGGCGGTGGACTCGACCGATCCGGGCGCGGGCATGCGCATCACCTGCTCGGCCACCTGGTCGGCCTGGCGCTCGTAGGCGTCGCCCGCGGCGCCCACGGTGAGCTTGGTCTGCAGCGGCGGCTGCTCTTCGTTCTTGGCGCGGCACCCGGGGCAGCTGCCGCCGCACGAGCAGCGCTGCAGCGCGAACGCGCGGTTCCCCAGCTGCCGCTGCAGGAACGCCGTTCCCGGGCGCCCCGCCGGCGCGGGCGGCCGCGGCGCGCGCAGCGGGGCGCGCGCCGCGTCGCCGCCGGGCTCGGGCGAGCGGGCCAGGCGCATCATCGCCGGCCTCCCGGGCGGGTGAGCATGGCGCCGTCGAAGAGCTTGCCGATCTTCTCGTATTCGCGGCGGGTGCCGCGCAGCAGGTGGTCCATCCCCAGCACCCCGCCGTTGGCGGCGGCGAAGAAGGCGGCGGCCAGGACGATGTTCTTGATGTTGCCGCCGGCCACGGGGACGCGCTCGGCCAGCAGCTGCCAGTCCACGTCGTCGCCCAGCGGCGCCTGCGCGGGGACGTGCGTCTGCCAGATGCGCAGGCGGCTGGGGGCCTCGGGGAAGGGGAAGTCGACCAGGAAGCGCAGGCGGCGCACGAAGGCGTCGTCCATGTTGTCGCGCAGGTTGCTGGCGAGGATCACCACCCCGCCGTACTCCTCCATCCGCTGCAGCAGGTAGCTGGTCTCGAGGTTGGCGTAGCGGTCGCGCGAGTCGGTGACCTCGGTGCGCTTGCCGAAGAGCGCGTCGGCCTCGTCGAAGAAGAGGATGGCGTCGCTCTCCTCGGCCTCGTCGAAGATCTTCCCCAGGTTCTTTTCGGTCTCGCCGATCCATTTGCTGACCACGCGGGCCAGGTCGATCTTGTACAGGTCCAGCCCCAGCTCGCCGGCGATCACCTCGGCGGCCATCGTCTTCCCCGTCCCCGGCGGCCCCGAGAAGAGCGCGCTGATCCCCCGCGCCAGCGTGCGGCCGAAGCCCCAGCGGTCGTACACCAGGTGGCGGTGGCGCACCTGGTCGCACATCTCGCGCAGCTGCAGCAGCGCCTCGTCGGGAAGGACCAGGTGCTCCCACCCGTGGCGCACGTCCACGCGGGTGGCGAGCGCGCCCAGCCCGTGGCGCCCCTGCGCGCGGCAGGCGGCGGCCAGCTCGTGCAACGCCACCTCGTGCTCGGCCGCGTGCACCGAGCGGTGCGCCGCCACCTCCAGCGCCGCCTCGCGGATCTTGCCCGGCGTAAGGCGGAAGCGGTCGGCCAGCAGCGGCGCCAGCTCGGCCGCGGGCGCGCCGGGCAGCACCTGCTCCAGCGTGCGCGCCCACGCCCGCTCGCGCACGGGGACGCCGGGGCGCGGGAGCGCGGCGCTGTGGAAGAGCGCGCGGTCGAACAGCTCGCCGCCGCGCCACGGCTCGCGCGCGCCCAGCACCAGCAGCCACCCCAGCTCGCCCGCCGCGCGCCCCAGCGCCGCCCGCAGCGCGCCGGCGCCCTCGCCCTCGGCCAGCAGCGCGTCGGCGCCGGAGAGGTAGAGCGGCGCCTGCTGCAGCAGGCTTTCGCGGAAGGCCAGCCGCAGCAGCGCCTCGGCCTCGTCGCCGCGGGCGGCCAGGCGGGCGCCGTCCACCTCCAGCGCGGGCGCGCCCAGCCGCCCGGCCAGGGCGCGGGCCATCTCGCGCTTCCCCACCCCGGCCGGCCCGTGCAGGTGCAGCACCACCCGCGGCCGTGCCCCCTCGGCCGCCGCCCAGCGCCCGGCGAAGGCCAGCAGCGCGTCGCGCGCCTCGTCCTCCACCGCGGGGTCGGAGGCGTCGGCGGCGTGCAGCTCGGCGAGGCCGGCCAGGCGCGGGTCCAGGCCGTCGTGGCCCAGCAGGTAGTGCACGATGCGCGGGTCCACGCGAAGGATCCGCGCCAGGCCGCTGGAGCCCGAGGGGCTGTGGGGGTCGTCGACCGCCTGCAGCAGCCCCGTGTCCAGCAGCCGCGCGCCGGGGGCCAGCACCGCCCGCGCGCTCCAGCGCTGGGCCTCGCCGTCGCAGAGCAGCTCCAGCGTCAGGTCCACGCTGGGGCGCTTGCGGGTGATGTCGTCCTGCAGCCAGGCGTAGATGCGGTCGTAGCCGCGGCGCAGCTCGGGCGCCAGGCACACCACCAGCGCCTGCGCCTCCCACCGCGAAAGCCCGAAGAGCCCCGCCAGCTGCACCAGCGGCAGGAAGGCGCCGCCCTCCACCCCCGCGGCCACCCGGGCCTGCACCTCGTCCTCGGCCTCGGCCAGCGCGCGGCGCAGCGCCGCCTCTTCGTCGCCCGCGGCGAGCGGCGGGGGGCGGCTCAGGATGCGGTCCACCTCGTCGTCGGCCACGTGCATCGGGTTGCCGTCGGTCTCGGGGCGGCCGGCCCAGGCGCGGCGGAGCGCGGCGGCCCGCAGGCGCAGGCGCAGGTCCAGCACGCCCAGCTCGCCGGCCAGGTGCGCGTGGCCGTCGGCGTAGCCCTGGGGGCGGCGCGCGCGGGCGGCGCTCACGGCGTCACCTCGAACACGAAGGTGCGGCGGTACAGGTGCGACACGTCCACCCGCAGCTCGTGGAAGCCGATGGCCAGGTCGTTGGGCAGCGTCACGTCGAAGCTGTCGCCGGTGATCGCCACCCCGTCGGCGATCACGCGGCGGCCCACGCGCACGTAACCGCTCCACCCGTCCAGCCCGGTGCCGGTGAAGGTGACCACGCTCCCCGCCGGCGCGTCGGCCGGCTCGATCGCCTCGACCACCGGCGGGCGGAAGGGCGCCTCCACCTGCGGCACGCCGATCTCGCGCACCCGCTCGGGCACGGTGCGCTGCGCGGCGCTGCTCAGGTCCAGCTGCACCACGCTCACCTCGTAGAGGACCGAGAGCCGGAACGGCTGCTGGAAGGTGCTCCAGATCTGCCCCAGCTCTTCCATGTTCACGCCGTTGGGGGTGATGCGGAGCTCTTCGCGGGCGTCGTCCAGGTCGCCGGCCAGGTACTCGGCCGGGACCACGGGGAACTCGTGGAACACGCGCATCGCCTCGCCCAGGATCTCGTGCACCGTGGCGTTGCCCAGGTTCGAGTCGTTGCTGGCGTACGGGGTGAGGAGGTAGAACAGGCGCAGCGACAGCGGCGGCGGCACCAGCTGCCCGGGGTTGCTGGGGCTGGGCTGCCAGTCGGCGTTGCGCAGGAAGGGGTTCTCCTGCACGCGGTAGAGGAAGAGGTTGATGCGCCGCGCGCCGCCCGTCTCGTCGGGCCCCAGGATGGTGACCGGCACGGTGGGCGCCAGGCTCATCTCGCCCAGCAGCAGGTTGCGCAGCGATTCGCTGACGCGGCCGATGGCGGTGGATGCGCTCATCGCTCCCCTATCGCAGCGGCCGCAGGTGCCGGCCGCGCACCGTGCTGCGCGACGCCACGCCGCGCGGCATCCGGCTGGCCGGCGCGGCGGTCCGGTGGATCACGATCACCGTCTCGGCGGGCGGCGCGGGAGCGCGGCGCGGCGCCTCGGGCTTCGCGGGCGCGTCCCCCGGCTCCGCGCGCTCCGCACCCGCGCGCACGCGGACCGGTGAAGCCGCCCGCGGCGCCTCGTCTCCCCGCCTCCCCTCCGTTTCGGCCCCCGCGGCCGATGCGGATCGCTCCCCCGCCCCACGCGCCGCGGGTCGAACCGCCGCCGCGGCTGGGGAAGAGGGCGTGCGCTGCGCCGCCGGTGTGGACGGCATGCGCTGCGCGGCCGGTGTGGACGGCATGCGCTGCGCGGCCGGCGTGGCCGGGGAAACCGGCGCGGACGTGGCGGAGCGGGCACCTGCCGGAGGACGGCGCGAGCCGGAGGACGGCGCCGCGTCGTCCCACAGATCGTCGTCCCCCGCCGAATTCAGCCCGCCCGCCGTGGCCAGGTGCCGCGACAGCGCCGCGAACACCTCCCGCCGCCCGGTCACGCCGGGAATCGAGAGCCGCACGGCCGCCGCCACGTCCGCCGCCGCCGTCCCGCTCGCGGGTTCCGGCGCCGAGCCCGCGGAATGGTGCGCCCCGCTCCGTCCCATCGCGGGCGTGGCGGACGGGGTCGCCCCGCCGCTCCCCGCTTCCGCCGCCGTCTGGCTTCGGCCGATTTCAGGCGACGCCGCGCCGTCGTCCGCCCTGCCGCCACGGGTTGATCGATCCACCCGGCTGTCTGCCTTCCCGGCGCGTGGAGGCTCGACCGCTTCCGGTACGCTCCGCGCAGGAGACGGGGACGCGGCGCGCGCCGGCGCATCCGCGCGTCGCGACGACGGCGCGCGGCGTGTCCGCGAATCGGACGCGTGGCCGATCGAGGGCTGGGACCCGGGCTCGTGATCCAGGGCGTCGCCGGGTTCTTCCTGGGACGAGGGAGCGGCGAGCGCACGCATCCGCGCGCGGAGCTCGCCCAGCGCGGCGGCCTGCTCCGGCGTCATCGCGGGCATCGCCGCAGGGGCCGCGGCCGGTGCCGGCGACGTTGCATCCGCCGCATCCCGCGCACTCGCCGTTTCCACCGCACCCGCCGCGGACCGCCTGGCGGGCCTGGAGGTCGCGGCCTGCGTGTCGGGGATCTCGGCCCTCCCCGCGGGGTCGGCCGCCGCACCGGGTGCAACGGACGCAGCCGGCGCATTGGGCGCGACGGACCCAGCGGGCGCATCGAGCGAAGCGGACGCGGCCTGCGCGGTCCTGGAAGGGGGCGCGGGCGGACGATGCTGCATCTCGTCCGCGGTCCAGTCGTCCCACGCCTCCGCCTGCGCGCGTGCATCGCCGCGCGCGGCAGGGCGAGCCGGCGCGTCCCAGGCCGGCTCGGCGCCACGCTCCGCCGCCGCGTCCCACGCCGCCGAAGCGAAGCTGGGGAGCGGGGGCGAAAGACGGCCCGCTCCCGGGCCGCCGGCGGCGTAGCGGAAGCCCACCGGCGGCATCTGGCCGGCAAAGCGCACGCGGGCCTGCCCCGGAGGCGCCATCCCCAGCAGCCGGTGGACGCCGCCGGGGCGCGCCCCCGCCGCTCCGGCCGGCGCCGGGGCTCCCCCGCCCGTGTTCGCGTGCTCACCCGGCATGGCTCAACGCCTCCATCTCCTCCGCCAGCACTTCGATGTAGGCCAGGCGCTTCTCCCGTGGCATCTCCAGGATCTCGCGCTCGCTCCAGTGATAGTGAAACGCCAGGTAGTGAACCTGGCGGTACAGCAGGTCGCGGCTGTTGCGCAGCTCGCCGAAGACGAACTCCTGCAGGTCGAACGGCGCGGTGAAGCCGCGGCCGCAGTCGCGGCAGACCAGCTCCATCTCCAGCTCCACCGCGGGCGCCCGCTCCTCGATCGCCCGCTCCACCGCCCGCCGCCCCCGCGCGGTGAGCCGCCCCACCACGCGCGCCGCCTCGCCGGCCGGCACCCCGGCGTCGGCCACGCACCGCGCCAGCAGCGCGGTGAGCGCCTGGTCCGGGTCGCGCGCCACCAGCGGCGCCAGCGCTTCCTGGTCGCCGCCGTCCGGCAGGCGGAGCTCCAGCGCGCGGGGCGCCCCGCCCTTCACGTCGCCGGCCGACAGCTCCACCCGGTAGGTGCGCGAGGTGGCGGGGCACTCCTTCACCGGCACGTCGGCGGTGGAAAACTCCAGGTCCACCCGGGCGCCGCACCACGGGCACCCCAGCCGCCCCTCCACGCGGTGCCCGAAGCTGGCCTCGCGCAGCCGCAGCAGCAGGAACAGGCGGTCGCCCACCAGCAGCCGCCGCGCGACCGCGGGCGTCACCGGCCGCACCGCGCCGATGGCGCGGACGCAGCGCGCCAGCACCTCGGTGGCCAGCTCCGCCGCGGGCGCGCCGGCCAGGGTGGCCAGCAGCTCCTCCTCGCGCCCGCTGAGCGGGGCCAGCTCGGCCGTGCGGTGCACCGTGCCGTGCTCGTCCACGTACCCGCCGGGAAGCACGCACACCGCTCCGGCCGACGCCAGCGTCATCGCTC
Organism: Longimicrobium sp.; assembly: GCA_035689035.1. Taxonomy (GTDB): domain Bacteria; phylum Gemmatimonadota; class Gemmatimonadetes; order Longimicrobiales; family Longimicrobiaceae; genus Longimicrobium. The sequence continues at coordinate 14,495 of DASSME010000203.1, read as the reverse complement.
AGCCGCTCAGGTCTCGGTGGGCTCGGTCACCGACACGTCGCGCTCCCACCCCTCGTTCTCGAGCTTCAGGGTGCGGATCATCACGGCGTTCCCCTCGCTGTCCAGCTGCGGCAGCGCCTGGTACTCCGACACCCAGCAGCGGAACACGTTGTACGCCATCACCACCACGCCCTGGAGGTTGTAGACCTCGATGGTGACGTCCTTGCGGAAGTTCTTGAGCGACATCAGCGCGTCGCCCTCGTAGTTGTTCACCAGGTTGGCCCACTCCTCGAAGCGCGAGTCGTGCGTGACCCCCTGCTCCAGGGTGATCGCGTCGTAGCTCGTCTTCCCCGGGAGCTTGCGGCCGCGGCTGGGGTCGCCCCCCTCGCGCCAGTTGACCACCTCGGTGGTACGCTTGAGCGGGCTGCACTTGCTGAGCCCCGCCACGTACTCGTTGTCCCACTTGACGCGGAACTTGAAGTTCCGGTACGGATCGAAACGGTATGTGTTGACGCTGAACTGTGGCATCGTCGCCCTCCGGCGATCTCAGTCTGGGGTGGAATGCTGCTCGGGAGCAGAGGGACCGGTCACCCGGTCTGGCCGGCCTTCTGGCTGATGCGGACCACCACGAACTCGGCGGGCTTCAGCGGCGCGAAACCCACCAGCACGTTCACGATCCCCAGGTCGATGTCGGCCTGGGTGGTGGTCTCGGCGTCGCACTTGACGAAGTACGCCTGCGAGGGCGTGGAGCCCGCGAAGGCGCCGCGCCGGAACATCGTGTTCATGAACGAGCCGATGTTCAGCCTGAGCGACGCCCACAGCGGCGCGTCGTTGGGCTCGAACACCGCCCACTGGATCCCGTTGTAGATGCTCACGCGCAGGAAGATCGCCATGCGCCGCACCGGGATGTAGTTGTACTCGGGGTCCGAGCTCACCGTGCGCGCGCCCCACGCCACGATCCCCGTGGCCGGGAAGCGGCGGATCACGCTCACGCTCTTGGGGTGGTTGTTCAGGTCGCCGTGCTGCACCTCGTTCAGCTCGGCGGCCAGCCCCACCGCGCCCGCCACGATCGCCTCGGTCCCCGCCGGCGCCTTCCACACGCCGCGGCGCGCGTCGGTGCGCCCGTACACCCCCGCCATGAACCCCGAGGGCGGCACCACGATCGGCTCGGCCGAGGCGCCGGTGGGGTCCAGCGTGCGCAGCCAGGGGAAGTAGACGGCGCCGTACGAGTTGGGGTTGTTCAGCGTGTCGCGGTACGCGATCGCCTCGGCGTAGGTGTCGTCGGTGGCCGCCATGTCGCCGATGAAGAAGACGTCGCTGAGCGGCCGGTTGGAGCAGTAGTTCATGGCCGCGTCCACCACCGCCTCCGAGCCGATCCCCGGGATGGCCAGCAGCGACACGTCGCGGACGGTGTCCAGCCGCGGCAGCGCGTCGATGAAGTCCTGGTCCTGCGGCACCCCGCCGTCGTCGCCCAGGCTCACCGCGGTCACCGTGCCGGCCACGGTGTCGTCGCCCAGGAAGTAGTAGTCGCCCACCGCGCTGTCGGCCGGGCGCATCGACGCCGAGCCCTGCACCTCGGTGCCGCCGTTGCGCGGCCCCAGCCCCAGCAACCCCGCCGCGTTGCGCAGCGGGTCGGTGGCGTCCTGCACCAGCACGCTGCTCGAGGCGCTGGCCGTGCCGCCCGCGGTGATGCGCAGCCGGCCGTCGGGCGCGCTGGTGGTGGCGAAGGTCACCTTCGCCCCGCTGTAGCTCGCCGCCGGCGTGGACCCGCGCAGCGGCGTGAGCGCCGTGATCGCCGTCTCCATCGCGGCGCGGATGTCCTCGATCTTGGTGAGGTCCTTCCCCTGCAGCGCGGTGGTCAGGTCCACCGTGCGGAAGCCGTCGCCGTTGATGTTGATGCGGAAGTCGCGGTGGTTGACGCCGAGCAGCGCGGCCCCGTTCACGTCGATCACGGCGCTCTCGCTGTAGCCCTTGATCTGGTTGGTGTTCCCCGTGTTGACCGCCACGCGCACGTACACCGAGCGGCTGTTCACCACGGTCTCCACGTACGCCGGGTCGGCGGGGTTCATGCTCAGGTCGGCGTAGCTCTCCACCAGCACCGGCGGGTCGCCCGGGGTCGCCGGGTCGGTGTGCACCGTCAGGTTGAAGCGGTTGGCCGGGTTGGTCGAGGCGGCGCTGCTCACCCGCACCATCACCCCGTTCCCCCACGCCCCCGGCGACACCGCGTTGAAGGTGAGGCTGGCCTGCGGCGCGCCGGCGCGGTCCTGCACGGTCACGCCGGCGGTCAGCGCGCCGGGCGCCACGCGGCCCACGTAGCAGGCGGCGCCGCCGTTGTTGAAGAAGTGGTAGACCGAGTGGGCCAGGTAGCGCCCGCCGGCCAGGAAGCCGCCGTACACCGTCTGGAAGTCGGTGAAGTTGAAGATCTTGGTCACCGTGTCGACGGGCCCGCGCTCGGCCTCGCCGAAGAACGCCGCGGTGGAAGTGCCGGCCGCCTGGATGGGCCGTACGCCGCTGGGCACCTCTTCGACGTAGACGCCCGGGGCTGTCAGGGTCGCCATAGGATGTGTGCGCTCCGGATCGGGGGGTTGAGACTGCCGTGCTCCGCGGAGAGGGCCCGCGGCGGGTCGGGGGTACGCTTACCGCTTGCCCTTCCGGCCGCCGCCGTCTTCGCCGGCCGCCGCCTTGTCGTCCTTGGCCTCGGCCTCGCCGGTGTCCAGCGCGATGATGCGCCGGGCGGCCAGGCTCTGGATGCGCTCGTTCCCCTTCACCTCCACCGGCTCCACCTCCACGGCGGTGCGCGGGGCCAGGTGGTGGGTCACGCCGCTGTTGTAGCGCAGCAGCACGAGCTCGTCGGTCTGGTTGGTGATGGTCAGGGGCATGGGGTGTGGCCTCCGTGTGGAACGCCCGTGCGGCAGCCGGCTGCCGGGCGGAAGGTTTCCGCGCGGGTGCGCGGTACGGGGTGTGGGTGGATGCGGGACCGGTCGGACGCGGTGTGACCAGATGTTCACCGCGCTGGCCCCTGAGAGGCGGGCCTGAGTGCGCCGAAGGGGCGGGCCCGTGCCGACGAGCCGTCCCTTACCGCCTGCTACCGTGCCTGGCCCGTCGGATGCTGTCCGTGCCGGGCGAGCCGCCCCCAGCGTGGCAAGTCGCGAGCCTTACAACGGGTGTTTTCGCGAAGTGGGATAAGCCGGTTTCCCGCAAATCGATGGCGGAAAACGTTGACAAGCGGGTGTCCGGGGCTCCGTGGGGCGCCGCTGTCCCGAGTGGGGCGTGTCGGCAACGGAATCGGGGTCCCGGCCCGGGCCAGGCGCGGTGGATGGCGAGTCGAAGCAAGGAAGGATCTCGCGCGTGCTGCAACTTGCAGAGGTAGCAGAACACCGCGCCCGGCGAAGCGATGGAGGCTCCGCCGGGCGCGGTCACGCCGTCTGGATCAGCTCGATGCGGTTGCCGAAGGGGTCGTGCACGTACGCCCGCGGCCGTCCGTCCAGCGGCTCGCCCGGCGTGGTGTGGAAGCCGGCCGCGTCACACGCCGCCCGCACCCCGGCAAGGTTCTCGACGGCGAGCGCCGGGTGCGCCTTCCGGGCGGGGCGGAAGTCTTCCTCCACGCCCAGGTGCACCTGCACCGCGCCGCCGGCGAACCACGCGCCTCCGCGCGCGGCCAGCACCGGCGGCTTGGGCACCTCCGTCATCCCCAGCACCCCGGCGTAGAAGGCGCGCGCCCGGTCTTCGCCACCCGCCGGCATGGCCAGCTGCACGTGGTCCAAGCCGGTGACGCGCGCCGCGGTCAGTCGCGCGCGCCCGGGGGGAGCGGCTCGAACTCGGCGCCGCCGCTGGTGGCCGAGCCGAACTTGGGCGCGGTCATCCCGTGCTCGTCGCGGGTGAACGGCGGGTTCTCGTCGGCGTTGTCGCCGCCGTGCACGGCGCCGCCCTCGCGCGCGGCGTGCGCGTCGTGGTAGCGGGCGGGGTCGGCCAGGAACTGCTCGCGGCTCTGCTCGCTGGCGAAGTAGTGCACGTGGTCGCCGTGGTCCAGGCGGATGGCCCGGTCGCGGTCCACCTCGGCCCCGGTGACCGGATCGCGTTCGTTGGACATCGATCTCCTCCTGTCGGTGGTGAGTACCCTGCACCCGGCGCTGTTGCATCGTTCGCGCCGCGAGGGCGGGAACGCAAAAGCCCGGCACACCGTTCGATGGTGTGCCGGGCTCGGATCTGCTTGAAGCAACGAGCGTGGTTACGTGCCGCGGCCTGCTCGCGCGGAAGGCTCGCGGCGGGGTTCGCACAGGCTGCGCACGGAAGTGGTCAGCCGCCGCCGGGCCGCGTCCGTGAGTTCGAGCTTCTCCACCTGGATGGCGGCTCCCGGGCGCGAGACCACGACGGATTTGAAAGGGGCGCCGTTCGGCACGGTCCGGATGCTCATCGATACACCTCGGCGATGTAGGCGGTTATCCCGTCGCATGCATGAACGATAAGCATTCGCACCTCGTCTGTGAAGAAGTCCCGTTCATTCGAGTCGCAGTAAACGACCCCCGCGACCGAACCCCGGCTGCCGAAGATCGGAACCGCCATCCACGAGCGGCGATCCGGCGAGAGCTTCCGTGCGTCGTCCTCGGTGTACGCCCAGTCGCTCACCAGTTCCCGGATGAACTCGGTGTAGTCCTCGCTTCGGCGAGACGCGGCGAAGGGTGCGCACTCGCGGACCGCCTTGCCGGTGATCCCCGAACGGATCGAGAACCTGCGGCCGGCCTCGCTGCCACGGCCGCCCACGTAAGGCAGGAGCTGTTCGATCTCTTCGGACGACTGTCCCTTTCGCTGCGGTGGAACCACACCGTGGATGGTCATCCGTAGACGGCCGAGATCCTCCCTCGTGAGACCCAGACGCCCGCTGATCGCCCCGTGCACGGCGTGCAGCGCCCCCGCCAGGCCGGGATGCTCCTGCTTCTTCGCCTGCTCGGCGTCCTGCGCGTGCGCGTTGAGCACCTTCACGAGGTTCGCGATCGCGAGCCACGCGGCCGCGGCGGCCAGCACCCATCCGAGCCCGCGCTTCTCCGGATCGCGAAGGTTGAGGGCCGCCGTGATCGCCAGCGCGACGACGGGTGGGACCACCGCCAGCGCTTCGACGATCGCCTTCCGCTCGTAGAACCTCCTGTACCGATTCCTCGCGATCGTACTCATCGTTCAACTCACCAGAACGTCAAGGCGTGAAAGGATGGCGCCAGGAGCGCGGCCATTTGTGGATGGTGTCCTGCTTCAGCGGATCAGCTCGACGCGGCTCTCGTAGGTGAAGGACTGGGGGATGGAGAGGGTCCGACCGCCGGCCGTGACGGTGAGGGAGCCGGCCAGCCGCCCGGTGCGGCGGCGCTCCACCAGCCGCCCGCCGGCCGGGGCAAAGAAGAAGACGCCGGTCTCCTCGCCCTTGAGCGAGCTCTGCGTTGTGGCGCCGCTCGCGCGCGGCGTGGCGGCGCCGGAGAGGATCTCGGTGCTGGTGCGCACCTCCACCGCCACCACCCGCTCGCCGCGGATGGTGCTGTCGCCGCGCACGCGGTAGCTGCCGATGCGCCGGCCGATCACCGTGACCCCGGCGGCGTTCGTGGTCTGGTGGCTGGCGGTGTCGGCCCAGGTGGCGCCCGGCGCGAGCGGACCGGCGGAGAGGCGCGGAAAGAACTCGGTGAACTCGGCGGAAAGGTCGCTCACCCGCAGCACCTCGGCCGGGATCTCGGGGAGGCGCACCGTCCGCGCCTCGCCGCGGGGGCCGAGGACGAAGGTGTAGGGCCGGCCCAGCAGCGGCGCCGTTTCGGGCCGGCGCTCGCCCAGCGGCGGCCCGGCGGCGGAGAGCGACAGCGCCTCGAACCACGCCCGCGCCGTGTCCGCCGCGCCGAAGGTGACGGCGACCCGGGCGTCGTGCCGGGTCCGCACCGACACCGCGCCGCTCGCGGGGCGCATCTCGACGGTCCCCGTGGTCACTTCGTGGTACCGCAGCGTGTCGCCCGGCGCGCGGCGGTAGGCGGGCGCCTGCGCAGACGCAGTCGTCGGCGACAGCACCAGCGCGAACAGGCCCGCGGCGATCCATCGCCCCGAGCCTGCCGCCGCGCGCCGGACCTGGGTCCGCACGCCGGTCGGTCGTCCGCGCGGGCGGACTTCGTGTGGTCGCTGCCGGGGATTCATCCGCCCCTGTCTTCCGTCGCCGCTCGACCTTCCCGCCGCCGCCCCACGCCCTCATCCCGCCGCTTTGCCGGGCGTCAATCGACCGGCCGCAGGAGCGCGCTCCACCACTCTTCTTCCTCGTCCACCCGCTCCACGCGGAACCCGGCCGCCTCGGCGTCACGCACCACGTCGGGCGATTCGGAGCGGAGGATGCCGGAGACGATCAGGCGCCCCTCGGCCAAGCCGCCCAGCGACCGCCGCATCGCCGGGAGGAGCGGACGGATCACGCCGGAAAGGATGTTGGCGAGCACCAGGTCGAACCGCCCGAGCCGCGCCAGCAGCGCGTCGTCCGCCATCGCCTCGATCAGCGTGACGGACGGTTCGACGCCGTTGCGCTCCAGGTTCTCGCGGGCGTTGAGGTTGGCGTCGGGATCGTACTCCACCGCCACCGCCTCGCGCGCGCCCAGCCGCACCGCGGCGATCGCCAGGATCCCCGAGCCCGAGCCCACGTCCAGCACCCGGTCGCGGGGGCGCAGCGCGCCGTCGAGCAGGCGCAGGCACCCGCGCGTGGTGGCGTGCTCGCCCGTGCCGAACGCCATCTGCGGGTCCACGTCGATCACCACCTGGCCGGGCGCGGCGTCCCATTCCGTCCAGGTGGGCTTGACCACGATGCGGTCCGTCACCCGCCGCGGCGCCAGGCCGCGCTTCCACTCCGCGGCCCAGTCCTCGTTCGGCTGCCACGTCCAGGTGACGCCGACCTCCGTCCCCTCGGGCAGCCACTCGGCCAGCCGCTCGCGTGCCTCGGCGACGAACGCGCCGGGGTCGTCGGGCGCGGGAAGGTAGGTGATCAGCGCGCCGTCCTTCTCCTCGACCGCGGCGCCGCCGAGCGCAAGAAGGCCGTCCGCGACCAGCCCCGCCAGCTCGGGGTGGGGGCAGCGGACGGCCAGCACCATCCAGCGATCCGGATCGGTCACGCGGCGAACGCGTCCTTCATGCGCTCCCACAGGTTCTTCCCGCCGCGCCGCCCGCGCGCGGGGACGGGCCCCTCCACCTCGGCCAGCTGGCGGAAGAGCTCGCGCTGCTCGGGGCTGAGCTCGGTGGGCGTCCACACGTGGATGCGCACGTGCTCGTCGCCCTTGCCGCCGCCGCCCAGGTGGGGGAGGCCCTTGCCGCGCAGCGTGAGCACGTCGCCGCTCTGCACGCCCGCGGGGATCTTCACCTTCTCGTCGCCGTACACGGTGGGCACGTCCACCTCCTGCCCCAGCGCCGCCTGGCTGAACGAGATCGGAAGCTCGTAGACCAGGTCGCTGCCGTCGCGCAGGAAGCGCGGATCGTCTTCCACCTCGATCACCACCACCACGTCGCCGCGGGGGCCGCCGCGCGGGCCGGCGTTCCCCATCGCCCGCAGCGTGAGGTAGTTGTCGCTGCTCACGCCGGCGGGGATCTCCACCTCCACCGTGCGGTCGCCGCGCTCGCGGCCGTCGCCGTGGCACTTCTTGCACGGGTTCTTGATGATCTTCCCCTCGCCGCCGCAGGTGGGGCAGACGCTGGCCGAGACGAACTGTCCGAACACGCTGCGCTGCACGCGGCGGATCTGCCCGGCGCCCTGGCACGCCTCGCAGGTTACCGGGCCGCCGTCGTCGGCGCTGCCGGTGCCCTTGCAGGTGCCGCACGGGTCCAGCGCCTTGATCTTGAGCGTCTTGCGCACGCCGCTGGCGACTTCGGGCAGGGTGATGTTGAGGCGGACCTGCAGGTCCTTCCCCTTCTGCACCCCGCCGCGCCGCCGCGCGCCGCCGCCGCCGAACAGGTCCTCGATCCCGCCGAAGCCGCCGAAGTCGCGCATGAAGATGTTCAGCGCGTCCTCGAAGCCGAAGCCGCCGCCGAAGCCGCCGGCGCCCGGGCCCGCCGGGCCACGCTTGACCCCCGCGTGGCCGTAGCGGTCGTAGGCGGCGCGCTTGTCGGCGTCGCGCAGCACCTCGTACGCCTCGGTGGCCTCCTTGAACTTCTCCTCGGCCTCCTTGTCGCCCCCGTTGCGGTCGGGGTGGTACTGCAGCGCCAGCTTGCGGTAGGCCTTCTTGATCGTCTCGCCGTCGGCGTCCTTCGCCACCGCGAGAATCTCGTAGTAGTCGCGCATCGTGCCCTTCAGGCCCTCAGGCCAGGAATTCGGAGATCAGGTTCGAGGTGCTTTCGACCAGCGCGATCACGCGGTCGTACGGCATTCGCGTGGGTCCGATCACGCCGATCACCCCCTTCAGCCCCGCCGAGCGGTACTGACTGGTGACCACGGTGAAGTCGCTGAGCGCGGGGTTGCCGTGCTCCACGCCGATGGTCACGTGCAGCCCGTCGCCGGCGCGCTCGCCCAGCACCTGCTGCAGCAGGTCGCGCCGCTCGGTGAGCTCGATCAGCCCGCGCAGCCGCTCGCCGCTGCTGAACTCGGGCTGCTCGGCCAGCACCGAGGCGCGCCCCAGGTGCAGCCCGGTGTCGGGCGCCGCGGGGCTGGTGAACAGCTCCTCGGCGCCCTGCACGAACACGTTCAGCAGCTCGCCGGCGCCCGGGTCGTCGGCCGGCGCCGAGTCGCGCAGCCGCTCGGGGAGGGTGGCGCGGATGTCGCGCAGCTTGAGCCCGCCCAGCCGCTCGTTCAGGATGCGCGCCACGCTGGCCAGCGTGCTGGGCGGGATCGCCGCGGGCACGTCGACGTAGATGGTACGCACGCCGGCCGCGCGCAGCGTCATCACCAGCAGCACCTTGGCCTCGTGGATCGGCACCAGGTCCAGCCGCTCGAGGGTGGCCTCGTCCAGCCGCGGGGTGACCGCGATCCCAAGCTCCTGCGTCAACAGGCCGAGGACCTGCGCCGCGCGGCGCAGCAGGTGCTCGATGGCCGCGCCCTCGCCGCCGCTCTCCAGCTGCCGCCGGATCTCGCCGTGCTCGCGCGGCGACACCGGCTGGCGCCGCATCAGCGAATCGACGTACAGGCGGTAGGCAAGGTCCGTGGGCACGCGCCCGGCGGAGGTATGGGGATGGTACAGGTACCCCTTCTCCTCCAGGTCGCTCATGGTGTTGCGCACCGTGGCCGGCGAGATGCCGAGCCGGAACCGGCGCGCCACCATGCGGCTGCCGGCGGGCTCGGCGGTCTCCACGTAGGTGCGGATCACCGCCTCGAGGATCGCGTGCTCGCGTTCGGTCAGGGGCGCGTCTGCCATCTCACGCTGGGGCGTTGGGAAAAACGGGCACAAACCTTTCAAATTTGCCGACCGCGCCGGGGAGCGTCAATCCTCGCGGCCGCGCACGTTCGCCATCGTCGTATCGATCGCCGCAACCCGCGCGGCGGGTGACGCCGTTCCCGCGCCCGCTGCAGGGCAAGATCCGGTGCCGCCGCCGTGCGCCGTTCCGGCCGAGCGGGCTGCCGTGGCGGCGCAATCCGGGCGCCGCGCCTGTCAGCCGTGCAGCGCCGGCGTCTCCAGGACGGCCGGGGAGCCGGATGAGGGACGCCGCTCCGCCGCGTCCGCCATCTCCACGGCCAGCCGGTCCAGCAGCAGCCACCCCTCGGCGGTGAGCTTCAGCGCGCCGGCCGATTCGCGCGCCCACCCCTGCGCGGCCCACGTCTCCGCCAGCCGCCGCTCGGCCGGGCCGGCGCCGTCCAGCGGCCATCCCCGGTCGGTGCGCAGCAGGAGCCAGGCGCGCTCCAGCCCGGCCGTCTCGGCATCCACCTCTTCCTCGCCCTCGACGGGAAGACGTCCCTCGTCCAGCAGCATGCGGCGGTAGACCTCCCAGCCGCGCACGTTCCAGCGCCGCAGCGGGGGGTGGAAGGCGTGCGCCCCGGGGCCCAGGGCCGCGTACGGAGCCCCCGTCCAGTAGACGAAGTTGTGGCGCGAGCGGCGGCCGGGGAGCCCGAAGTTCGAAACCTCGTAGTGCTCGAACCCCGCGCCGGTCAACGTCCGATGGGCGAGCAGGTACTCGTCGGCGTAGCGGTCCTCGTCGGCCAGCACCTCGCGCCCCTCGCCCACCCAGCGGCCCAGCGGCGCGGCGGCCTCGGCGGTCAGGCCGTAGAGCGAGACGTGCTCGGGCTCCAGCGCGAGGGCGTGGAACAGGTCCGCCGCCCAGTCGCGCCCCAGCCGCGCCGGCAGGCCGAAGATCAGGTCCACGCTCACGTTGCCGAACCCGGCCGCGCGCGCGGCGTCCATCGCCCGGCGTGGGCCATCGACGCCGTGCATCCTCCCCATCCAGCGCAGCGCCGGCTCGTGGAACGTCTGCGCGCCCAGCGAGAGACGATTCACCCCGGCGTCGCGCCACGCGGCGGCGGTCTCGGGCGAAAAGCTCTCCGGATTCGCCTCGCACGTCCACTCGGCGGACGCGTCCCACACGGCGTACGGCTCCAGGCGGCGGCGCAGCTCGGCCATCGCGCCCGGCCGCAGCATCGAGGGCGTGCCGCCGCCCAGGTAGACGGTGTCCAGCGTGAGCGGCGCGTCCCACCCGCGCTCGGCGGAAAGGAGGCGAATCTCGGTGACCACGGCGTCCAGCCACTCGTCGGTCGGCGCCTCGCGGGTGGCCTGCACGGCGAAGTCGCAGTACGAGCAGCGGCGGACGCAGAACGGCACGTGCACGTACAGCGAGCGGGGCCGGTCGTCCGGCCCCGCCAGAACGGCATCCACCGGGGGATGCGGCGCGGAGGCGTCGTCGTTTCTCATCCGGCCCGGTGGTACACCGCAGGGAGCGTGGCGTGCGGCCGATCAGTTCGGCGCGGTGCTGTTCGGGGCGGACGCGGCGCGGTCGGGCTTCTGCTTGAGCGGCGTGGGCGGCTCGCCCAGCTCGGCGCGCGTAAAGGTGTATCGCGCACGAGGATGCCTGATGTCGCCCTTCGCCGTTTCCTTCTTGCTCCAGAAGGTCACCGTCACGTCGCGGGCATCCTGGTACGAGACGTAATGATCGCGGACGTACTCGGCCACCTTCCGTGCGGTGATCGCCCGCTCCCGGTCCGGCCGCTCGGCGAAGGGTGAGTTCGTGCAGGAAGCCTCCACGTGCTTCCCATCATTCCTGCCCACGACCAGGCAATCCCCGTACAGCGCATTCAGCTCCGAGTCCTTGCACCCCGCCACGCACAGCACGAGCGGCACGGCGATCGATCCGAGGCGGTGTGGTTTGCGGAGCATCGTCGGGCGGCGGAGACAGGGGACGGGTGGCGCGGAGGAATTCAGGCGTACAGCCGGTGGTGAGGATCGGGCCAGACGACGTGGAACACCAGGTCGATGAAGAAGCCGTGCACCCGCCCCGTCCCCTTCGAGAGCTGGAACTGGTACGGCTCGTAGCCGCGAAGCTGCGGATTCAGATGCGCGAACCCGTCCGGCTCGGTGGTGTGCGTGAAGTCGATCGGGTGCGCGCGCAACGCCGGCGAGCGGTTGCTGAGCACCTCCTGCCGCCCAGCGAAGAGAGCGCCTGCAGCCGGTCGACCAATCCATCCCACCAGCCCGCCGCACACGCGGACGTGTTGAACTTGGGCGTCCGCGTGAAGAACCGGCAGGAGAACGAGATGAACCCTCCGGGCGGCGGAGGCGTGGTGATGCGGCCGGTGTGCGCCTCCACGCGGCCGGGCCTGATCCGACCCATGGAGGTGCTACGCGGCAGTTCGCGCGGCGTAGAACCGCCGCATGTCGTCGTCGCGGATCACGGCGGTCGACGAGGCATCGGGAGAAAGGTCGCCACGCGCCTTCCGCAACGGCTCTTCCGCGTGCGTCAGCCGCTCCAGGTCCCACGCCGAGTAGCCGCCGTACACCTCCATGATCTCGCGGAGGTGCGCCTCCACCTCGTCCGGCGGCTCCGGGCGCGCGACGCTCTCGGAGATCGGGTTCCACGCATAGCCGCGGAAGCGCTGGTACAGCGGGTGGCAGACAGGCCCGTGCACCCACGCCTGGAACTCGGCGGGGATCAGCCGCTTGCCGTGCAGGGCCAGGTACCACGCCTGTGCGTAGTACACCAGCTTCTGCAGCCGGAGGTTGGTGATGGGATCACCGACCTCGTGCGCGAAGTGGATGAACCAGTCGGCGATTTTGTTGGTGGTGACGGCAGGCATCGGCCCCGTTCCCGATGAATGGCCAGGTCTGATTCAAATATCGAAGAGCACCGTTTTCCGCTCAAGCTTCCAGCCGTTCTGCTTCGCCCTACTTCCGCCGGTACTGCTTCCCCGGCAGCGATTCGACCAGCTCGCGCAGCTCCAGCCCCAGCAGCGCGGCCAGCACCTTGCTCGGCGCCATCCCGGTCGCCTGGGCGAGGTCGTCCACGTGGCGGGGGTCGGCGGCGAGCGCGGCGTAGACCTTGGCCTCGTCGGGGACCAGGTCGGGCGGCGGGGGCGGCGCCACGTCGATGTTGGCGGACGATGCGGGGCCGCCCGCCGGCTGGAAGGCGTGCCCCACCCCGCGCAGCTCCTCCAGGATGTCGGCGGACGAGGTGACCAGGCGCGCGCCGTCCTTCAGCAGCTGGTTGGTGCCCGCGCTCTGCGGCGAGCCGATCGGCCCCGGGATGGCGAACACGTCCTTTCCCTGCTCCAGCGCGTAGGTGACGGTGTGCTGGGCGCCGCTCTTCTCGCCCATCTCCACCACCAGCACCCCCAGGCTCAGCGCCGCGATCAGCCGGTTGCGGCGCGGGAAGTTGCCGGCGTTGGGCTTTTCGCCCGGCGCCAGCTCGGTCAGCAGCAGCCCGCGCTCGCCCACCCGCGCGAACAGCCCGGCGTTCTCGGGCGGGTACACGCGGTCGATGCCGTGGCCCAGCACGCCCACCGTGGCTCCGCCCGCGTCCAGCGCCGCCGCGTGCGCCGCCGCGTCGATCCCCTTCGCCATCCCGCTCACGATGCTGAGCCCGGCCCGCGCCAGCTCGCCCGTCAGCTTGACGGTGATCCGCCGCCCGTAGTCGGTGGGCAGCCGCGTGCCCACCACGCCCAGGCCCGGCGCGCGGAGAAGGTCGAGGTTGCCGATCGCGAACAGCAGAAAGGGCGGATCGGGAAGGGTGCGGAACGCCTCGGGATACGCCGCGTCGCCGGGGGTGATGGCGACGGCGCCCGCTCGCTGCAGCGTCCGCATCGACTCTCGCGCGCGCTGGCGGCCCTCCTCCGTGGCGGCCGCGCGCAGCCGCTTCACCAGCTCGCGGCCGAAGCCCGGGACGGCGGCGAGCTCTTCTGCGCTCGCGCCCAGGACGCGCTCGGGCGCGCCGAAGCGCGCCAGCAGCGACGAGAGGCGTGCCGGGCCGATGCCGTCCACGATCGCCAGGCGCAGGACGGGCTCCAGCGCGTCACCGGTCAGCGGCATCGGTCACGGGCGCCAGGGCTCGGGCTCGTCCTCGTGCGCCCGCTCCGCTTCCACGGCGCGCGCGGCGTGCTGCCACAGCCCCTCGAGCAGCGGGTCCAGCCCGCGGCGCGACACCGACGAGATGGTGAACTGCCCCCACGCGCCGGGCGCGTCCACCTTCGGCTCGGGCCAGTCGGGCGGCAGCAGGTCGGCCTTGGTGAACACGACGGTGTGCGGCTTGGCCGCCAGCTCGGCCGAATAGGCGCGCAGCTCGTCCATCAGCCGGTCGTACTCGGCCTGCACCTCCAGCGCGTCGGCCTGGATCATGAGCGCCAGCGTGCGGGTGCGCTCGATGTGGCGCAGGAACTGGTGCCCCAGCCCCTTCCCCTCGTGCGCACCCTCGATGATCCCGGGGATGTCGGCCACCACGAAGGAGCGGTGCCCGGAGAGCTGCACCACGCCCAGGTTCGGCGTGAGCGTGGTGAACGGGTAGTCCGCCACCTTGGGCGTCGCCGCGGAGACGGCGGAGAGGAAGGTCGACTTCCCCGCGTTGGGCTCGCCCACCAGCCCCACGTCGGCGATGAGCTTGAGCTCCAGCGCGATCCGCCGCTCCTCGCCGGGGAGCCCGGGGTCGGCGCGGCGCGGGGCCTGGTTGGTGGAGGTGGCGAAGCGCGCGTTCCCCCAGCCGCCGCGCCCGCCCTTCGCGGCGACGAGCTCCTGCCCGTCCTCCACCAGCTCGCCCAGCGTCTCGCCGCTCTCCACGTCGCGCACCAGGGTGCCGGGGGGAAGGCGCAGCACCAGGTCCTCGCCGCTGCGGCCGGTGGAGTTGGAGCCGGTGCCGCGCTTGCCGTTCTCCGCCGCGTACTGCTGGCGGTAGCGGTAGTCCATCAGCGTGGAGAGCTGCCCGTCGGCGCGCAGGATCACGTCGCCGCCGTGGCCGCCGTCGCCGCCGTCGGGGCCGCCCTGGGGCGCGAACGACTCGCGCCGGAACGACGACGCGCCCGGCCCCCCGTCGCCCGCCTTGATCTGGATTTCCGCGTAGTCCAGGAACACGTCGCCGCCCTTTCCCCCGTTCACCGCGCCGGCGGTGGCTCCGCCGGCGTCCCC